>DHFQ01000158.1 GCA_002402325.1 Candidatus Aminicenantes bacterium UBA4820
GTCAAATCAAGATGCAAATCAATATTAGATTTTGGGTCAACCAATTTTAATTTAAAGAGAAAGCGTTCTGTGCTAAAATAAAAAATGAGTAATAAGAAAGTAATTAGAGAATTTTTTATAAAAGATGAAATCCTCGGCGAAGTTGCAAAAAACTGTCCTCTTCCGACATTGAACATTTACGGTAAGAGGGGGAGTTATCTGGCTTTAATTGAGGCAATTATAAGTCAACAACTTTCACCAATTGCAGCAACAAAAATTTATGAAAGATTCGAAAATGAAGTCAAAATTAAAAATATCCCTCAATATGTTTCAAGACTAAAAATTGAAGATTTAAGGAAAATGGGAATCTCAACTTCAAAATGCCAGTGCATAATTGAACTTTCAAAAAAGGTTGCCTTCTTGGAACTTAACTTAAATAAAATAAAGGAATTGAGTAACGAGGAGATCATTTCTAAATTAACAAAAATTAAGGGAATTGGAGTGTGGACTGTCTATATGTTTTTGATATTCGGGCTAAAAAGAGAGGATATCTGGCCCTTTAACGATTACGGGATTAGAAAAAAACTTTCAATTTTGTTAAAAAGAGATAAGATTCTTTCTTTTGATGAGACAAAAAAGATTGGAGAAAAGTGGATTCCTTATAGGTCTTATGCAAGTTGCTACCTCTGGGAAATATAAAAAACCTCGCCCTTTCGGGCGAGGCTATGAATTTTATTTTGAAAACTTTAATTATGCTACTTTGAGGTTCTTTTCGGTTATGGAGTATAACTCTTCAGGGGTGAAGGGTTTTGCAAGGTAGTCATCGGCACCCCTTCTTACTGATTCAACTGCACTTTCAATTGAAGCAAAGCCCGTCAGAACGATAACCGCTGATTCGGGTGAAACTTTCTTTAATTTTGGTATAAGGTCAAGCCCATTTTCGTTTCCAAGTTTCATATCAACAATAACAAGGTGATACTTTGAAGACTGTGCCTTTGAAAGGGCATCCTTTGAATTGAAGGCGGACTCAACGACAAATCCTCTTCTCTCATAAGTTTTCCTTACGCTGTTGACAACAACCGCCTCGTCATCAACTACAAGGATTCTTAAAGCATTCTGAGCCTTGAGAGCCTTTCTGTAATGACCAACTATCGGCATATCTGAGCCCCCGAGAGACATTGCGTAGGCTTCGTTTGTATATTCGCTAACTTCTGAGTAGGAGAATGGCATATCAACATCTATTGCATCATCGGCAAGTTTTTGAGATTGAGCCTTTGCCAGTTTTTGAGCCTTTGCAACAAATGGGCAGATATCCTTGCATTCGCCTGATTTCAAATACTTTTTGCAATTTCTTTGACCTTTCGGGCAAAAATCTAATGCAACTTCCTCTTTATGGATATGGGCAACCGGGACATCTGATCTTGTAAGATTCTCTACATATTCAGTTGAAGTGGCTCTTGCAACCTCTCTTGCATCAAATGGCATATCAACATCAATCATTTCAGATTCTGGAAGTGTGTCTGAAGCCTTGTACTCTTTCGTCCCTCCAAGGGCTTTTTCTACTGCTTCATCAAGTTCCTGTGGTGTAAAAGGTTTTGGTAGAAACCCACCCGCACCATACTTTGTGGCTTCTACCGCTGAATTGATTGAAGGATAACCTGTGATGATCAAGAAAGGTAATTCCCTGTTTTCGTTCCTGACTGTTTTCAAAAGGTCAAGCCCAGAAACCTTGGGCATCATAAGGTCTGCTACAACCAGATTGAACTCTCCATTTCTAATCTCTTTTAGAGCCTCTTCGCCATTTTTGCAGGCAACAGTCTCATAACCTTTTTTCTCAAGAATCTTTCCAACGCTTTGAATGATATTTGGTTCATCATCTACCACTAAAACTTTTAATCTATCCATTTTCGTATCTCCTATCTTCTTCTAAAATTTGGTGCCTTTCGGCATCCGCAATTATATATAGCAAAGAGCGTGCCAACAGACGGAAAATTGACTAAATCTTTAATAATCAAAGTGTTAGCATTTTTTTGAAAAGGCAAAAAGTGAATATAAAAATTATTCACTATTTCATTTAAAAATTTTAGTTGAAAGTAATCTCTTTTCCGCCAAAATTGTAACTCTTGTATTATCAATATATTACAAAAATTTAAGGCAAATGCTACCTAAAATGAATAAAAATTATATTCACTTTAAAGAATTTTATTCACTTGATTAAAAGGTGTTAAAATAGTTTATGGCTTTTAAGGAGACTTTAAAAAATTTCTTTTTTCCAACGCTGTCCAGAGCCCTTTTTATAAGAGTTGCGTTTCTTGCGATACTTACCTTTCTTATTTTCTACTTTTTAATTATTCCGATAAAGTTGAAAGGTAAAAGTATGGAGCCAACTTTAAGAGATGGTTCTCTTCATTTCATTACTCCTGTCGTTTATTGGTTCAGAGCCCCATCACGAGGAGACATCGTTGCAATAAAAATGGCGGGAAGAAGGGTTCTCCTTTTAAAAAGGATAGTCGCATTGGAAGGAGAAGAGGTTTCATTCAAAGGCGGTTCCCTTTACATCAATGGCGTTCAATTCAAAGAGGATTATGTCAAAGATGAATGCGATTGGGAATATGAGGGAAAGGTTGTAGAAAAAGGGAAAGTTTTTGTGGTTGGGGATAACAGAGGAGTTCCAATTGAAAGCCACGATTTTGGTGAGGTTTCAAAGAAAAGAATTTTGGGGAAGTTGATATGGTGAAGAAAAGGGCTTTCATAATAGGTTCAATAGTAGCACTGATTCTGATGGCTACTGTTCTTTTTTATCCAACCGAAAAAAGAAAAATAAAAAGGGTTTTAAAAAGAGGGTGCGAATGGGTTGAAAAAAAGGGAGATGAAAACCCTCTTGTCTTTGCTGTAAAGTCTAAGAATGGAGAAAAAATATTTTCTAAAATTGTCTTTTTAAAGTATGATAAATATAACTTTAAAAGAGATGTCTCAATTGAAGAAATTGAAAGAGGTTACATTTCACTGATGCAATCAGTCAAAAGCCTTAATGTAAAGATAACCGATTTCAATATAGAAATTGATGATAATATAAGTGCTACTTGCGATGCGACTGTTTTGATTGATACAAGTGGTGAAATTTACAGTGATTTAAAAAATGTGAGCGAAGTTTTATTCACTCTAAAAAAGGAAGATAAAGGCTGGAGGATAAGTGGAATTGAGGTTGTTGAGGTTCTCCAAAAATAAAAAAGAAGTTACCTTTTTTTTATTGATTGTTTTTTTTACGATTGTCAATGCTCTCTGTCAGGAACCGTCTCATGAGCAGGTATGGCCCACAATTTTTGACCCGGCAAGATATGACTATTTTTACCAATCCCACCCATGGCTTGCTATTAACCCATTCAATTCTCAAATTATTTATGTTTATGCGTCGGGTAAGTTGTTGAAAAGCATAAACGGTGGGTATAATTGGAAAGAAATAGGTAAAGGACTTTTGGAGAGGGCATCCTTTCCAGGAATAGAAAACGGCTATGCCACCCGTTTAACCTTTTCCCCTTTTGACCCTTCAGGAAACACTTTACTTTTAGGAACCAATCGTGAAGGGGTAAGTGGGGCACCATTTCTATCTACTGATGGCGGTGAGATATGGCAACCTATAAATATTTGCGAAAAAGGTCCGGGGCTTAAAAATCTTACCTACAGGTTCACCGATGGGACAAATGGAATTTTTAGCAATAAAGAAGAAAACTATATTTATCTAACATCAAATGGACAGGTTGGAGCACAGCCAGTTTTTTTAGGAAATCTCAACTATAAGACAAAAAAAATGAGCATCTATGAAAATACTATGTTTCCTTTGAGACTTAACTCTTGCTTTGCAACTACACTTCAACTAAAATGTCCAAACAAAGGCAATCAGCAGGGTTGCTGGCAATATAGCGATCGTCCGTGGTATTGGGGAGGAGATCTTCGTTTAACTCTTCTTCCCGATTCTAATGATTATTTTGAAACGGATGACCATGGGCTTATTAATGATTGCGATTACCCTGCCTGTCATACCACGACAAAAATGAAAATCTTTGATCCAGATGATAAATTTCATTGCCTGGTTGATAATGTTTATTTTGATACCTCCTTTTTTAAGGATTTGTGCACTCTAAAACATAAGTCGCATCAATCAAAATGGCACTTTTTATCTCCTGTTTATTATTCTCAAGAAGGATTGACATTCTATTCGGTGCTTACCAAAGTTCAGGAGTATGGGGACAACTACAACGAACCTCTTGAGCGATGCCATTTACCATATTCAGTTCTTGCAAAATGCGATGGCAGTGATGAAAACAATGAATGGGTTTTTAAAGTTGTGGCAAATGGAAGATTGCCTTATGGTTACAATGGACCTTCCCGTCAAATCAAAAAGAGAGGAGATTGGCTTTTTGTGTTGAGTGCAACCCCTTCCTACAATCAAGGAACTTTACTCTCGTACAATGTTGCAACAAAAAAATGGATTGTCTTTGATGGAGTTGTAACTTTTGATTTTGAGGTTGTTGATTTAAGTGAGGGTAATATCGGAATTTATTACATCAATTTCTATAAAGATAAACAGGGTGTTTATCATACAGAACTGAAGATGATTTCATTTAATCCTTTTAAAGCACAATGGACAAATCAAGTCGTTTATGATTTTACCGCTCTTTTTACAGGATTAACATCTTTTCGTGTTTTTAATGACGGATATCTTTATTCTGATCAAAGGGAACTAATTTATGAAAATTATTGCCAAAAAATTGGAAATAGAAATTTAGAGATTTTAAATGATAATTTTGCTTTTTTTTACTCTGGAAGCACATTTATTACGCTAAGAAGAAATGACAAAAGAGATTTTGTTTATAAGAACTATTGCTGGATTGAAGAAGGATACTTAAATTCAAACTTCAAACTCTGCACATCAAACTTTACCTCAACCGCAATTAAGTCGGTAGGTGATGAAATATGGGGTTATTTATCAAGTGATGCTGGAATATGGAGGAATAAAAAACTTAACGCAAAAGCATCATCCCCTCAAGAATTAACTTCTTCATTTGAACATATAAGCGGCGGATATGGAACAACTTTGGAGGGGCAAATTCCATCAGATGATTTTGGGAATTACTGCTACAAAGTGGTTTTAGATAAAAGAGATTTTTCTGAGCGAACGCTTTATTCTGCCTGTAAAAGTGGACTCTGGAAGGGAATTGAAAACGAAAGTGGTGGAAAAGTTCGGTGGAGAAGAGTTTTAGAGCCAAAAGATAACCAATTTCCCGATGGTGGTGTTAAGAATGTTCTTATAAACGATTGTTTTATTTTTGCTGTAACAAAAGAGGGAATATGGCGTTCAAATAATGATGTGGATTGGGATTTGATTTACGATGCAAACCTTTACGGAGGACCTGTTACTGCGATTTCTTCCTTTGAAGATTCTCCAGATGAAATTGCGTGGGCAGTCGGATCAAATTTATACGAAGAATCCATAGAGGGGAAAATTTATTTAAGTGAAAATGAAGGAAGCAATTTTTATGCTATCACAACGCTAAGTAAAGAGGAAACGCCGATTAATCTTATACAATGCGTTACCAATTCTTGGTGTCATTCAATTTTTTTCCTCGACAATCAGGGTATTTTAAAAAGAATTCAGATAAAGTCACAATCTTTACCTATCTCAATAATCAACCAGAATCTCCCTCCCGTGATCTCTCAATTAGATTATAACCAGAATATTTCAGCGATAGGAGGAGAAGAGCCCTACTATTTCTGGATTGAAAGCGGAGAACTTCCAGAGGGATTAATTTTAAAAAGTGATGGAACAATTTTCGGAAATACAGATAAGGCAGGAAATTTCCCCTTTAAGATAAGAGTGGTAGATTCAAATTGTAATGAAGGAGCGTTTGATTGCCTGATAAAGGTTGTTTGTCCACGGTAACTTTTTTTAGGATAATTGAAAATTGCCATCAATAATCAAACATCTTATTTTCTTTAGTTTTTGGCATTACAAAATTTTTAAGGCTGATTAGTTTTAATAAAAATAAAAGGGGAAGGGTTTTCCTTCCCCATTTTTTAATTGCATCCACAACTTTTGATACTACTTGTTCTCATAAAACCTAACTTTTTAAAATCATCCCTTCAAGTTTTGCTTTGTATCCATCCCAGTCCTCAATTGGGTGAAGGGCAACACCTGTATCACAGGCTGCCTTTGCAACCGCCGATGCCTCCCATACTAAAACTCTTGGGTCAAATGGCTTTGGAATAACATAATCAGGTCCATATTTAAGTTCAACACCGCCATAAGCTTTCCTAACACTTTCAAGGACAGGCTCCTTGGCGAGAGCAGCAAGCGCCTTAGATGCAGCAAGCTTCATCTCTTCATTTATTGCCGTTGCCTTTACGTCAAGAGCACCTCTGAAAATGAATGGGAATCCCAAAACGTTGTTGACCTGATTTGGATAATCAGACCTTCCTGTCGCCATTATGATGTCGTTTCGTGCCTCTTTTGCATCAGGATATGGAATTTCTGGATCTGGGTTCGCCATTGCAAAGACTATCGGATTTTTAGCCATAGATTTTACCATTTCCTGAGTAACAAGTCCTTTTACAGAGCAACCAAGGAAGACATCACACCCTTTCATTGCCTCAGCGAGGGTTCTTAACTTTGTATCCTGTGCAAAATACTCCTTATAAGGATTCATCCCCTCTTTTCTTCCTTTGTAAATTACACCTTTTGTGTCAACAAGGATGATGTTGTCATGAGAAACACCCAATAGTTCATAAAATTTCGTGCAGGCAATAGCGGCTGCCCCTGCCCCTGAAACGACAACTCTGAGTTTCTTAATCTCTTTTCCTGCAAGTTCACAGGCATTGATGAGTGCAGCGCCTGAAATTATTGCAGTTCCGTGCTGGTCATCATGAAACACGGGGATTTTCATAGTCTTTTTGAGCGTCTCTTCAATGTAAAAACATTCTGGAGCCTTAATGTCTTCAAGGTTAATGCCGCCCAATGTCGGCTCCATCAATTGACAGAACTTGATTACCTCATCAGGGTCGTGAGTATTGATCTCTATGTCAAAGACATCAACAAGGCCAAACCTTTTAAACAAAACTCCCTTTCCCTCCATAACAGGTTTTCCTGCAAGTGCTCCAATGTCGCCAAGTCCCAATACCGCTGTTCCATTTGAAACAACGGCAACTAAATTTCCCTTGTTTGTGTAACGGTAGGCGTCTTCCGGATTTTTCTCGATTTTAAGACAGGGAATAGCGACACCTGGAGTGTAGGCAAGGGACAAATCCATCTGGGTTAGACACGGTTTGGTTGTAACTACTTCAATTTTTCCTGGTCTTGGAAACTCATGGTAATTAAGTGCATCTTCTTCTTTAATAGCCATTTTAACCTCCTTAATCTTACGGCAACTCTTTTGACATCACACTATAAAGAAACTCTCTAATTTCCTTTAACCTTTTCTCTTCAACAACATCAAACCTGTCTTCAATGATTCTCTTGATCTCTTCACTATCCCCCTTTATCCTATTTTCATCAAGCAAAATCTCTAAAGAAGATATTTTATCAAAAAGTTGAATTAAAAGCATCTTTTGAGTTCTTTTTGGGCAATTATTGAATCCATTTAAAATATCATCAAGGAGTGTTCCGATTGTTTTATCAAATGGATCGTAACTCACTTTAGAAGTCTCTCTTTTGCCCTCTTTTTTGTAATTTCCTCAAATTTCATGCTCAAAGAGGGAACAGAACCCATAGTTTCATCGACTATTATTTTTTCAACCCTCAAATAGGGGAAAAATATCGTATTGGGACCAACCATTCTTTCCTTTCCAGATGCCTCTTGATGTGCAAAATCCTCAAAGGCGTTTAATTCAAGCCCCCTCAACCAGACGCCAGAAGATGATGTTTCAAGGAGAATTCCCCACAACTTTTCTCGTGGTTCTTTGAGGTAGATAACGACAACTTCTTTTGTGGTTCTTGTTTTAGGACTTAATTTTTTTGTCATCATTAATTTCCTTTTGACATAGTTCTAAAAGCACACCAGAAGTGGACTTTGGATGGACAAATGCAATCTTATTTCCGCCCGCTCCTCTTCTTGCAACCTTATCAATCATTTCATAGCTGCTAAATTTCAAATCATCGATTGTTTTATCAATATTTTCAACTTCAAAAGCAATGTGATGCAACCCTTCCCCTCTTTTCTCAAGAAATTTTCCCACCGCTCCATCTTTTGATGTTGGTTCAAGAAGTTCAATTCTTGACTCACCAATTTTTAATAGGGCGACTTTTACTTTTTGTTCTTTAACCTCCTCAATATGCTCAACCTTTAGCCCAAATGTTTCATAAAATTTTCTCGAATTCTCAATTGAAAAAACGGCTATTCCGATGTGATCAACTTTCATACTTCCTCCATTAAAACCGATTCAACAATCTCTTCAGCAATCGTATAAGGGTCCTTCTCTCTTTTCAAAAATGCAGTTCTGAACTTCTCCTCCTCTTCGGCTTTTAATGGACCCATTTTTATTCTGCTTTCAATCCCTGAAAGAAGGAGTTTTCTTAATTTTTGAATATATCTCTCTTCCCTTTTTCTTAGAAGAGTTTCAGAATTCACCAAAAATTCATAGTGATTCTTCATTTCTGAAATCAAATATGAGACACCGATATCATTAGACGCCACAGTTTTAACGACTTTTGGCATCCACTCCTTTTTAACTTGAGATAAGGCAAGGTTATACTCAATCTCTCTTTCAAGTTTTTCCGAACCATCTTTATCCGATTTGTTTATAACAAAAATATCCGCAATCTCCATCACCCCAGCCTTTAACACCTGAATATCATCACCAAGCCCTGGGACAAGTACAAGAAGAACAGTGTCAGTCTCCTTTACTACATCAATTTCATCCTGTCCAACCCCAACAGTTTCAACTAAAATATAATCAAATTTAGCCGCCTCAAGAACAGTTATCATATCAGAAGTTGATAAAGACAATCCTCCCATTGCACCTCTTGTTGCCGAAGAACGGATAAAAACATTTTTATTTAAAGAAACATCCATCATTCTGATTCTATCACCGAGCAATGCCCCACCTGAAAAGGCTGATGATGGATCAATCGCCAACACTGCGACGCTTTTTCCCTCTTTGACCAACTCTTTAATTATTGAGGAAGTCAAAGTAGATTTTCCTGCACCAGGAGGACCCGTTATTCCTATCAATCTTGAATTTTTTGACGCTTTGAAGCACTCCTTCAAAATGTCAAGATATGCCCCTTCCCTATTTTCAACGAGGGAAAGGACCTTTGCAAGTTTTCTTGAATCTTTTAGTTCTTCTACCCTGAACATATTCTTCATACTCAAAAGAAATTAAAATTATAAACTCTTTTGAATATTTTGCAAATTCTGGTAGAATTTCTTATTAGAATAACTACTGAGGAGGTAAGAATGGATGTAAAAAGGATATTTGTCATAAACCCCGGCTCAACGGGGACAAAACTTGCTATCTTTAAAAACAAGGAAAAAGAGGTTGAGGAGTTATCGGAAGTTAGCAATAAAAGCCTTCCCATTTTAGAGCAACTTCCGGAGAGGACTGAAAAGGCACTTGCCTTTTTAAAGAAGAATGGCGATTCTCCCCTTTCTGCTGTCGTGGGGAGGGGTGGTCTTTTAAAACCTGTCTCTTCTGGAACAATCCAAATAAACGATGAGATGGTTGAAGACGCAAGAATCGGTTATCAGGGAGAACACATTTCAAATTTAGGCTGTATAATAGCAAAGACGATTGCTGATATTTACAAAGTTCCCTCCTATGTCGTTGACCCTGTCTCTGTTGATGAGATGGTAGAAGAGGCAAAAATCTGTGGACTTAAAGAACTTAAAAGACAGGCGCTTGACCATCCTTTAAACACGAGAGCAGCTGCAAGAAAAGCTTGTGAAAAATTGGGAATATCACTTGAAAAAAGCAAATTGGTCGTTGCCCACTTAGGAGGGGGATTTTCAATTGTTCCACTTTTAAATGGAAGGATTACAGATGTGAACGATTCAAATTCGGGTGGTCCCTTTTCACCGACAAGGCCTGGAACTTTACCAATTCAGCCATTTCTCAATTTTTGTTTTTCAGGAAAATACACCTTCAATGAGTTGAAGAGAATAACACTCAAAGAAGGCGGTTTAAAATCACACCTTCAAACTGATGATGCAAGGGAGGTTGAAAGAAGAATCAAAGAGGGGGATGAATACGCAAGTTTAATTTATAGAGCGATGGCTTATCAGACAGCAAAGGAGATTGGTGCAATGGCTGCATCAATTGGAGGAAATGTAAATGCTGTTGTTTTAACAGGTGGGCTCGCAAAATCTGATATGTTCACAGAGATGGTTACTGAAAAAGTTAAATTTCTCGGACCTGTTCTTAGATTTCCCGGAGAATTTGAAATGGAAGGGCTGGCATTGGGAGCGTTAAGAGTGCTAAACGGCGAAGTCAAACCTTTGCAATATGGGGGAAAGAAATGAAAAAACTTATGCTTGGAAATGAAGCAGTAGCAAGGGGTGCTTATGAAGGAGGGTGCGATTTCGGTTCGGGTTATCCCGGTACACCGAGCACAGAAATCCTTGAAGCACTAAAAGATTATGATGATGTTGTTGTTCAATGGGCGCCAAATGAGAAGGTTGGATATGAAGTGGCAATGGGTGTTTCCCTTGCGGGTAAAAGAGCGATTGTTACGATGAAACATGTGGGACTAAATGTCGCTTCTGACCCTCTTTTCTCATCATCCTATATGGGCGTTAATGGTGGGCTGGTCTGTGTTTCTGCTGATGACCCAAATATGCACTCCTCTCAAGATGAGCAGGACAACAGACTAATAGCAAAGGCAGCAAAAGTTTTGATGGTTGAACCTTGTGACCCGGAGGAGTCAAGGTGGATGACAAAAGAAGCTTTTGAACTCTCAGAGCAGTTTGATTCTCCTATAATTTTAAGGATGACGACGAGAGTCTGCCACCAATCTGGTCTTATTGAACCTGAAGAAAGAGTTTCAAAAAAAGAGAAATTTTTTGTAAAAGACATTCCAAAATATGTTATGCTTCCAGCAAATGCAAGACAAAGAAGGCATAAGGTTGAAGAAAGACTTATAAATGCCTTAAAGTTCAGCAACGAAAGCGATAAATGGAATCCGATTTTTAATGGAAGTAAAAAAATCGGGATTATAACTACTGGAGTTTCTTTTGGATATGTGTATGAAATTATGGCTAAAGAGGCATCAATTTTGAAACTTGGTCTCACAAATCCCCTTCCACTTGAAAGGATGAGGAGGTTTGCAGAGAGCGTCGAAAAACTTTATGTGGTTGAGGAACTTGAACCTTACATCGAAGACGCTATGAAAGCAATGGGATTTAAGGTTTTCGGTTCTGAATTAAGACCTTATACGGGAGAACTTAATCTTACTCTCGTTGAGAGGATGTTAAAAGGAGAGGAATCAACAAAGATAACGGTTGATTTATCAGATGTGACCATAAATCAGAGGCCTCCGACTTTGTGCCCTGGATGTAGCCACAGAGGGATGTTCACTATGTTCAGAGATATGGGGCTTAAGGTGATGGGAGATATTGGCTGCTACACGCTTGGTGCTGTAAACCCTTTGAAGGCTATGGACTCCTGTATGTGTATGGGTGCATCGGTGGGAATGGCAGAAGGGCTTACAAAATTTGCAAAAGAAAATGATAAAGTAATTGGCGTCATTGGTGATTCAACATTTTACCATTCAGGAATCACTGGCTTGATTGATATGGTGATAAATAAAAGTACCGGAACAATAGTAATTTTAAACAATGATATAACAGCAATGACGGGAGGACAGCCTCATCCGGGAACGGGATTTAACATCAAAGGTGAAGATTCTCCAAAGATTGACCTTGCAGAAATTTGTAAAGCTGTTGGGGTAAAAAGAGTTAGAACGGTTGATCCTTACAACCTTGAAGAGGTTAAGAAAGTTCTTGAAGAGGAGTTATCCGCAAAAGAAGTTTCAGTAATAATTGCAAAGGCTCCCTGTGTTTTAACCTTTAGAGTTAATTTTAATAAAATCGCCAAAGTAAATCTGGATATTTGCAATAGATGCGGAAAGTGCATAAGGGTTGGCTGTATGGCAATCGGAGAAAAGGATGGTTATCCATTAATTGATGAAACCTTGTGTATCGGTTGTGGAATATGCGTAGATGTTTGCGACCCTCTTGCACTGAGTCTCGTTGAAAGAAAGTAGGGGTGAAAAATGGAAATTACAAACATATTACTTTGCGGAGTTGGTGGACAGGGAATCTTAACTTCTGGAAGAATTCTTGCCCTCGCTTCTATGGATGCAAACCTTGATGTGAAGATGAGCGAGGTTCACGGTATGGCGCAGCGTGGTGGTAATGTTGATTCGCATATCAGAATTGGGGAAAAAGTTCCCTCATCGTTAATTCCTAAGGGAGGTGCGGATTTCCTTGTCTCATTTGAAATGCTTGAGGCTTTGAGGTATCTTGATTTTTTGAAGCCTCAAGGGATGTGCTTTGTTTCAAACCTTAAAATAACACCCTTAGGCTCTTCACTAAAAAAAGGGGCAAGTTATCCCGAAAATATTGAGGAAATTTTAAAGAAAAAGGCTCCAGTTCTCAAAATCATTGAGGCTGAAAAAATCGCAAAGGAAATTGGCGATATGAGGATGGTTAATGTCATTTTGCTTGGTGCCTTATCAAAAAATCTCAAAATACTAACAAAGACAAATTTTGAAAATGGAATAAAAGCGAGGTTTTCTCCAAAGATAGCACCCTTGTGCCTTAAAGCTTTTGAAAGGGGGATTGAAAATGGCTGATGTCCCAAAAACATTTAATGAAATTATAGAAATTGCAAAGAAAAAGGGGCCTGTGGGTGTAGTTGTTGCTGAAGCACAGGATGATGCTGCTTTAAAGGGGCTTCTTGATGCAGAAGAAAAAGGAATTGCAATTCCGATACTCGTTGGTGATGCCGGGAAAATTGGTTCTACGCTTGAATCAATAGGCAAAAAATTTAAAAATGCGACAATCGTTGATTCAAAGGACGAGCAAACATCTGTTTTAACGAGTCTTGAAATAATAAAAAAAGGAGAGGCAAAAATCCTTTTAAAGGGGAAGGTTCAGACAGGAACTTTGATGAAGGGAGTTCTTGATAAAGATAAAGGTTTAAGAAAGGGAACTCTACTTTCAGATGTTTTTCTCTTTGAAAGCAAAGTTGATGGGGTAGAGAGGATTCTTTGCATTACCGATGGAGGGATAAACATCGCTCCAAATCTGGAACAGAAAAAACAAATTCTTTTAAATGCCGTTCAGATTTATCAAAAATTGGGTGTTGAAAAACCAAAGGTTGCCTGTTTATCAATGGTGGAGAATGTCGTAGAAGGGCACACTCCGTCTGAGGAGGCTTACAAACTAAAGGAGATGAATTTAAATGGTGAAATTAAAGGCTGTTTCGTTGATGGACCCCTATCTTTAGACCTTTCAATTTCAATAGAATCTGCAAGGAAAAAAGGGATTAAAAGCGATGTTGCTGGCGATGCGGATATTTTATTATGCCCAGAAATAATTTCTGCGAATCTTCTCGCAAAATCAACAACCTATTTTGCCAATCTTCCTTTGGGACATACGATTGTTGGGGCAACCAATCCAGTTTTAATTCCAAGCAGGGCTGATTCACCTCAGGCAAAGTTAAATTCTATCGCACTTGCTGTTGCAACATTTTGAAAAGGATAATTTATGATAAAAGAAAAATGTCTACTTATTATAGATGGTGGCTATCTTGATTTTATTCAAAGAAATTTTGGTTCACCAAGGCTTGATTACGGAAGGCTTGCAAATGCAGTTGCAGATGCTTTTGAATACAATCTTTTGAGGTGTGTCTATTTCAACTGCCTTCCCTACATTTCACAAAATCCAAGTTCTGACGAGAAAGAGGCGTACGATAAGAAACTGGGCTTTTATCAAAGGCTTGAAAAACTTGAAAGGTTTGAAGTTAAACTTGGACATCTCGCATATAGAGGAGTTGACGAACTTACAGGGAAGCCCGTTTTAGAGCAAAAGCAGATTGATGTTTTAATAACGGCGGAGATGGTCTATGCGGCGGCAAGAAGAAACACATCAGCAATTGTCCTTTTAAGTGGAGATGGAGACTTTCTTCCAGCAGGAGAAATAGTCAAAAGGGAAGGGCTCACATTCTGCCTTGCCCACGGTCCAAGAAGTGGTTCATTTCTGACTGTTCACGAACAGTTATGGCTTTGTGCCGACTTAAGACTTGAACTTACAAGGGAGTTTCTGGAACCGTTTATAAGAGATTGGTAAAAACTTGATAAAATGACAATGTCTCTATCCGAAAAAAATAAAACATTTCTTTTGCTTTCAATCTTTGGTATAGCGATGGGATTTCTTGAAGCGATAGTTGTCGTCTATTTAAGGCAACTCTTTTACCCAAATGGCTTTGATTTTCCTCTTGCTATATTTCCTCAATGGATTCTTTCTGTTGAGTGGTTGAGGGAATTTTCAACGATTGTTATGCTTTTGACGATAGCGATAATAGCAGGGAAAAATTTTAATCAAAGGTTTTCATTTTTTCTCTACACATTCGCAATATGGGATATCTTTTATTACGTCGCACTTAAATTCATTTTAAATTGGCCTCCATCGCTTCTCACCTTTGATATTTTGTTTTTAATTCCTGTCTCCTGGATTGGACCTGTTCTTGCCCCCTTAATCTGTTCAATCACGATGATAATTCTTTCAATTGAAATTGTCTTTTTGGAGGAAAAAGGCTATCGCCTTAAGATAAGGTTTATTGATTGGCTTTTGATTCTATCAGGCTCCTTTATTATTTTTCTCACTTTTATCTCAGATTATTCAAAAATTATAATCCTGAGAGGATACTTATCAAACATTTTCTCACTTTTTAACAATGAGAATTTTATTAAAACAATTTCTGAATACAAGCCAACATATTTTAACTGGTGGGGCTTTTTATTGGGAGAGATTTTAATACTTCTGTCTATGTTTTTTATTTTTAAGAAAAGAAAATCAACTTCTTAGTATAAACTTGTGATTCCCCTTTCCTCCGGAGCAAAAAGGATGCTGTAAAATTCTGTTGCAAAACGGTCAGTCATTCCAGAAATAAAATCAATCACCGTTTGCAGTTTCATTATTGGCTTTTTCTCTTTATTTACAAGTTGCTGTGTTGAATAGGGAAGTAATTTTTTTGAATGCGATGTTTGAGATTCAATGTCTTCGGTAAGTTTGTTGAACAGTTTTTCAAGAATCATTGAAGCCTTTGAGGACATTCTTTCAGCAATTGGATGGGTATAAACTCTTTCATAAAGAAAATCTCTCATCTGAACTACTGCCTTTTCAATTTCGGGGCTAAAGTTCAAAATCGGTTTTTCGCAATTTTCAATCTCTAAAGGCGAACTAAATTTAATAATTTTCTCATAGTTTCCGCTAACAAGGTCTGTAATTAAAATGTCAATCATATTTCTAATCAAAAGCCTTCCCCACAAAATTTTATCCTTTGAAGAAGCCTTTTTTGCCATTCTCTCTTCAGCCAATTTTAAAAGGGGATTTTCAAGTTCATCTAAATCTTCAACGCTCAAAAATCTAACCCTCAAAGCATCTTCAAGGTCGTGAGTTACCCACGCAATCTGGTCTGCACTATTTACAATCTGCGCCTCAAGTGATGGGCTTTTTGTGTCAAAATAATCCTTTTTTATTCTTTCAATATTTTCCTTCTTACAAATTTCAAGAGGAAATGGTATTTGAGGAATGTCATACTCAGTTTCATGCCTTAAAAGAGCCTTCAATGTTGGCTTTGAAAGATTTAACCCTGGATGGGATAAATACCTTTTTTCAAGTTCAGAAACAATCCTATAAGATTGAAAATTTTGTTCAAAGCATTTTACTCCCTTTTTAACCTCAATTCCAAATTTTTCTCTTAAGGCATTTTCGTATAATTTGTTGAGACACTCTTCTCCCCTGTGGCCAAAAGGAGGATGCCCCAAATCGTGGGCATAGGCAACCGCTTCAACAAGGTCTTCATTGCAATCAAGCGCTAAGGCTATACTTCTTGAAATCTGCGCTACTTCAAGGCTATGAGTCAATCTCGTTCTATAAAAATCCCCTTCATGAACAACAAAAACCTGAGTCTTGTAACCAAGCCTTCTAAAAGCCTCTGAATGGAGTATCCTGTCTTTATCCTGCATAAAAAAAGAGCGATGTAGAGGATGAGTTGTGTTGTATTCATGCTTTAAATCCTCTTTGCACCTTATTGCATACCCTGCAAGGTTTGATTCAAACTTTTCGCAAATATGTTTCATCATAAACCTCCATCAATATTTTACAACAAAAGGAGAACAAAATTTAATTAAAGTGGTTGAGACCTTACACACAACTGAACCTTTTATTGTAATTTATTTTGTCTTTTCGCTGTTAATTCAAGGAGAGCGACTTAAGAACAACTGACTCCTTTCTCTTACCTTCTTTTTTTTTCTAACCATATCCATTGTAATTAGCGATATCTATCCCATTTTTGTGATATTTTACATTGTGGGGCATAACAACTTGAAATTTATTGAAATCTCGTGTAAAATATCTTTTATTTCACTTTAGGAGGTAAGTAATGAACATTGAAGAGAAAGTCAAAAAGATTGTTGCAGATCAATTGAGCGTTGACGAAGCACAGGTAAAACCAGAGGCATCCTTTATCAATGATTTAGGGGCAGATTCCCTTGATACAGTTGAGTTAATTATGGCTCTTGAGGAAGAGTTTGGCATTGAAATATCTGATGAAGAGGCCGAAAAAATCCAGACTGTTCAGGCGGCGATAGATTATATTAAAGCCAAAAGCGGAAAATAATAGGGGTTACCGTGAAAAAAAGGATAGTCGTAACGGGCTTAGGAGCAATAACCCCGGGCGGTAAAGGTGTGAATGAAACATGGAAAAGTGTAAAAGAAGGAGTTTCCTGCTGTAGTGAAATAACCCTTTTTGATGTCTCTGCCATGCCGGTTAAAATTGCCTGTGAAATCAAGGGATTTGACCCTCTTGACCATTTCGATAAAAAAGAGGCAAAAAAGATGGACCGCTTCATCCAGTTTGCGATGGTTGCAGCAGATGAAGCGATGAGGATGGCAAACTTTGACCTCTCTTCGATCAATCTTGAGAGATTTGGCGTTTCAATTGGAAGTGGGATTGGAGGAATTTGCAGTATTGAAGAGACTCACAAAATACTGCTTGAAAAAGGACCATCAAGAATCTCACCATTTTTTATCCCTTCAATAATCATCAATATGGGAAGCGGGTTGGTGTCAATAAAGTATGGGATGAAAGGTCCGAACTTTTCAACCGTATCAGCCTGTGCAACTTCTTCCCATTCAATTGGTATGGCTTTCAGGACAATTCAGTACGGTGATGCGGATGTTATGATTTGCGGAGGGGCAGAAGCAGCAATAACTCCTCTTGCAATTGGTGGTTTTGCGGCTATGAGGGCACTCTCCTCAAGAAACGATGACCCTAAAACCGCATCAAGACCCTACGACATTGATAGAGATGGTTTTGTTATGGGGGAAGGTGCAGGAATTTTAGTCATTGAAGAGTTGGAACACGCAAAAAAAAGAGACGCAGAAATAATTTGCGAACTTAAGGGCTTTGGACAATCGGGAGATGCTTATCACATAAGCGCTCCGTCTGAAGATGGCGATGGACCTATGAGGGTTATGCAAAATGCTATAAAAGATGCAGGGTTAACGCCTTCGGAGATAGATTACATCAACACTCACGGGACAGCAACTTCTCAGGGTGATAAAGTTGAGACACTTGCCATAAAGAGAACTTTTAAAGACAAAATTCCCCCTGCAAGTTCAACAAAAAGCGAAGTTGGACATCTTTTGGGTGCTGCGGGTGCGGTTGAAAGCATAATTACAATCCTTTCAATGAAAGAGGGAGTCATCCCACCTACAATAAACATTTTTAATCAAGATCCTGAATGCGACCTTGACTATGTTAAAGATGTAAAAAGGGATGCAATCATCAAAAATGCCCTTTCAAATTCTTTTGGGTTTGGAGGAACTAACGCAAGTTTAATTTTCTCAAAATATGAGGAGTAACAAATGCGCATCATAACTCTTGTCAAACATGTAAGGGATACTGAAACGCGTGTAAAAGTCGCAGAAAATGGAGCAAAACTTGAATTTATCGGCGAAAACTGGGTTTTAAACCCTTACGATGAATTTGCTGTTGAAGAAGGATTAAGGTTGAAGGAAAAATTTGGAGGTGAGGTCGTTGCCCTGAGTGTTGGAGATGAAGAATCTTCAAAGAGTTTAAGGCAAGCGATGGCAATGGGAGCGGATAGTGCAATTCTATTAAGCGATCCCCTCTTCAATGACCTTGACCCCCTTTCAACCGCCAGAGTTATTGCTGAACAGTTAAAAAAGGAGAGTTTTGATCTTATCCTCTGCGGGAAACACGGCGTTGGTGATGACAATCAAGCAGTCGGTTCCATCGTTGGGGCTTTACTGAACATCCCTGTGGCAACTGTTGTTGTTAATCTTGAAATTCAAGGTTCAGATGTGAAGGCTAAAAGGGAAATAGAAGGCGGGCTCGAAGTTCTTGAGATGGGACTCCCCTGCCTCATAAGTTGTCAGAAGGGTCTCAATGAGCCAAGATATCCAAGTTTAAAAGGCATTATGTCTGCAAAGAAAAAGGAAATAAGGACAATAAACGCTTCAGTCCTCGGAATTGATGAAAAATTTTTCTCAAAAAGAATAAAATTTATAACCTTCCTTGAGCCGCCCCCAAGGCCAAAGGGAAAGCTCATTAAGGGAGAACCCAGAGACGCAGTAAAGGAACTCGTTAAGCTTCTGAGCGAAGAGGCAAAGGTTTTATAGGAGGGTCTTATGAAAATTCTTACATATTTTGAAGTAAAAGATGGTGAAATAAAAAAAGCCTCCTTTGAAACCGCATCTAAAGCGGCAGAAATTGCTGAAAAGTTGAATGGAGAAGCCTGTGCCCTTTTTGTTGGCGAAAACATTTCTGAAGAGATGGCAAAATCACCATCTCGAGTTAACATTAAGAAAAGTTACATTCTTAAAAATGAATCACTTAAAACATTTTCAAATTCAATTTATGCCAGTGCAATAAGCAACTTTGCAAAAGAGAGGGAGTTTGATGCAATCCTTTTCCCTGCTACTTCAACGGGAAAAGACCTTGCTCCAATCGTTTCAGCATATTTTGATGTTCCCTACATTTCAGATGTGATCAAAGTTGATGTTGAGAATGGCGATGTTACCTTTGTAAAGCCAATATTTTCCGGAAAGGCAATGAAAAAAATTTCAGTTGAGGAAAATTGCTTTGTAGCCTCTTTGAGGGTAAATGTCTTTCCTGTCATTGAGAAACATTGTGAAACTTTAGTTGAATCAGTTGAAGCAAAATTAGATGATGTAAAATCCTCTAAAGTCACTGGATACGAGAAGGGTTCGTCAGAACTTCTTGATGTAGCCGAGGCTGACATAATCATTTCTGGAGGAAGAGGAATGAAGGGTCCTGAAAATTTCGAGATGCTTGCTGAAGTTGCAAAACTTTTCGGGGGAGCGATGGGTGCATCAAGGGCTGCGGTTGATGCAGGTTGGGTTCCCCATTCCCATCAAGTAGGACAGACGGGAAAAGTTGTCTCACCCTCGCTTTACATTGCCTGTGGAATTTCTGGAGCGATTCAACACCTTGCTGGAATGTCATCTTCAAAAGTAATAGTTGCAATAAATAAAGATAAGGATGCACCAATTTTTAATGTTGCAACTTATGGAATAGTTGGAGACCTTTTCGAAATTGTTCCTCTTTTAAAGGAAGAGATAAAAAGTCTCAAGGGGTGATGGAAACCCTGAAAGAAACTTATACTGTTGATGTTTCCGGAGTAAAAATAGGTGGATCGAATCCAGTAAGGATTCAATCTATGACGGATACAGATTCAAGCAATATAAAGGAAACAGTAAAACAGATTCTTCTTTTGTATAAAGCAGGGTCTGAACTTATAAGACTAACAATTGATAACGAGGATTCTGCAAAAAATTTCAGTGAAATTAAAAAAATAGTGAGGGACAAAGGATGTGATGCTCCTTTAATAGGTGATTTTCACTACAATGGTCATATTCTTTTAAAAAAATTCCCAGATTGTGCTAAGAAACTGGATAAATATAGAATAAACCCAGGAAATGTTGGAAAAAAGGGTGCAAAGACAAAAAATTTTTATCAGATTCTTGATATTGCAAAAGAGTTTGAAAAACCAATTAGAATTGGTGTAAATTCGGGTTCCGTTGACGGTGATGTCATTGAGAGATTGAAGGAAAATGGAATCAAAGATGAGATGATAATTCAAGAGGCTATGATTCTCTCCTGCCTTGACTCTTTAAATCTTGCCCTTGATTATGGCATCAAAAAGGAGAAGATAATCCTATCCTGCAAAACTCAAAGCCCAAAAGAACTTATTTACATCTATAGAAAATTGAGGCAACAATGCCTACAGCCACTCCATCTTGGTTTGACTGAAGCGGGTGGCGGAATTAAAGGAAGTGTTTGGTCTGTCGTCCCCCTTGCCATTTTATTGAACGAAGGAATTGGTGAAACAATCAGAATTTCTATAACACCTTTCCCTGGTGGTGATAGAAGGGATGAGGTTTATATCGCAAAAGAACTCCTTGAATCTCTCAATTTAAGATATTTTTCTCCAAAAATAATCTCCTGTCCAGGTTGTGGAAGGACATCTTCCGATCTGTATAGAAAACTTGCAAAAGAGATTGATGATTTTATTAAAGAAAATGAGCACATCTGGATAAAAGATTATGTCGGTGTTGAAAAGATGAGGGTTGCTGTTATGGGATGTATAGTTAACGGCCCGGGCGAGAGCAAAAATGCTGACATTGGAATTTCTCTTCCTGGAAAGGGTGAAAATCCTCAAAGTTTAATTTTTGAAAAGGGGAAGCAGGTTGCGGTTTTAAAGGGAAGTTTGAAGGAACTTGCAATAGAAATGAAAAAAAGGATAAAATCTTTTGTTGAAAGGGAGTATCCATTTAAAGGAGAAAAAGATGGAAAGAGACCCAAAAGAAAGAATTAGAGAACTTAAAAAGGTTCTATCCGCATATTTAAAGACATACAGAGTTAGTTATCTTCATACAATAAGAGAATATCTTGATGAGATTTTTCAAAGCAACGGGCTTAAAGATTTAGGCTGTAATGAAAAGTGCAAAGAGTGTTTTTTAGGATTTAAAGAATTTAATGGAAACAACCCCTGTCAGTTCTGGACACTCTATCTGGCACTTCAGGGAATAGACTTAAAGGAATCAAAAAATCCAAGAATAGTCGCTCTTTCAAAAGAACTCCTAAAATCTTCGAGTTAAATTCATTTTCCAAATTTATTCAAATTATGTTAATTTAGATTTTGATGAAAAGGATTTTTGTTCTTTTTTTTGTAGTGATACTTTTTGCCTGTGCAAAGCAGATTGAAAAAAAGGTGGAAATCCCGCCTGTTTTAACAACTTTGCCTAAAGAAAATATATGGGATAAATATAAAGAAAAGATTAAAGCAATTGATAGGCAAGGCGTTATTAAGAATCTTGAAACCATCATCCCAAAACTTGATAAAAATGAAAGAATTTTTATGGTAAATGGTAAAAACTTTTCTTCAAAAAAATATTGTGAAAAATTAAAAACTTTTTACAATTTGTTAGATAACGACGCTTCCTCTGATGAACTCTTTCTTTTTTTAAAAGAGAATTTCGACCTTGAAAAGATAAATCCTTCAAAAGAAGAAAAAACTCTTTTCACAGGTTATTACATCCCAACTTTTGAGGCAAGATTTAAAGAAGATGAGATTTTCAAGTATCCAATTTATAAAAAGCCTGATGATTTAAAATTGTTAAAACTTTCTCCTCTTGGATCAGATTTTAAAAATGTTATCCTTTATGGAAAAGTTGAGGATGATAAGTTCAAAGTTCCCTACTATTCAAGGGAGGAGATTGACAAAGAAAATGTCCTTAAAGGAAAGAATCTTGAAATTGCCTTTTTAAAAGACCCGATTGATATTTTATTGATTCAAATTCAGGGAAGCGGGGTTCTTTCAATGGAGGATGGGAATCTCTATCTCGCATCTTTTTCGGCAAAAAATGGTCATCCTTACAAAAGTATCGGGAAATATATAGCAGAAAAAAATTACATTTCAGAGGATGAGGTTTCTTTTGACAACATAAGAGAATTTCTTAAAAACAACCCGGAAAAATATGACGAAATTATTTACCAGAACCAGTCCTACATTTTTTTTAATTTAAAAAAAGAGATTGTTGCAACAGGAAGTGCAGGTTTGCCACTTATTGAAAACCATTCAATAGCGGTTGACAGGAATTATATCCCCCTGTTTTCAATGTGTTTAATAGACTTAGATAAACCGATAGTTGGTGAGGAGAACCTCGTAACCGGTTTTAATAATTTTACAGAAATTGTCTTTGCAATGGATGAGGGTTCCGCTATAAAAGGTGAAAGAAGGATTGACCTCTTTCTTGGTTTTGGAGATGATGCTGGAAAAGTTGCTCATAGATTAAAATCAGAAGGGGAACTCTTCGTTTTAGTGCCAAAATCTTCTAATTAACCTTTTTCCAATAATCTTTTCTCTGATCATTTGAGATGATTCAATCTTTAAGAAAACATTTTTATCTACTTCTCGCCCTTAAAATCCCACCACTTGAGGTTTTCTTTGCCCTTCCCTTCCATCTTTGAGTAGGTAACTGCACAGCGGAAAACATATAAAAGACATCTGTCCTGCTTTACTCCCCTTATTTTGCAGAGATTTCCATAAAGGATTTCAGGGTCTTTGTTTTTCAGATCCTCAACTTTTGATATACCAAGGTCGTTAAGATCCTTAGAAATGCTCTTTCCAACCCCCGGTATTCTTAAAAGGTCATTTTTAAAATCTACCACTCAATAACCTTTTTCCTCAAAGGGGCAACTTCACTATCAAGAAAGTTAAGAACCTCATCTGTCATAGTTCCGGGAAGAAATATTTTCTTTATCCCATTTTCTGTCAAGAATGGAATGTCCTCTTTTGGAATAATTCCTCCACCAAAAACCACAATATCTTCAGCGTTTTTATCCTTTAAAAGTTGGACAACTCTGGGAAAAAGGGTGTTATGCGCCCCGCTCAAAATTGAAAGGCCAATGGCATCAACATCCTCCTGAATTGCAGTATTTACAATCTGTTCAGGCGTCTGGTGCAAGCCTGTGTAGATAACCTCATAACCTGCATCTCTTAAAGCCCTTGCAATTATCTTTGCTCCTCTATCATGTCCATCAAGTCCGACCTTACCTACCAAAATCCTTAATCTCTCTCTTGCCATTATAATCCTCCTTTATCATTATATCACCAATAAAATAATTTCAAATTTTTATTAGGTCAATATCTTAAGGAAAATTTTTGTCTCACCTTTTTGATTTAGAAGAGTTACTTCTTATTTTTGTATTAAAGGAGATGTGGGATGAGTTTGTTAAAAAGAATTGGCAAAAGCAATCCCTTTATTTTTAAATCTTTCCCCTAAAAAGTGATTTGTTCTTTTCCCTCAACTTTCTGATTGCTATTATCTTCAGGATATAGAAACCAATCACGATATCGGATTTCGGGACTCAAATGCACTTTACAAGTCAAAAAAAATGTGATAATCTGTTATTTTGAGAAAGATAGGAGAATTGTATAGATGATGGATGCAGTTAAAAAAGAGGCAATTATTAAGGAATTTCAAAAACATCCTCAAGATTGTGGTTCTGCCGATGTGCAAATTGCAATCTTAAGTAGTAGGATAAGCAATCTTACAGAGCATTTGAAAAAGCATAAGAAAGATTTTCATACAAGAAGAGGGCTTTTAATGCTTGTAGGAAAAAGGAGAAGGTTGCTTAACTACCTTAAAGATAAGGACATCGAGAGATACCGCCAACTTGTGGATAAACTTGGGTTAAGAAAATAACTACCAAACGGTTTTTTAATTTAGAGAGGAAATTGTAATGATAGAAGAGAAAAGTGTATCTGTAACAATAGGTGGAGAAGAGATAATCTTTTCTACCCAGAAAGTGGCAAAGCAAGCTGATGGAGCATTCTGGGTAAGATATGGCGATTCTGTCGTCCTTGTGACGGCGTGTATGGATAAAAACGAAAAAGAAGATATTGATTTTGTTCCATTTAGCGTGGACTATAGGGAATACACCTTTGCGGGTGGAAAAATTCCGGGTGGCTTCTTCAAAAGAGAGGGAAAACCAACTGACAATGAAATTCTTGTTGCAAGACTCATTGACAGGCCTTTAAGACCAATCTTCCCGGAAAAATTCAAAAAAGAGACTCAGGTTATAGCGATGGTTTTATCAACCGATTTTGAAAATTCCCCCGATATTATGGCAATGAACGGCGCCTCTTTTGCGCTTTATTGCTCACCTATTCCTTTTGAAAAGGCTGTTGGTGCTGTAAGAGTCGGGCTCAAAAATGGAGAGTTTTTGGTAAATCCTTCCCAGAAGATTTTTGATGAACTTGATTTAAACATTGTGGTTGCTGGAACTAAAGAAGCAATTCTTATGGTTGAATCTGGCTCAAAAGAGATTTCAGAAGCAACTATAATTGAAGCTTTGCAAATTGCCCATCAAAACATAAAGAAAATTGTTGAGGCACAAGAAAGTTTGTTTTCTCAGATGGGAATAGTAAAAGAGGTTGCCAACAACTCTCCATTTGATGAGGCGCTATACAATGAAATTTTCAAAAGAATTGTTGCTCCCTTAAAATCCGCAATGGAAACAAAAGGAAAAAAGGCAATGTATTCAGCCATAGATTCTGTGATTGAAGGGGAAATCAATCTAATTGACAAAGAGGATTTAGAGAAAAGGAAAATCGTTAAAGAAATCTGTGAAGATATTCTTATAAAAACCTTTAGAAAAATGGTTCTTGAAGAGGGAAAAAGACCTGATGGCAGGCTATTTGATGAGATACGGCATATCTGGTGTCAGGTTGGTGTTTTACCAAGGACACACGGATCAGCAATATTTTCAAGAGGGGAGACTATGGCTCTCGCTAACTGCACAATTGGAACGCCTCAGGATGTCCAAAAACTCTCAGGGCTTATGGAGGGACAGGAAAAACATTTCATCCTCCACTATAACTTTCCACCTTTCAGCGTTGGAGAGGTTAAACCTATAAGAGGTCCTGGAAGAAGGGAGATTGGACACGGTGCACTTGCAGAGAGGGCATTAAGTGCTGTCGTCCCGGATGAAAAAGAGTTTCCCTATACCATAAGGGTAGTTTCAGACATTCTTGAATCAAATGGTTCTTCATCTCAGGCTACCATTTGCGGAGGAAGCCTTGCTTTGATGGATGCGGGAATCCCTATAAAATCTCCGGTTGCGGGAATTGCTATGGGACTTATTATGGAGAACGAAAAATATGCAATTTTGACCGACATAGCAGGGCTTGAAGACCATTTTGGTGATATGGATTTTAAAGTTGCAGGAACTAAAGAGGGAATAACCGCTCTTCAGATGGATATAAAGATTGACGGAGTCTCCTCAGAAATTATGAAGGAGGCTTTAGAGCACGCAAGAAAAGCGAGATTGTTCTTGCTTGATGAAATGGCGAAAACGCTTGATAAACCAAGGGCAGAGTTGAGTCCTCTTGCACCAAGAATTTATACACTAACAATTCCAAAGGATAAAATTGGTGAGTTAATAGGTCCTGGAGGAAAAAATGTCAGGGCAATTCAAGATGAAACGGGGGTTGAAATCTCAATAGAAGATGACGGAACGGTTCTTGTTGCCTGTGCAGATTCAGACGCTGCAGAAAAGGCTATGACAATAATTAAAGGGCAGATGGAGGTTCCAGAAGTTGGGAAGGAGTATCACGGAACCGTAAAAAGGATTGAACCTTACGGAGCCTTTGTTGAAATTCTTCCCGGGACAGATGGCTTGCTCCATGTTTCTGAACTTGATTGGAAACGAGTTGAAAATGTGAGTGATTATTTGCAGGTTGGGGACAAGGTGGATGTTCAGGTTCTTGAGTTTGAGAAAAATGGGAAGGTTAGACTCTCAAGAAAGAACTTAATTCCCAAACCAGAAGGATATGTGGAAAAGCCTGAAAGAAAGCCATCAAGGTCATCAGATAGGACATCCCATTCTCAAAGAAGACCCCACGGCGGATCAAGAGAGAGACATTAAACATTGGACACTTGACAAAAACATGGACATTGCAAGACAAATTAGTTCGGAAGTAGGAGGGTCATTTTAAATTTTAAATTGTTTTACTTCTACACTTCCGAACCTTTGTTACAATCTCCGCAAGAATTCAATATTTTGCGCCTATTGAATAATTGACAACAATTTAAGGCACTTGAAAAGTAATGACAAAAATGATAATAATTATAGCGATGAGGAAATGCAGATATGAAAGATAATAAATATTTGGAGCCGAGCCGCCTGAGGGAGGTAAGTGGCAAAGGGTTGCCTGTTAGTATCAACCTTTTTGACACTGGCGGCTTCGGCATATTTTGCGATGTTTCCTGATTCTTTTGAGGTTTTGATACTAACATATCTTACCTCCTACAAGAATACTATAACACATTTGTTCATATTTGTCAAGGGGGGTGTATGAACAAGTGAACAATGCAGAGAAAACGGCGAGCAGACTTAAAATGGTAATTGAATCATTGAATATGACTACGGCAGAATTTGCAAGGAAAAGCGATTTATCATATAGGACATTACAATCATATTTAAGAGCAGAAAGAATGCCTACGGGAGATAATTTAGCAAAATTGTATGCACGAATGAACATAAATCTCATCTGGCTCTTAACCGGCGAGGGGGAAATGTTTGTCCCAAAAACTACAACTTTTCTTGGAGGCAAAGGACGGCTCTTTTTTGCGCCGGCAAAAGAAGCAACTAAAGAAGATGAAGAAAAACTGGGCGTTCTTGAAAAAATCTGCCTAATGCTGGATGATATGCCAAAGGAGCAGTTATATGATCTGGCAAAACATATTGAAGATAAAAAACAAGCGCTTGAAGACAAAAAGCGCCTGATAGAACTTGAAAAGAAGTTTGCAGAAATTCTAAAAAAAGATTGCGGGTAGGAGTAAAAAATGGATGCAAAAAATAAGAGAATCTTGCTTTTTACAACCTTTGTTTGGTTTTTTTGTCCCTGAGGTTTTGATGATGTCATATCTTACCTCCAAGAATAATATAACACATATTGGTTATTTTGTCAAGTATCAATATCAATATTGGGATATTATATATGAGTATTGTTGATAAATTGAATTTTTTATTGACACATTTTGGTCTAAACGGGAAACAATTCGCTTTGAAATGTAATATGCCATATACCACTTTTAGAAAAATTATCGAAGGAAGAAATGAGCCATCAGCAGATAATCTTAGAAAAATTGCAATAGCTTTTGGAATAAATCTGAATTGGCTTTTAAATAATGAACAGCCAATATTTATGCCCCAAATTACCACATTGCTTTCTGGCAAAGGAAGACTTTTCTTCGTGTCCGCAAAAGATGCAAGCGGGGAAGAGGCAGAAAAACTGGGCGTTCTTGAAAAAATCTGCCTAATGCTGGATGATATGCCAAAGGAGCAGTTATATGATCTGGCAAAACATATTGAAGATAAAAAACAAGCGCTTGAAGACAAAAAGCGCCTGATGGAATTAGAACAAAAATTAAATGAAGTTTTAAAAAAGGATTGTGGATAGGACATCATTTAATCTCCAAAAAATTAAATCCCGCTTTTATAATTTTACTTATCTCTTTATCTGTTAATTGCAAATAAGGTCTTGCCGGCATATTGACGCTTAAACCCCTTCCCGCTTTTCCTCCAAATTGATGTATAGCCGCATAAACCAAGTTTGTTCCAACAACCGCTTTCTTTTTGTCATAAACAAGAACTATTGATTTTGCAAGCCGGCCAGTATCTTGAAGGGTTTTTCCGCCTTGCAATTGCGCTCTAATTGATTTTTTCCATTTTTCGGGCCTGCCTTCCTTTTCAAAATTCTCTTCAACGGCATCAAGGAGTAATCCTCCAATTTTTTTCATCAGCGGCATCGTGTCAAACTTTTTTTGCAATTGCTTTTTTAATATCTCTAAATCTTTATTATCAATGTTTATCTTGATCATTTCGCTTGCCCCTGCGCCTTGACAAAATCCATAAAAAACTGTAATGTATTACCGGGCTTCGGAAACACGGTGAATCTCCCGGCCGTAGAACGCTCAGTAATGGGCGGATCGCGTGTGGATGAAGGGGAGCTCCACCCGAAGCCTTTTTATAATTCATCTTTTATAATTTCTCCTTTCTTTTTGATGGCTTTAATATCGTTAAGCTCTGCTTTCCTCAAAGATGTTAAAAAATTGGTTAAGCCTGTTTTAGTAGTCTTTATCGCGCCATAATAAATCTCTTTGTCTATCCTTAAAAATACAAACGCTGTATCTCGGTCTTTTACTATTAACTGCGCATTTTCAATAATATTTGGCAGTTGTTGATAAATTTTAAGGGTAATTTCAGGATGCTCCAATATTTGCTTTTTTAGCGTGTCAGATGACAAATTTACAACCTGAGATTTGCTTTTTATTGCATCCATATATTTCTTGTCAATGACTGCCACAGGATAATTGCCTTTTATTATGCCATCCCAAAATGCAAGAAAATCTGGGCTTGTCAAAGCCCCCATTATCCATTGCTTTGCAACTTTATAATCATATTTATCAAGATTTGGAAAAAATGCCGCTTCGCCCGGATTATAACTAAATCCCGCATCGGTTGGTATAGATTTGCCTGTTTCATCATCCTTGAAAACAGCGACTTTTTCAATGACCCCAGTCTTTTTATTTACGACTTGATCCACCCATTTGATTTTGCCTTGCGCGCTTTCTATTTTTAGTCCTCTTGCTTTTACTTCATCTTCAGATAGCGCTCTAACCCTGCATCTGCAGTTGAATCCAAGAGGCGGATAATGCGTTTCCCAAAAAGGATCGTCATACCTGAATACTTTGCCGTTTAATAATCTATGCGCTGGTCTTGTTCTTGAATCCATAACAGCGACATATTGCCAATAGGGTCTTTCATCTTTAAGCTCCATTTGCTCTTTATATTTGCCTGCGGAAAGAGCGTTTTGCATATTAGTCTGGAAAATAGTTTTTAATCTCCAAGGCGAGCCTTCTAAAACTCTTTCAAGAGTTCCATCCTCTTTGGAAACAAATTTATAGCCCCACCATCCTTTTGCTTTTAAAGTCGGCTCAAGATTTTTTCTAAAATCCTGTAAAGTTGTTCCATTCTCCAACGCCTTATCAAGTTTCCCTTTAATATCTTGCAGTATGTCCATTCTCATAACTTTTGCAATCGTAAATGCTTTAGAATGCGCCTCCTGCCATAAATCATTCCAATCCCAAGTTAAAACTAATCCCTTGGATTTGAAATATTCAATCGCCTTTTCTGGCGGAAGGCCTATGGCATAAGAAAGATCAATTTGTTTTGCCATTTATTATGCCCCATAATTCGCTTACAAAGATTGCTCTTTCAAGCATTTTTAAGAGTGAATCGCTTTCCATCTCGGGAAAAGTTTTCGCAAGGTTTTCCATTATTTCTTCATAACTATTGCCGTCATTTATAAGATCAATTATTGGCTTTAAAATGCCCTCCATTTCTTTTTGGAGGTCTTCTTTGCTTAGATTATTAATCGTTTCATCAATTTCATCTTGTCCAGCCCCATGTGGTTTTGATTCGCTAAATTCGGTTGGTTCTGCATCTTTATTTTCAAGGATATCTTCATCTTCCAGCCCATAATTTTTTTGATAATATTTTTTGCTTAATTTGAGGCCTGATTTTTCCATTGCGGTTGTAAGTTTGTCATCTCTTTCGGCGAGCGCAGTGTCAACATCTTCATCTGCCCACATTGAAAATTTAGGTCTTTCCGCATCCCCGAAATTTAATTGATAAATATAGTCAATAAGGGTATTAAAAGTATCTTCAACAAGCGTCTTGTCTTCATCCATAATATCTTGCCTAACAGACAAATGGCTTTGGGCGGCTGCATAGGAGCCTCCAGTTACTTCGGTTGTCAAGTTCTGTCCAAGCAAAGCAATGCTTATTTGAGACTTGCATTCGTCAATGAAGGCTTTAAATATTTCTGATGATGCTGATTTGCCGCTCGCCTCCATAATTTCAACCGATGCGTCATCCGGAATTACAGCGACAGCATCCTGAATCATATTTTCTAAAGTTTCAAGCATTTTATCTGTTTCGTCCTTGCCTGCGCCTCTCGGCTGTTTGCCGACAATAAATGGCGTTCCGTATTTCTCGCAAAACATTAACCAGAATTTTAGCCCGCCTTTCTTAAATGCAACAGGCCAAAAACAACGCGATAATTCTGGGAAACCATATGGATTCACAAAAGTGTCTTCATGCTGAACAAGCAGAAATTTTTTCTCAGGGAGAGGCTCAACCTTTTCTTTAGTCTTCAGCATTAATTCGTTTGCAGAATTAAACAAAAACCATTCCTGCGGCTTTTCTTGAACTTTTCTGGGCAGATAATATCCATCAATGAATTGCCAGTTTATTTCAAGAACTGCATAGCCAAAAAGCGGAGCGTTTAATATGGAAGAAATAATCTGCCTAATTTTCAGATTATTAAAGCATTTTTCAATAATTACTGCCTGCCTTGATTTTGATTTGCCTCTATCAATGCCCCATTGAAGCTTTTTTATTCCCGCCTTTCTGCTTTTTACGCATCCTCCAACGCGGTCATCTCCTAATAGGGCGCTATAAATGGATATATCGCGCCCTTGTTTCTTAAGTATTGGGTCAGGATTGGGCAAATATTGGTTTGCAATCAGGTTATAATTTATTGATTTATCTCTCGTTGCTAATTCTTTCGTTAAATAATCTCTGTTTTTCATTCATATCCCCAGAGAAGATTAAATGATTCTCTCTTGCGCCTCGTTCCAATAAAATAAGGCTGCGCAAGTTTGCTCGCTCCTGCGTGCACAGCAAGCGCAAGAGCCCAAAATCTGTCGCTATGGCCGTCTGTATCATCACTATTGCTGTCAAATCTAATATTTCCAGATGCGGAAACGACCTTTTTAATTGAATGCAGGTCATCTCTGATTTCTGGCAAATCGGGTATATATATTTGTTTGTCTTCAAATAAAGGTAGAAGGCCCATAGCAAGTTGTTCTTTTACCGATGGAGTGAAGGTTATCGCTTCCACTCTGTATTTTCCGAATTTGTCTTGCGCTTCCTCTGCAAGTTGCATTCCAAGGCCTGTTGCATCTATGCAAGCCCTTCGCAACTTAGAGTGGGCTAAAATATTAAATAAAATATCTTTTTGCGTTTTAAAAGGAACTTTTTTTAATACTTTATAAATTCTTGTATAAAATACCGATCCGAGTTTTTCAATTCCCCAAATAACGCTTAAATCATGTTTTCTTCCTATGTCCATTCCGACATAAAGATCGCCTTGAATTTCTGATTTAAGAATATCTTTATGCTCGCATTGCGAGATTAAATCATAAGTCAAAAATGCAGTTGTCTCATCTACAGCGATACAGCAATATTCCTGCAGCCATTGATTGTCATCTCTGCATTTTGCTCTTTTGTCATCTAAGAATTTCTTTTTATCTTCTTCGGTCGCTTTGCGTCTTAATATTTTGTCAACAAGCCCTTCCTGCACTGCAAGTTGCAAAGATGTAGTATGCAATGACCAGTTGCGCTTATTAGTCTTAATTTCTTCAATAAATTTATAAAATAGAGAGTTTTTGCCATTATGCGTGGAAATTATTCTAAGTGGGAATCCCCATGTTGTAGCAGGTTCCGCCGCATCCCACATCGCGGCTTGATCATCATGCCAAGCAAATTCATCAAGAACAACCTTTCCGCCTTTTGACCTAAACCTTCTTGGATTTGATGAAAGCGCGGAAATTCGTTTTCCGTTTGCAAATTCGATTACAAACGCTTTAATGTTTTTATCTGAGTCTATTACAATTTCACCTAAGTTTTTTGCTAATGCATGCAATATTCGCGCCCATTTTTCGCAGTAAATTATATATTCTCTGCCTGCAGATTCATCAGCAGATGAAAACCATACATCAAAATTATGTTTGAGCACATCACGAACATCCTCATAAGCCTGCGCATAGGTTGCCCCGATGCGGCGAGACTTTTCCCATATTTGAATTTGGCTTTTATCAGTAATTTTTCTTATTTGATATGGCAGGAAATATTTACTTTCGCTCATAGCAACTTTGCCTGTTTTTCAATTTCATCTAAATCAAGAGCAGATAGCACTTTTCTATCTTTTGGAGTAGTTTCTTCTTCTAATACTTTGACGCCTTGATAGGATTTAAGCGCCGCAACGGCTTTTGCCATTGCAAACATATTTTGCGGCGATGGGTCGGCTTTTGCTCTTGCAATTGCTATTTTTGCGACCTCCACAAGCCCCGCATTAAGGTCATCATTTATTTTTGCGAACTCTTTGCGCTTTTCGTCCCAGTTGCCGTCCGCCTTCCATTTGCTTAATGTTCGTCTTGCCACTTTTTGCCCAAGCCGCTCATAAATGATTTCTATGCTTAGCCCTTCTTGAACAAAAAGACGCTTTGCCTCCTCATAAAAGATCGCTTGCTTAGCCATTTAACGCTTCCTCAAGCTTAATTATTTGATCTTTTAATTCCTTTGCTTGATTTTGCAGGGCAATAAAATCATCAAGGGTTATTTTTGCTCTTTCAAGGTCAAGAGTTGTAAAATCAGAGCATACTGGATCAATGATATCTCTTATAAGTATTATGTAATTCTCAGCTTTCAGATTGCATTGCTTTAATCTTGCCTTTGCGTCGGAAAGCCGCCCCTTAAGGATAAATCTTTCATTCATTGTGTCCTCTCTTTATTTTGTGCAAGCGGACATCTTTGGTTTGTTTTTAATTCAAGTTCAAGACGAGTTAAAACAGATATTAACTGCCCTTTATAATCCTGCTCGTTTTCAAGCAAATGCAATAAAGTCCTGCTTAAATCCTGATGCTTTGAAAACGCTTCCGTAAGCGTTGAGTTTATGCGTGTAAATGTAATATACCAGACAACAAAGATAATTATGCTCAATCCGCCCTGACCGATCAATGATATTATTCTTCCTTCATCCATACACGACTCCTTCAGAACAATAGTTTTACAAATTTACTTGTTCAAGTCTCCTGACATTTTGCAGTTAAAATGTCATTGACATTTTTAGGTTAAAATGTCAGGAGACTCGGGCAAAATAATTTTGTTATCCTGTAATTGCGAGGGGAATATTATAGAGCGGTTCCTTCAAGGAAAGCCTCGCCGCCGCTTAATAAGCGTCTCTCGGATGGAAGGAATCAGAGAGTCGCCAAAAGGTGAAGAGATGAAATTAGAAATCTTTAAAACTGGAAAACATCAAGATTCGGAGGGAAGAGTTAAAGAATGGACTACAGACGATCTTGATGTCATAGCGTCAAAATATAACGAACAAAAAGATCATCAAGCGCCCGTCGTAATTGGACATCCGCAAGATAACGCCCCCGCCTTTGGCTGGGTTGAAAAGGTTTGGAGAGATGGACAGACTCTTTTTGCCGAAATCAAAGAGACTGTTCCAGAATTTATAGATTGGATCAAAAAGGGCTTATATAAAAAGCGTTCAATATCTCTATATCCAGATTTGACTTTGCGGCATATCGGCTTTTTGGGCGCTCAACCTCCTGCTGTTAAAGGATTGTCAGATAAGATTCAGTTTAAAGATTCTAAAGATAATTTGATTTATGAATTCAAAGATTGGAGATGGGACACATTAGCAAATATTCTGCGCAATCTTAGGGAATGGATAATAGAACTTAAAGGCGTTGAAGAAGCGGATAAAGTGATTCCCGCTTATTCAGTTGATGATATAAAAACAGAGCCGCAGATAGACCAATCTGCAAACGATTTCAAGGAGGAAAATATGAATGAATTGGAGGAAGTAAAGAAACAACTCGCTGAAAAAGAGAAACAATTGATTGCAAAGGAAATGGAATTGCAGACATTGTGTAAAGCAATTGCAGAGAAAGAAAAAGAGAACAGAACAAAAGAATATGCGCAATTCTGCGAAGCGATTATAAAAGACGGCAAAATTCTGCCAAAAGATAAAGATATAATAATGGCGTTTTTGGAAATGCTTCATAATCAGGGGGATTACAAATTCAGCGAAAACGAAACAATCAATTGCGCAAAAAAGTTCAAAGATTTTCTTGAAGGATTGCCAAAACAAATTGACTTTGCGGAGAAGGCAACGAAAGATAAATGCGCCGCATCGACCTCAGCCAACAAAGCAGGTTTGAATGGCAAATTTGATGCAGAAAGAGCGGCAATACATATAAAAGCAATTGAATATATGGAAGCCCATCCCGGCACCTCTTATGCGGTTGCCGTGGAAAAGATTATAAAGGAGGAATAGATGGGAACTTTAGAAAATGAAAGAATCGTTGATCCTGTTTTGAGCAATTTGGCGCTCGGCTTTAAAATGCCTGAACTTATTGGAACTGTTTTGGCGCCTGTTGTGGAAGTGGAGAAAGAAGCGGGCAAGATCCCGCAATTTTCGGATGAGGAATTCAAAGAATTTAATACTGAAAGGGCAATTAGAGCGGCAAGCAATGTGATTAGTCCGGAAGGAATGACAACAATAGATTATGCATTAAAAGAACATGATATCGCATACCCAATAGATTATAGAGAACAAAGCGAATCAATGTTTAATAAAGAAAAACGCGGCGCATTGGTAACCCAAAGAATAATTCTTCAACGCCTTGAAAGAGAAATCGCCTCGCTTGTTCAAAATAATGCGAATTACGATTCAGATCATAAAATCGGATTATCCACTACGGCATGCTGGTCAGAAAAGGACACATCAACTCCTATTGATGATATTGACAATGGAAAAGAAGCAATTAGAGCCAGTATTGGCGTATATCCAAATGTTATGGTATTAGGAGCGGCTGCGTTTAGGGCATTGCGCAATCATCCGCAGATTATTGAAAAAATAAAATATTCCGTCAAAGCTGTAATCACGACAGAGATGTTGCAGGATATTTTGGAAATTGAAACAATTGTTGTTGGCAAAGCAATAACCAAAAGCGATGCGGGTGTGAGAAGCGACATATGGGGAGATAATGCGATTCTTGCTTATGTTGCCCCACCGCCCCCAGATGGCATAGAAAGAGATGAATATGATCCTTCTTTTGCCTATACACTTCGTAAGAAAGGGATGCCGCAGATTGATAAATTTAATAGAGACGGCAAAGTCCTATATGTAAGAAATACTGATCTTCTAACAGTCAAAATGGTAGGCCCAACAGCAGGATATTTGATTGAAAATGTTGTTAAATAGGAGTCAAAATGGCTTATATAACAAAAACAACTATAAAATATAAGGGAAAAATCTATAAGGAAGGAACAAAAATAGATATCTCAAAAGATGATATCAAAGACCTTATACGATATGTTGATGAAATTGAGGAGCAAGAAAAAGACAAAGGAGGAAAGAAGAAATGAAAACTATTCCAGAAGGAAATATATTGACAATAACAGCAGGCGAAAATATATCTGCCAAAAGATTTATTGGCTTTGATGGCAAATATTGCGCTGCGAATGCCAAAGCACTGGGCGT
>DHFQ01000138.1 GCA_002402325.1 Candidatus Aminicenantes bacterium UBA4820
TGAAATCCCCCTTCTTTGGGAATTAACTGGCGCGCCCGGCAGGACTCGAACCTGCGACCCTCGGCTTAGAAGGCAGATGCTCTATCCATCTGAGCTACGGGCGCACAAAAGTTATTATACCACAAAAATTTTTTTATTTTTTGAAAAAACTTGCGAACCTAAGTTATGTTTCAAGACAAAAATTAAACTTTTTCTGAAAGATAGTGAATAAAATTTTTTAAGTTTTTTTCTTCATCCTCACAAAGTGATTCAAGGTATGCGAGGGTTCTATGGACTGAGGAGAGATATTTTATTCTTTTTCTATATGTAATCTGGTAGCCAAAAGTTCCAAGTGCCTTTAGCGCTCTTTGAATGGCTGTCATTTTGAACTCCTTTGTGGATGCATTGAAATTTTCTGAGGCAACAACGATTAAATCTTCTCTGAAACTTTTTTCGTAATCGCAGTATCCATCAACATACAAAGAGGCAAGGTCATAACACCTTGGTGCATAAAGGCTATCCTGATAATCAACTATGAATATTTCCTCACCTCTTACTATTATATTTTCGCTGTGGTAATCTCTATGTGAAAAAACTTTCGAAAAATTGTCAATCTCTTCACAAAGTTCATATAAAAGCCATTTTACCTCTTCTCCTCTATCATCGTTCAAGAACGACCCGCAGAAATGGAGAAGAAAAAAATCCATCTCGTATTTCAATTTTTCAAAGTCAAGGGTCAACGGGTTGATAGGCTTTATTTCTTCATCATTTATTTTTGGAAACTTAATAACAGATTGAACTGTTTTGTTTAAAAAGAATCTTTCAAGAGGATGTTTTGAAAGAAGGCTACCATCAATAAATTCAGTAATGACATAGGGTTCGTCTTCATCACCATCAAACAATATTCTGGGAACAGGAATCTCTTTTTTTTCAAGTAGTTTTGTCAGAAAAACAAACCTTTTTCTTTCCTCTTCACCCTGTTCAAAATAGATTAGCAGGGCATCACTTCCCTCATAATTTCCCTTGTAAAACTTTTTGGTAGATGCGTGTGCACTTACAGGAACCCAGTTTTCCCCCTCTCTTCTTTTAAGAAGATGTTCAATCATCATCAATCCTTTTTTTCAATCTGACTTAACAGGTTAGAAGCCTTTTCAGCCGCATCAGAGAATGGGTAATTTTCCGTAACTTGCTTTAAAAGTCTTATTCTTTCATCATTTTTGCCAATTAAACCCGCACAAAGTGCAGCTTTGTATAGTGCATCGGGGACCTTATTTCCAAATGGAAAATGCTCCGATACTCCTTCAAATGTCTCTTTTGCCTCTTCAAATCTTTTCTGGGAATAAAAACACTCCCCCATCCAGTACTGAGCATTGTCCGCAAGTTCACTTTGAGGATATTCATTAATAAATTTTGCAAACAACTCCCTTGCTTCATCAAATTTTCCTTGCTTCATAAGTTCCATACCCTTATCATACAATGTGGAAGATTCCTTCTGAAGATTTGATGAATCATCAATAGCCAGTTTTTCAGAAGGAATTATTGCAGGGGATGAAACCGTCTCTTGTTGTGACGATTTTGAAGTGAGTTCATTAACCTTTCTTGTCAATTCTTCCTGCTGTTTCGTCAGTTTTTCAACATCCTGCCTCAAATAATCAACAGACCTTTGAATGTCTGCCCTTGGCTCAATCATAGCGGAACATCCAAAAAGCATAAGCAACGGTATCAATAAAGCAAAAAGTTTAAAGTTTTTCACCATTTTAATTCTCCCCTTTAAAGATTTTTTTAAAGAAATTTTCCTTTTTCTCGCTCTTCTTCATTTCCATTTTGTATAACTCTTGCCACAAGTTTTTTTCCTCTCTTGATATTTTCTCTGGGGTTTTGAGCTTCACTTGAACATACAAGTCTCCCCTATTTTTCTCGTTAGTGGTGTAAATTCCTGCTCCTTTGAGTTTAATTTTTTCTCCCGATTTACAGCATTCTGGTATCGTTACTTTCACCTTCTCTCCATTTATGAGTTTGAGTTCTATTTCACTTCCCAAAACCGCCTCAGGCAAAGAGACCTCAACTTCACAGAACAAATCTGCCCCTTTTCTTACAAAGAAGGGATGCTCTTTCACAAAGACTGCGATGTAAAGATCTCCTCTTGTTCCTCCCCGCACGCCCGTTTCTCCTTGACCAGAGACTCTTAACATAGTTCCATTTTCCACGCCTTTTGGAATTTTTACCTTTGTCTTTTTTATCTTTCTTACCTTTCCCTTGCCCTTGCATTCAGGACAATATTCCTTTGCAAGATAACCTTCCCCGCCACATTGAGGGCAGGTCCTTGATACAGTAAAGAAACCTTGCTGGTAAAACAAACTTCCCCTTCCTCCACAAGCATTGCAGGTAACTTTATTGCCATCTTTTGCCCCTGTTCCTCCACATTTCTCGCATTCATCTTCAATGGGAATTTCTATTTCCTTTTCTATACCATTAAAAACATCCTGAAGCGTTATCTCAAGGTCATATCTTAAATCGGATCCTCTTTGAGGACCCTTTCTTTGAGTTCTTCCAAAAAAGTCGCCAAATCCAAAGAATGAGCCGAATAGATCTGTAAAATCTTCAAAAATGTCAGATTCAAAGTTAACACCTTGAAAGCCACCCACTCTTCCATAGGTGTCGTACTCAGACCTTTTTTGAGGGTCGCCCAGAACCGAGTAGGCTTCAGATGCCTTCTTGAACATCTCTTCAGCCTCTTTATTGTCGGGATTTTTGTCGGGATGATATTTGAGCGCTGCCTTTCTATAGGCTGACTTTATCTCTTCCTGCGTTGCATTTTTTGCAACGCCTAAAACTTCATAGTAATTTTCGCTGTTTTTATTCATTTTTTCTTTTCTTCGGGTGCACTCTGTTTCGTTCCTGACGCCCCTCCAATACCCATCTGGGCGAGGGGGTCTTCCATAATTGCCTTTGTAATGACTTGAGATAAATCATTGAGTTCATAAAAAATCTCATTCAAAGTTGAACCAGAATCTTGCATTAACTCTTTTCTTGCCCTTTTTATTGCATTTTCCGCTTTTCCTTTTGTTTCTTCACCAAGAATGGCTCCAAATTCAGTGAAAGATTTCTCTATGCTCTCAACAAGTTTTTCAAGTTTTAATTTTAATTTCTGAATTTCAACCATTCTTCTGTCTTCTTCTTCCCTCAATTTTGCGTCTTCAATAATTCTTTCTATCTCGTTTTCGCTCAAACCAGAAGAGGGGTTGACAACAATTTTCTGTTCATTTCCCGTCATAAGGTCTTTTGCATAGACGGATACAATACCATTGGCGTTTATGTCAAAGGTTACCTCAATTTGAGGAAGCCCCTTTGGTGCTGGTGGAATCCCTACAAGGTCAAATTTTCCAAGAGAAATATTTTCAGAGGCTATTTCTCTTTCTCCTTGCAAGACATGAACTTCAACGCTTTCCTGATTGTCAGTAACCGTCGTAAATATCCTGCTTTTTTTGGTTGGAATCGCAGAGCCTCTCTCTATCAATTTCACAAAAAGATTCCCTTTTGCCGCAACTCCAAGGCTTAGAGGGACTGAATCAAGAAGGACTATTTCCTTCACATCACCTTTGATTATTCCCGCTTGAAGAGCGGCGCCAAGTGCTACGACCTCATCAGGATTTTTATCCCTTCTTGGCTCTTTCTTAAATATTTCCCTTACGGTTTCAATGACGAGAGGAGTTCTTGTCTGTCCTCCAACAAGAAGAACCTCATCAATGTTCGAAACATCAATTCCTGCTATTTTCATCGCTTCATAACAGGGTTCCTTTGTTCTTTCTACAGTCTCTCTTATTATATTTTCCAGCTCCGCTCTCGTTAAAGTTGTCTGAAGATGCTTTGGACCTGAAGCATCCGCCGCTATAAAAGGGAGATTAATATCAACACTGTCAACTACGGATAAATCACATTTTGCTCTTTCAGCGGCTTCTTTTAGCCTTTGTAAAGCCATTCTGTCAAAAGAAAGTTCAATGCCTGTAGAATCCTGAAATCGTTTTATAAGTTCCCTCATTATCGATTGATCCATATCTTCTCCGCCAAGATATGTATCGCCCGAAGTGGCTATTACTTCAAAAAGCCCTTCTCCAATCCTCATAATTGATATATCAAAAGTTCCACCACCAAGGTCATAAACAGCGACGGTTTTAGCCTGTGTTTCGTCAAGGTTGAATGCAAGACAGGCTGCGGTTGGTTCGTTTAAAATTCTCAAAACTTCAAGCCCAGCAATTCTCCCCGCATCTTTGGTTGCCTGCCTTTGCGGGTCAGAGAAATAGGCTGGAACAGTTATTACCGCCTCATTTACATCCTCACCAAAAAATTCCTCAGCACTTTTTTTAATCTCAGACAAGACAAATGCGGAAATTTCCTGGGGACTATACTCCCCCATTCCAGCTTTTATCCTTATATCGCCGTTGGGTGCTTCAACAAGCGTGTATGGAAGTACTTCTCTTGCTTTTTCCATTGTTGGGTCTTTGTATTTTTTCCCAATAAGCCTTTTGACTGCGTAAATTGTGTTTGCAGGATTTGTTACCGCCTGTCTTTTTGCAAGATTGCCGACAAGTTTTTCTCCACTTTCCGTAAAGGCAACTATAGAAGGAAGAGTTCTTCCCCCTTCCCTTGTTGGAATTATCACTGGTTGTCCGCCTTCAATAAAAGCCATACAACTATTTGTTGTTCCAAGGTCTATGCCGATAGCCCTTCCCATTTTCTCTCCCCTTTATCCCTTTCTATTTATGAACACTTTGGCAGGTCTCACAAGTTTCCCCTTTAATTTGTAACCTTTTTGAATGACTTTTGTTACAACTCCATTATCTTTATCCGAAATCTCTTCAAAACCCATAGATTCGTGGATTGAAGGATCAAAGAGAATTCCCTCTGCCTCCACCTCCTCAAGCCCAAACTGCTTCAATGCGTTTTCAAAATCTTTTATTGAAAGTTCTAAACCTTTCACCCAATCTCTGTCCGCCTCTTCCTTGATGTTTTCCATAGCCCTTTCAAGATTGTCAAGGAAAGGCAATATCGCTCTCAAAATTTCTATTTGAGCCCGTAGATAAATATCGTCCTGTTCTTTTGAAACTCGTCTCCTATAATTTTCAAAATCTGCCCTCAATCTTAAAAGTTTATCTTCTAAATCTTTAGTTTTTGAATCTCCCTCTTCCTTCCCAACTTTGCTCTCTTTTTCAATTATCTTTTCAGGCGACTCTTCTACCTTATGAACTTCATCATGATCAACAAATTCAATTATGACATCATCCGTAGGAGTAATCTCCCCTTTTATCTTATCTTCACACACTCTTTTCACCTCCAACGATTGAGTTGTAAATGGAAGCCCTTGTAAGAATTAAAGCGGATGAAAAAAGGTCTAAAAGGGTCTCATCATATTTCATTGCCTTGTACCCTATTAGCCCAATAACGCCCTTTCCCGATATTTCGCTCCCATAAGATACAGAAATTATGGCAACAGGGCAATCTTTTAGCGCTGCTGGAATTTCTTCTCCAAGAACTATGGCACTCTCTCTACCATTTTTCATAATCAAATCAATCAGATTAAGAAGTTTCTCCTTCTTTTCAATCGCCTCAAGTATTTCTTTCAAAGAATTCTGCGTCAATTCAGGAATATCAACCAGCCATTCAATTCCAGATAGGAAAAGGTCAACATCAATCGGAATCTCATCAAGCACCGGTGAAATCAAAGAAAAAGCATTTAAAACCCACTCCTCAATTTTCTCTCTTTCTTTTAAAATCTGAAAATTTAAGTGATTTCTCATCTCCCTGAAAGAGTATCCTTTAAAGTTATGCGTAATATAGTTTGAAAAAATCCTCAGAGTTTCGAAAGAGTACCTTTGTTTTGGCTCAATAATTTTTTCAAAAACTCGCCCATTGTTTGAAACAAGAAATAGAACAATCCTTCCATCTATCAGGGGATAAAATTCGCATAACTTCAACTTTGCCTCTATGAAGGAAGGAGAAGTCGCAAAACTTATTGAACGATTTTTCTCAGACAATTTTGAAGCAAAATCTCTTGCAAGACACCTTATATCTTGAACTTCCTTATCACTTTTATTAACAGAATCTTTTAATTCAAGAAGTGAAAGTTTCTTTAAAGCAGTTTCAGCAAAAAACTTGTATGCTTTATCGGTAGGCACTCTTCCGGAAGAAATATGTTCTTTCCTTAAATATCCTTTTTTTTCAAGGTTGTTTAGAATCATCCTGATAGTTGAAGGAGACAATTTGTTTAAAGTCATCTCAAAAATAGTGGATGACGAAACGGGTTTTTTTGAGTCTGCGTATTTCCTCAAAACATTGAGAAGCATTTCGCTTTCTCTTTTTGTTAAATCGTTGCACTCCATAACTATCTCCATCAAAATAAAATTACCATTTTTTAATGAAATCGTCAACCCTTCGCCACAATCCAAAATCCGACATTGCTATAAAGCCTTGTTATCAAAAGATAATAGCAGTAGGAATTTAACATCAAACCGAGAATCACCTATCAGGTGGGAGACAAAAAAAGGGATGGTAGGGAA
>DHFQ01000008.1 GCA_002402325.1 Candidatus Aminicenantes bacterium UBA4820
AAGTTATCCCTTTATTTTTGAGAAAGATATAATACGATTTTGTTGTCCAATTCATTCTTTTTCTTTAAACATTTTTAAGGAAGGTAACCTTATCAAAAATAATAAGTTATCTTTGATTAAACTTTTTCTTTACTTTTTGATGGCTTATAGATTTTTAAAAGTCTCAAGTTATCTTTTTGTTTTTCAATATATTATACCTGTTTTTAAAAGTTGGTATGAACCTTGAACTTACTATGGCTTGAGAAACTTTTTGATAAGGAGGATACGATGAAAAGAATGGTTTCAAAAGTCGGAATGGTTGTTTCAATGGTTATGGTTCTCTTTGCCCTTATGGCGATCACCTTCCCCGTAAATGCGGAAACTCCTCAGGGAAATTCGCAAACTGCAAAGGCTCAGAAAGAAACGAAGGCACCAAAAGTTGCCAAGAAGGCTCTACCAACAGGAAAGATTAACATCAACACTGCAAGCGAGAAAGATTTTCAGCAACTGCCCAAAGTTGGACCCGCAATGGCTAAAAGGATAATTGAATACAGAAATTCAGTTAAATCCTTCAAGACATTAGAGGAACTGAGGAATGTAAAAGGGATAGGACCAAAGATTTTTGAGCAGATCAAACCCTACATAACTTTGTAAGGGGGCTCAACCGGGGCGGAGAAAATCTCCGCCCCTTTTTTATGCGGATTTCCATTAACGACTTTAAATTCAGGAATAATGAACATATTCCTGTTTTGTGGTTCATAGGATTACTCTCTCCTAATTAAAGATAAGTCAAAAAGAGCAATAGAAACTTATTTATGACAATCTGAGCAAGACGCAACCGATAAAAGTTTCTGTTTATCGCTAAAGTGCGGCGTATGGCAGGATAGACAGGAAAGTGGCGTTCCGTTTCTTTGATCCGATTTTTCCGAAACGGGATGATTAATTACCGGGTGATTTGTTGCCATCTGCAGATGGCAGGATAAACACAAAGGATTTGTATCCATTAAAGGAAATCCCTTTTTATCTCCGCCGTGGACCTTATGACAGGATGAGCATTTTCCATCTCTTACTGGTTTATGATTTGAAATGCTCTTTTTTGATTTTTCAACCATATCTTCATGGCATTGCATACAAAGGTCATTCTGTGAGGATAGAAGAAGTCCTCTGACATTAGAGCCATGCGGGTTATGACAACTTAAACACATTCCCTGAGAAACGGGTGGATGTGGAAACTTCGCATTTGCATCTTTTTGGACATCATCGTGACAATTGTAGCAAAGGGACGGTACATCTTCATTAAGTTTTTCAATTTGTGGTTCTTTGCCCGAATGACAGGTATCGCAACCTTCTTTTACGGGAGGATGAAGGTTTTCCCTCAGAAGTTTATTTTCCGAACTTCCGTGTGGATCATGGCAAACAGAACACATCCCCTCTTTGACTTTGTATCCTTTATGTGCTATCTGAATCTCCTTTATATCTCCATGGCAGGATGTGCATAAATTTTCTTGAGGAATGTTAATAAGGTATTTGTTTTTAGATGTATGGGGGTTGTGACAGGTCGAACATTCCCCATTTCCCGCGGGTGCGTGAACACTTTTTGCCTTTAATTTAGTTGCTATATTGGAATGACAATTAAGACATAAGACTGTTTCTTTAACATTAAGAAGTTTTACCTCATTTGAAAAATGTGGTGAATGGCAGGTTACACACTTTTTTTCTTCAAATGGTTTATGGACAACCGCTTCGTTCTTTATTGTGTGGCACCTGTCGCAAAGTTTTTCTTCCGACTCCACAAGTAGCGGTTTTGCTGAAGAACCGTGAGGTGAATGACAACTCAGACAATTTCCTTCAGCAAAAGGCTTGTGAGTATCTTTTGCATTTTTGGAAATTAGTGAATCGTGGCAGGTAAAACAAAGCCCTGGCATTTTCTCGTTTAATTCAATCTTCCCTTTGTTTGTTGAATTGTGGCAAACATCGCATCCTTCTTTCACCGGAGGATGGAGGTCCTGCCTTAAAAGATTTTCATCACCAGAGTGGGGTTCATGACATTCACTGCAGGATGACCTATCAATCACTATGTTTTTGTGGCTTGAAATCATCTTCTTATCAGAAGAATCGTGGCAGGTAAGGCAGAGTTTATTTTCTTCTGAATTTAAAAAGAATTTGTCTTTTGCAGAATGGGGCATGTGGCAAGTTGAACATTCTCCACTTGATACAGGAGGATGGACATATTTGCCAGAGTCAACTGCTGTGTGGCATTTGTAACAAAGATATGGCTCATTGTCCAGAAGAATCTTTTCAGATTGAGCATTATGCCCTTTATGGCAACTTAAGCAGGGAGTTTCTGTTGTTAGAGGCTTATGAATAAAGTCCTTTTGTGTCAAATTCAAGTGACATTTCAAACACGGTTCATTACCCTCTTTGAAAAGTTTTGCTTTATCAGAAGAGTGGGGATTGTGGCAAATTGTGCAGGAATCTTCATCAGCAATAGGATGGCTCTTTTCTCCAATCGTATGACACTCAAGACAGAGCAATTTTTCACTTTTCTTCAGGAGATTTTTCTCTTTTGATGAATGTGAGTCGTGACAAAGTGAGCAATCCCCATCTTTATAAGGCTTGTGGTTATTCTTTTTCAGTTTAATCTGATGACACTCAAGACAGGAGTTTTCATTTTTTAGAAGATTTTCATATTTTGATGAATGCGATGTATGGCATAAAAGGCACTCTCCCGACTTAACTGGAGTATGAACGCTTTTACCCTCTAAGATTTTTTGATGACAGGTTAAACATATCTTATTTTCGCCTAATGAAAGAAGTTTTGCTTCATTCCCTCTGTGCGGTTGATGACAGGTTGTGCACTTTTCTTCAAATACAACCTTGTGCTTGAATTCAGAAGAAAGGGTATCGGAATGGCAATCACTACAAACTTCCGCCATCTTTTCTTTGATCAATTTATCAAAATCGCTTGAATGGGCGTTGTGGCAGATAAGGCAGTCTCCCGATTCAAAAGGTGGGTGGACAACTTTAAAGTTTCCATCTTTGTTTGAATGACATTTAATGCAGATTGTTGAATCAAGCTTCTTATTCTCTTCGTGACAATCGGAACAGGAAGATTTTTTGAAGTTATAATGGAAAAAATTTTTTACCAGTTTTTCTCTTTGAGAAAAGTGAGGATTGTGACAGGATATGCAAGAATCCGGCGACGGCTCAATTTCAGAATGGAATTTCTTCAAACCTGATGTTGAATGGCAGGTTGTGCAGGAAAAGTTATCTTTTAGTTGCTTTCTGTTTTTGGTCGGATGAGGAGTGTGGCAGGTTAAACAATCAGTCTTTTCTATGTGGGAACTTTTCTCTTTTCCTGAAGTTTTATATTCCTTGTGGCAAGAGATGCAAAGGGAATCACCCTCTTTAATGAGAAGAAACTTCTTTCCACTATCGTGAGGATCGTGACAAGAAAGGCATTCCTTTGAATTTGAAAATAAATGGCTCTCTTTTTCCCCTTCAACTTTCTTGAAATCTTGATGGCAGATAACACAAAGGTTTCTTCCGCCACCTTCGTGAAGAAGGTTTATATTTGCAC
>DHFQ01000055.1 GCA_002402325.1 Candidatus Aminicenantes bacterium UBA4820
TACGGGAACCGACGGCGACGGGCAAGATGCAACTTTCTCTTGACTAAACTGGAAAAAAGTTGTTACAATATTTATCTGAGGAAAGATGAAGAAGAGTGTTTTGTTCATATTTCTCTTATTCTTATTTTCAATCAACTATTATTCAAGTGGAAAAAATAATCAACTTCTCCTTTCAGATGTTGAAGAGATAAAGGTTGAAGTTGAAGGCAACCTGATAAATCCTATTCCTTCACCTTCTAACAAGTATCTTGCTTTTACAAAGGAAAACTACAAGGGAATATTCATCTATGACTTTGAAAGCAAAAAATCTTTTCAACTTACAGACCTTGACGGTTCAGGCTTTGGCTTTGAATGGCAGGGAGATGAAGATTTAATCGCTTTTAGAGGAACTGTTGGTGAAAATAAAAGAAAACATCTAATTTGTGTAGGTCATATAGATGGAACAGTGGAGGTCTCATCACCTTTGCTTTCAAATCTCTCTCTGCCTTTATGGATGGATAAAAACCTTCTTTTTATAAACTGGGATGGAAAGGAACCTTTGAAAATTATTTCCAGAAAAGAGGAGACAATTTGGCAAAAAAAGGTTATCTTTACATCTTTTGATGGCGAGATTGTCTATTTTGATACTGAAACAAAAAAAGGGAAAAAACTTGAAAAAGGTGGAAACACATTTTATCTTCCACGATATTCAAAAGATGGGAAAATGTCCCTTCTTCACTCTCTTGAAGGGGATATTTTCCTTGTCTTTCTTGAAGATGGAAAAATTGAAAAGGTTGCCTTTGGGACAAATGTAAGGTTTTCTCCCGATGGAAGATTCATCGTCTTTGAAAAAACCTATGATGATGGACATAATATTGTTTCATCCGATCTTTATCTTTATGAAATAAATTCAAAAAAGGTGTATAAAATCACAGATACTCAAGATAAAATTGAGAGAATGCCTGCCTTTGCTTCAGATTCCAGAACAATTTACTTTAGTGAGAATGGGAAGTTGATGAGGGGGAATGTAAAATGAAAAGACAATTTTTAATTCTCATCTTTATCTTTTCTGCAATCTCCCTTTATCCCACAGTGCCTCCCGAAGGCATAAAGGAGGGCGATGTAATTCCTTTTCCTTCAATTCATCAAATTGAGTCTGAAAAATATTCAAAAATTGAAATGAAAGAAATCACCTGTCCTTTAAACTACTCAATAAAGGAGGAGGATTGGCTTTCTGAAAATAAAGGAAGGGAAGAATCGCTACAAAAAGAGATTTTCGGCTTTATACCTTACTGGGTTGTAAGTGATTTAAGCAAGGTAAGGTGGGATCTTCTAACCTGTGTTGCCTATTTTTCTGTTGGTGTCAATTCAGATGGTTCACTGACAAATCAAAGTGGCAATTACGCCTGGCCTGATGGTTCTTATGTTCAAGCCCTTATAAACACAGCACACTCAAATGGGGTTAAAGTTATCCTCACTGCAACGCTATTTAATTCATCGTCTATAACGACACTTTTGAGTAACCCAACATACAGGCAGAATGCAATAAATAATCTTTTGTATCAAGTAGAGTTGGGTAATGGTGATGGGGTTTGCATTGACTTTGAAGGGGTTTCAAATTCCCAAAAGGCAAATCTTGTAACATTCATTACAGATTTAACTACATCATTCCATTCTCAAATATCAGGGTCAAATGTTTCAATTTGCACGCCTGCAGTTGATTGGTCGGGTGCATTTGATTACGACCAACTTGCAATAAATTGCGATGGACTTTTCATTATGGCGTATGACTATTACTGGAGCGGTTCATCAACAGCAGGACCAGTATCTCCAAAATCATCAAGTTCAAGATGGGGCAATTACTGCGCAGAATGGACTATAAATGACTACATAACCTATGGTGGAAGTGAAAACAAAGGGAAATTTATAGTCGGACTTCCCTATTACGGTTACGAATGGCCCACATCTTCAACTTTCGTTCCCTCATCAACAACAGGAACTGGAACGGCAAAATTTTATGACACAGCATACTCAAACGCTCAAATTTACGGAAGACAGTGGGATTCTTATGGCTCAGTTCCTTACTACATAATCTCATCTGGTCCAGATCAATGTTTCTATGATGATGCGGAAAGTCTTGGCTTAAAATGGGATCTTGTCAATTCAAACAATTTAGGCGGAACGGGTATGTGGGCTTTGAATTACGATAAATCAAATAGTCTACTCTGGAGCAAATTGGAGGAGAAATTTTCAACACCTCAAAGTGGAGATATGACAGGGATAGAAATCGGAATTGATCCTGGACATGGTGGAAGTGACCCCGGTGCGGTTGGGCCAACGGGTTTGCAAGAAAAGACAGTCAATCTTGCTGGTTCTTTAATGTTAAGGGATGCACTTCTTGCAAAGGGAGCATCTGTCTATATGACAAGGACAACCGATGTTGATGTAACTTTGCAGGCAAGGTCAGACTACTTTAATTCAATTCCCGTTGATAGGGCAGAAAGTTTTCACCACAATGCAAGTGGAACTCCTTCTGCAAACTATACTGGAGTTCATATTTACTGGACTGATGCACTTGGTTGCAATGCGGCAAGCGCCAATTCAAGAGATATGGCTTCAAAGACTGCTTTACGACTTGATTCAGCACTTAATATTGGAGTCGTTTCTTCTAACTGTTCACCATCAATCTACGGAGTCCACGGCGATAATTTCCATATGGTAAGGGAAACCTCAATGCCAGCAATGCTCACAGAGGCATCATTCATCTCAAATCCAACCGAAGAAGCACTTTTATACACCGATGCAAGGAGATGTTTAATTGCTGGAGCAATCGCAAAGGGAATTGAAGACCACTACGGAAAAACTGCAGAAGATCCCCCCTGTTCTTCTGGAACCTGCGGAAATCCAATAGAGATAGCATCCTTTCCCTTTACTGATAACAATTCAACTTTGGGAAGAAATGAGTCATTAAACAACTACTCCTGCCCACCGTCTTCCGGTTCTGAGGCAGGACCAGAGGTTGTCTATTCCCTCACAATTCCCCTTGCTGGAACACTTTCAGTTTCTGTTGTAGACGACACCGGGGTTGACATTGACCCACATCTTATTTCAACCTGCGATCCCAATTCCTGTATTGTAAGAAATGACACCTCTTTTTCCGCTTTCCTTCAGCCTTCAGATTACATGCTTGTTTGCGATACCTGGACATCATCTTCAGGAACAAAATATCCCGGACCTTATACTCTGAATGTCAACTTTTCAGCAGACACAGTAGCTCCAGCAGAAGTTAATTCTTTAAAGTGGCAAAATGGCAGGTGGGAATGGGGTGGTGTTACTCTTGACAGGCTTGGAAATAGTGAAAATATGGGTTACTATCAAATGTGGAGGGCAACTGACATTGCAAGTTGGAATTTTTCTCTTCTTCAAGACCACATTTCTTTAACTTACCTTGAAGACACCAGCACTCCTCCAACAGGAACCTGTTATTTTTACTATCTTCACGCAATAGACGCCGCAGGGAATAGAGACAATCCAAATCTTTCTATAATAAAAACTTACAGTGATGCGACCTATTCCGGAAGTTGGTCAACGGGAACAGGCACAGGCTGTTCAGGTGTAACAGGAGGATACAAATGGGCTTCAACCGCAACAAGCCCAACAGCCACCGCAATCTGGTATTTCACACCCGAAGAGACGGGGAATTATACTGTTTCTGTCAGGTTTGTTTCTGGAACAAATAGAACCACTACTGCAAGATACACTGTTTCTCATTTTTACGGCTCAACGACAATGAATATTGATCAAAGCCTCAATAACTGCACCTATCTATCTTTAGGAACTTTCACATTTAAAGCAGGAAAGACATACTCTGTTGTTCTTGACAATCAAGCCCCAACCGGGAAAGTGGTGGTGGCTGAAAGTGTAAAGTGGGAAAAGTAAAAGGAGTTTAATGCCTTCAGTAGGGGAAAACATAAGGCAGTATAAAATTGTTGGGGAAGTTGGTTCAGGGGGAATGGGCAATGTATATCTTGCCTTTGATGAGACGCTTGAAAGAAAAGTTGCTTTAAAGTCTATCAAAAAAGAGAACATTGATGAGGAAAGTAAGGCAAGGTTTTTAAGAGAGGCAAGAATTCTCTCAAGCCTTGACCATCCAAATATTTGCACTGTTTATGATTTCATTGAAGGGGAAAAAGAGAGTTTCATAGTCCTTGAGTTGATTTCCGGGAAAAATCTCAAGGAGGAAATTTCATCAACAATCACATTTTCAAGAAAACTTGACATTGCCCTTGAGATTTGCGATGTCCTTTTAAAGGCACATAGCAGAGAGATAGTTCATCGAGATTTAAAACCTGAAAACATAATGGTAAATAATGATGGAAAAGTTAAAGTCCTTGATTTTGGTCTTGCAGGAATATCAAGCAAAGTTGAGCCTATTGTACAGGAAGGAAGAGAAAAGAATTTAGAAAGACAAATCTCGGAAAGCGAAAAAGAAACTCTTTTAATTAAAGATAGTGAAAGCAGTTCTATAAAATCAAATCATAGTTCATTGACAACTTACGGTACAATTATGGGAACTGTCTCCTATATGAGCCCTGAGCAGGCAAAGGGAATAAATGTTACAACTGCAAGCGATATCTACTCTTTTGGAATAATCCTTCAGGAAATGTTTACTGAAAAATCAGCCTATCCTGAAGGTTTAGATTTTAAAACAAAACTTCAGATGGCTCAAGAAGGAAAAACTTTAAAATTACAACTTAAGGATAAAGATTTGCAGGAACTAATTGAAAGGATGAAATCTTTTTCTCCCTCGCAAAGGCCTATAGCCTTTGATGTTTATGAAAAACTCAAATGGATAAAAGATAGACCAAAAAGAAAACTAAGGAAAACACTCTGGGCATCTGCATTTTTATTGATTTTTGTTGTCTTAATCATAATAAGTTATCAATCTTTTAGAATCGAAAAGGAGGCGCAAAAAGCAAAGATTGAAGCGGAAAGAGCAAACAGAGAGGCTCTTACTTCTCAAAAAGTCTCCGATTTTCTCATTGGCATATTTAAAATTTCAGACCCTTATGTAAGCAAAGGCGAGAATGTCACAGTAAGAGAACTTCTTGAAGAGGGTTCAAAAAAGATAACATCTGAATTAAAAGATGAGCCGAAATTATGTTCAAAGATGCTCCAGACAATTGGGGAAGTATACACAAACCTTGGGATGTATGACAGGGCAGAAACCGTGATGAAAAATTGCCTTGAATTAGCAGAAAAATCCTATGGTAAGGAGAGCGAAGAATATGCAGAATTGCTTGAGAAGATGGGAGATATTTACGATTATAAGAGCGAGATTGATAGGGCTAAAGAGATGTATGAGGAGAGCATAAAGATAAGACAAAACCTGTTTGGTGAAAATTGTGCAGAACAAGGAACAGCACTTGCTTACCTTGGATGGGTTTATTATGAAAAAGAAGATTTTGATAAGGCTCTTCTACTCGCACTTAAGGCTTGCGAAGTTCTAAAAAATTCAAAAACAAAAGAAGAAGGACTTCCAAATGCATTAAATGTACTTGCTATGATTTACAAAGCAAAAGGAGATTTTACAAAAGCGGAGGAGTCCTATTTAAAGACAATGGACATTTTTAAAAAAAATGGTAAAGAGAGTAGCGCGGAGATTGCTGATGTGATGAGTAACCTTGCGGTGATGTATAGACAGCAGAACAAGTTTGATAGGGCAGGAGAGTTGTATGAGTCAGCACTTCAGATTCAGGAAACAAGTTTAGGCAAAGACCACATTGCTCTTGCCGTTACTTTGAACAATCTCGGGAAACTTGAGTTTTCCCAAAAAAATTATTCAAAAGCAGAGGAATATTACAAAAGAGCCCTTGAAATTGTTACGAAGTCATCCCCAAAGGGAAGTCTTCAGACCGCTCAAATCTATTACAACTTTGCCTTGATGTATGAACAACAAAAAAAGTTTGATGATGCAAGGCTCTATTATAAAAAGGCGAAAGAGATATTTGATAGATTTTTAGGAAAAGGAAATGAAAAATCAAAAAGGTGCGAAGAAAGGTTGAAGGTTATTGAGGATCATTGAAATTTTAAGTAAATCGCTATAAAGAAAATCAATCAGTTTTACTTTGCAATTTTGTTCTATAAACCACCAAAAATCTTCTATAAAGCAGACTAAATTTGAGAGTTACCAGGTTTCTCGATAGTATCCCTCCTTCATTTCATTGGTTAATCTTGTTTTCCTAAAGTGAAAATTTGACTCAAAATTGTTAGTGTAAAACAACAATCGACTATTTATAGAATTTGATAATTTCAAACGAAATCAGGTTATAATAATTTTTAATCTTAGCAGGAGATGAGGAGGCTACGATGTTAGAAAATAGAAAAGCCGAAAAAATTGGCTGGAGTTTAGGATGGTCAGGTGGTTTTCTATGGATTTTAATACTTGCGGTGTTTTTTTTGGTACAGGAGAGATTGGCTGAATCTATTTTAGGTTTTTTTGTTTTTACTATTGCAATGCTTGGCGTTTTTTTATTTTCTCCATGGCGAAATCCACAAACCCCTTTTTGGAAACTTTTTTTGGTGCCCTATTTTATTTTTCTTTTATCTATTATTTGGGTAATATGGGCTTATGGTGGGGTAAAGTCTCTCAACCTGAATTGGTGGAACTTATTCTGGTTAATTCCACTTTTGATTCCAACTTTTACTTCCAGAGGAAGAAGAAGATGGGTGGATGGAAAT
>DHFQ01000004.1 GCA_002402325.1 Candidatus Aminicenantes bacterium UBA4820
ACTCAATCGCCTCAGCCCCAGAATTGCCAAAAAATGTTCTCTTTTTAGTTCCTTTCCCTATGACGTTAGAAATTTTTTCTGCAACTTCTGCTTGAATTGGGTAATAAAAATCAGTTCCGCTTATATGAAGCAATTTTTCGGATTGTTTACTTATTGCATCTACGACATCGGGATGGCAATGTCCTGTTGAGCAGACAGCAATCCCCGCTGCAAAATCAAGAAAATAGTTTCCATCCGGGTCTTTTACAATTGCACCCTTCCCCTCTTCTGCCACAAGTGGATATCCCCTTGTATATGAAGGAGATGTATAAATGCTATCCTTCTCAATTACTTTCTTAGCCTTTGGACCTGGTAGTTCTGTAGTTATTTTTGGTAATCTTACATTTTCCATTTTCAAACCCTTTCTACTATTTTTAAACCAATATCATTTCTGTAAGTTATTCCATTAAATTTTATGAATGAAAGAGCCCTGTACGCCTTTTCTCTACACTTGTTAAAATCTTCTCCAACCGCCGTCACATTTAAAACTCTTCCGCCATTCGTAATCAATTTCCCTTCTTTTAAGGTCGTTCCAGCGTGAAATACAATTGCTTTAGATTCCTCTGCTTCTTTTATTCCGCTTATTTCCATTCCCTTTTCATAAGAAGCGGGATAGCCTTTTGAAGTTGCAACCACAGTTAAACATCTATTTAATGAGGTTTTAAAATTTTTAAACTTCAAATTTCCCTCGCTTACTTGAACTAAAATTTCAAGAAGGTTTTCTTCAAGTCTTGGAAGAATCACCTGGGTTTCTGGGTCCCCAAATCTGACATTGAATTCAAGAAGTTTTGGACCATTTTCTGTGAGCATCAATCCAGCATACAAAGTTCCTTTGAATGGATGCCCCTCTTCTTGCATTCCAGATAACGCTCTATCAACTATTTTGTCTTTAATTGATGAAACAAAATCACTCCCCTCTTTTACTATCGGCGAAGGGCTTAAACCGCCCATTCCTCCTGTGTTTTCACCTTTGTCGTTATCTAAAGACCTCTTGTAATCTCTTGCTGTTGGAAGAAGAACACTCTTTTCTCCATCGCATACAGCCATAATAGAACACTCTTCACCTTCAAGAAATTCCTCAATTACGACCTTTTCCCCTGAATACCCAAACTCTTTTTGAAGCAAAATCCTTTTTACTCCCTCTTGAGCCTCTTTAAAATCTCTTGAAATTAAAACTCCTTTCCCTGCCGCAAGTCCGTCAGCTTTTAAAACGATTGGAAAGGAAACCTCTTTGCTTTTTAAGTAATCTATCGCTTTTTCATACTCTTCAAAAGTGGCAAACCTTGCCTGAGGAATTGAGTATTTAAGGCAGAACCTTTTGGTAAAACTTTTTGAACTTTCAAGTTTTGCTGGCTCTTTTTTGGGACCATAGATTTTAAGTCCATTTTTCTCAAATAGATCCACAATGCCAAGAGAAAGAGGTATTTCAGACCCAACTACTGAAAAATCTATTTTCTCATCTCTTGCAAATTTTAATAATGATTCAGTCTCTTCAGCCTTGATTTGAACATTTTGAGTTTTCTCATTTTGAAAACCGTTGCCAGGAGCAAAGAATATCTTTTCGACATTATTTGATTGCAGGATTTTCCAGATTAAAGCGCTCTCTCTTCCGCCTGACCCTATGACCAAAAGTTTCACGATGAACTCCTTTCTAAAATCGTATTTTAAAAGAAATTTTAAAATTTAGCAAATGTTTTGAACTTTTGATGGCAATTTTATAAAATTTTAAACAGAATGTTAAAAATCAGCAAAAAATTATGATATCTCTTTCAAAAGTTGCTCTATTTTTACACATTTTCCGCTTAAAATGTCAATTTCTGCATAAATTGCAGAGAAAATGGGCAACCCTTTTGCAACTTCAAGGGGCATCGGCATCTGTGTAATCATTTTCATTATTGAACCCTCTTTTTTCATCCCTATTACTGAATCCTTTGAGCCTGTCATCCCAACATCCGTTATGTAACCCGTACCGTTGGGAAGTATCTCAGCATCATTTGTCTGAATGTGTGTGTGGGTTCCCAAAAGAAGGCTTACTTTTCCATCAAGGTAAAATCCCATTGCCCTCTTCTCAGAAGTGGCTTCTGCGTGAAAATCTACTATAACAATTCTGGAAGAAGAAAATCGTGAAAGCAATTTATCCATCGCCTCAAAGGGACAGGCAATTGGAGGCATCAAAACTTTTCCCTGCAAATTTACAATCAAAATTGGAACATTAATAATATTTTCAAGGAGAACATATCCTTTTCCCGGAACCATTTCGGGGAAGTTCAAAGGCCTTAAAACTCTGTAACTTTTATCAAGGTATGGAATTATCTCCTTTTTGTCCCAGATGTGATTTCCGGAAGTCAAAACATCTATGCCAGAGTTTAAAAGTTCATTTGCAACTTCACTCGTTAAACCAAAGCCTCCGGCGCCGTTTTCTCCGTTAGCGATTGTCAAATTTATGCCATAATCAGCCTTAACTTTATTCAAATATGATTTTATAGCACTTCTTCCTGTTTTTCCTACAATATCCCCGATAAAAAGTAATTTTAAAATTTCCATTTTGTTACTTCTTCTGCAATTTTATGTGGCGTAGTCAATGTGCCTCGTTTCTCTAACGACTTGAACTTTGATCTGTCCTGAAAATCTAACCTCCTGTTCAAGTTTCTGGGCTATCTCTTTTGAAAGCCATAAAGTGTATTCATCATCAACCTCTTTTGGCTTAACATAGACATATATTTCTCTTCCTGCTTTCATCGTGTAGACTCTATCCACACCTCTCATCTGAAGGACCATTTTTTCAATGTTATCAAGTCTGTCAATGTATTTTGAAAGATCATCCGAAGAGATTCCCGGAACAGTTATAGCAAGGTGTTCAGCAACATCAAGAATCCTCGCCTCCAGTATGGTAGAATCCATTTGTTTTGCAAGGTGTGATATGACATTAGCGACGGAATGAGATTCGCCAAATTGCCTTGCCAATTGTGCAGAATAGAGGATGGGATTTGTTTCTCCTATCTGGTCTTCAACATGCCCTATTTCGTGAAGAATGGCTGCCCTTTTTAAAACTTCAACATTTGCACTAAGAACCTGACCGATGTATGTCGCTATTTTTGCTGTCTCCATTGAATGTTCAAGGAGGTTTCCTTTATAGCCTGTCCTTAATTTGAGCCTTCCTACTGATAATATCAACTTGTCGTGCATTTTATGGATTCCAAGTTGATATAAAGCCTCTTTACCCACACCAAGCAGGTGCTCTTCTACACTGTCTATCGCCTTTATATAAAATTCCTCTATTCTTGCTGGATGAATCCTTCCGTCTTCAACAAGATTTTCAAGAGTAACCCTCGCTATCTCCCTTCTTAAAGGGTTGTGGCTTGCAAGAAGAATCGTTTCCGGCGTGTCATCGACTATAATATCAACGCCAGTTATTGTTTCAAAAGCCCTGATATTTCTCCCCTCTCTTCCTATAACCCTTCCTTTCATTTCTTCGTTTGGAAGTTTGAAAGTGATGACAAAAGAATCCATTGAAAGATGGGGAAGCACCTTCTCAAGAGATTGCATTAAAATGAATTTTGCAAAGTTGTTTGCCCTGTCTCTGGCGCTCTCTTCAATTTTCTTTATAATTCTCGCAGATTCTTTCTTTGCATCATTTTCCATCAGTTTCATAAGTTCAATTTTTGCCTCGTTTGAAGTCATTGAAGCGATTTCTTCAAGCTTTGAACGGTGGATTCTCGCAAAATCCTCTGCCTCTTTTAGAAGTTTTTGCAGTTTATCGTTTTCTTCCTTAAATTTCTTTTCTCTTGCTTCAAGAGATAAAGCATCCTCTTTAAGTTTTAAAGATAACTTCTCTAATTTATCTTCTTTGGAGTCAAGATCTGCCTCTAACTTCTGAAGCTCTTTCCTTTTTGCTTTCCACTGCCTTTCGAGATTCTGTTCCTCACCAAGCAGTTTTTCTCTTATCTTAATTTCTGATTCTGTGATTATTCTTTCTGCCTCTTGTTTTGCACGGTCAATGATTAATATTGCCTCTGAAGATGCCTTTCTTATTTCAGAGCGTCTGTGAATAACATAAAACACCGATGCTATTCCTGCGCCTGCAAGGACAAGAAGGAGACCAACCAAAATATATATAGTTATATTCAATTTATCCTGAACCTTTCTTTGATAGCAAAACCTCATCAAGAATTTCAGAAATTTCATCTGAAACCTTGTAAAGTTCATTATCTTCTTTTGACTCTTTCTCAATATAATTCAAAAGTTTATCTGCCAGGTTTAAAGCGGCAAGTATTGCAATTCTTGTCGTGTCGCTCTGGTGAGTCCCCTTTTGAATCTGCCTCATAGTCTCATTTACTAAAGAAGTAACTCTCTTAGCCCTTTCAGGAGACCCTTTGACTCTCACCTGATAGGGTTGACCAAGAATAATAAGTTCTAAAAGTTGGTCATTTTTCATTGTCAATTTGTTCCAGTTCGTCTATCAACTCTTTCACTATTGAGGAGAGTTCTTCCCTTTCTGACTCAAAGAAATTGCATCTTTCCTTCATTTTAGAGTTTTCAACTTTTAGCAACTCAATTTCTTTTTTTAAAGCTCCATTCTCTTCTTTCAAAGTTTTTACAACTTCAAGAACCTTTTTTGCCTTTTCTTTCAACTTATTTATTGTTTCGAGCGTTCCTTCATCTTCAAAAAGCATTCTTCACCTCTATCTTAAAACAGCGTTACACTTTTCTTTTAATGAATTTATAATTTTTGCAAGCGAGGATTCAACCTCATCCTCTGAAATCGTCTTCTCTTTTGACTGAAAATAAATTGAAACCGTTACAGATTTTTTGTTTGAAAAACTCTTCTCATCCCTGTAAATCTCAATTAGTTCGGTTTTCACAACCTCATCCAATTTACAGGAAGAAATGGCAATATTTATCTCTTCCCATTTTATATTCTCATCTACAACGATTGAAATATCTCTTCTTGATTGAGGTTGTCTTGAGAAAAACTTGAATTTTGGATCAATTTTTCTTAGAAGAGGAGATAGTGATAACTCGGCAACCGCAACTTTTCCTTTAATTTCCATTGGTTGCAATTTCATAGGATCAAGGTAAGACAGAAATCCAATATTTTTGCCATCAAAAATTAAATTAAGCGAGTGTTTTGGCGAAAAAATACCATTCATTTCGCAATTTTCAACAAACGAAAAATCAAGGTGAAGTTTCTCAAACAAACTTTGAATAAGTCCCTTAAGAAAATAAAAATCAAGGGGCTCAATTTTATAAAATGATTTTAAAATTTCCTCTTCATAAAGAAGGATTGCACACCTTTTCTCTTCGATTGGAGATTTATTCTCTTTTGAGTAGACATTGCCAATTTCATAAAGTCCAAAGCATTTTCTCCCATAAGAAGCGTTCCTCTTTGCAGTCAAAAGAAGGTTCGAAAGAAGACTTTTTCTTAAGACAGAATTTTGTTCCGAGAGAGGATTTAAAATTCTTATCTCCTCCTTTTTTTCTTCAAAAATTGAGTTTAGTTGAGGATCAGTCATACTGAAATGAATTGTCTCCAAAAGCCCTTTTGAAGAAAGGTGCTCTTTTATCTTTTGTTCAACTTGTTCATCTTCACTACTACCCGATTCAACATCAACGATTTGAGGAACGGTTGATTTTAATTTGTCAAGCCCATAAACTCTTATAACCTCCTCAATTAAATCTATTTCTCTTTTTACATCAACTCTAAAAGAGGGAACTTTGACATTGAATTCTTTCTTATTATCTTCAACTTCAAAGCCAAGATTTATTAGAATCTCTTTCACTCTCTCTTCAGGAATTTCTATTCCCAATATTTGCTTCAATCTAAAGGTGCGAAAGAGTATTGAAATCTCGTTTTTTTCCTCTTTAATATCAATAAAATCCTCGCAAAGTTCACCACCACAAATTTCAAGTATCATCTCGGCGCATTTTTCAAGGGCGTTAACAGGACCATTAAAGTCCGTTCCTCTTTCAAACCTATGAGAAGCATCGGTGTGAACATTTAGTTCCTTTGATGTTTTTCTTATTGATGGAGGAGAAAAAACCGCACCTTCAAGAAGAACATCCCTTGTAAGAAATGTTACGCCCGATTCCTCTCCTCCCATAACACCCGCAACTGCAAGTGCCCTTTGTGAATCGGCGATGACGAGATTATTACTCCTTAATTTCTTTTCGCTACCATCAAGAAGAATAATTCTCTC
>DHFQ01000030.1 GCA_002402325.1 Candidatus Aminicenantes bacterium UBA4820
CGATGATTGGTATTATCTTTTAACAGTAAGGAGTTGATGCAACGTCGGATTTTGTGTCATTAAAATAAATATGACTCAAAGCAGAAAAAATAATGTTTAATTTGCAACTTATTTTTTTATTGAGAGTTTTTGAAGGTTGATTTTTGCTGTATCGTTTAAAGGATCTTTTTTTAAAGCATCGTTAAAGAAATTTATTGCAAGTTCTTCATTTCCCTTTAACATATTGACTACACCCAGATTTACAATGGCAGGAACATAGTCTCTATCAACTGCAACTGCCTTTTGAAGAATGTTGTATGCTTCTTCTGTTTTCCCTAGCCTCAACAAAGCAACAGCCTTTAAATTATAAAGTTCAGCACTGTCCTTAATTTTGCTATTATCAATTATCTCAATCGCTTGATGGAATTCATTTGCCTGAATTAACGCAGAAGCGTAAACAGTTATCAAAATCCTGTTTTTTTTAGTTAATAAGTATAATTGTTTCAGAATTGCGAATGCCTTTTCATCTTCATTTTTTAAAAGAAGAATTTTTGCCATCATTCCCCCATCAGAAACATAGTTCACTCCTCCATCCATCGCTGATTTGTAGTAATCTAAAGCCTTATCAAGATTTCCCGAATCAAGATATGCCTTTCCTAAATTTTCGTAAAGATAGACATCTCTAAATGTTTTTATTGCATCCTCCATTAAACTAATTCCCCTAAAAATATCTCCTTTTTTGCAATAGAGTGCACCAAGTGATGCTTCTGCCTGTCCTTTGTTTAATGAAAGAGATATGCTTTCTTTCAGTAGTAACTCCTTTTTATAGTTGTTTTGTTCAATGAATAACGCCTCTGCATATTTTCTTTTTGAAACAAAATCACGAAAGGATAAAAGAAGAACAACCGCAGACAAAAGGATAATTGCAACTGAAATTAAAATGTTGACTTTTCTTTCTTTCATCTTATCCTGTGAAAGCAATCTTGAACCAAATGCGAGCAAAACCACAAACAATGCAGATTCAACAGGTCTTCTGAGAGGAAAGTCAAAGAAAGAAATTGTTGAAAAAGTTACCACACCGAGTGCAACTGACAAACTCCATAAGTTTGACCTGAATTTCATAAAAAGAGATATTACCTCAATTAGAATTAAAATGGGTAGGAATAACCCCAATATTCCAATTTCAATTACTTCTTGAAGAAAGTCGTTATGCGCCCATATAACCATTTCTCTTATAGGATAAAAACTTTTTGGATTATGTGTAGAAAGAACTTTGCCCTGATAGGGGATGTAGTTAAAATAAAATCCACCAAACCCGTGTCCAGACATTGGTTTATCTTTAACCATTTCCAATCCCACAAGCCAGATAAGTTTTCTTCCTGTTAGTTTTTCTGATGTGAAGTCTTCTTTGCTTCTTTCAAGCATTCCACCTTCTTTTTTTGCAGTTACGAAAAAGACAATTCCCATTGAAAAAACTACAATTGCCACTAAAATAAATGTTGCTCCTATCCTCTTTCTAATTTCTTCTTTATTTTCAATTTTAGGTAAGTGCCATAAAATTCCGAAAATTGACGCAACAATAAGCGCAAGAAAAGATGCCCTGCATTGAAGAAGCATAAGTGAAAAAAGGCTGTGAATGTAGATGAAAATAATAAGATACTTTAAATTACCTCTTATTAGTTTAAAAAGAGGAAAAGAAAAGACAATTGAAACAGAAATAAATGAAGCGGTAAAGGTGTGAAAGCCGAGTGTTCCGAGTAATAACCGATTATCCCAGAATTCAAGTCCTTTTGATAATGAGTACCCCCACTGAAAGGTTATGAAAATGGATTGAATCTCTGTTAAAAGTAAAAGAGTAATGGCACTTCCTTTGAAAATTTTATCTTCCTTAGAAGGAAGCCATCTAAAAATCAGATATAGTAATAAAAGTGAAAGGCGATTCAAAAATTGCCCAATACCAATTTTAAAGTTGGGTAGAAAAAAGAGTGAAAGCCCTGATGATACAATCCACAAAAAGAATATTAAATCATAAATGCTAAAAGAAAAGGGAATCTTATTTTTAAAAAGAATTAAAAAAGAGATAAGAAAGATTGTAATATTTAATGTAATGATTTTTGGTTCAAAGTAAGGATAAAGTGATTCCTTATCATAGAATAGAACAAGAGGAATGAACATTATTAATGGAATTATTTTATCAAGGCAAATTTTAGAAAAAGGGGAGGGCTTTACGCCCTCCCCAGATTTTGATTTATCCATATCTTATTGACAGGTTCCTCCGTTGTCGTGAAGTGTGTTTCCACAAAGGTTGCTTGGGGTTGTTCCTCCTCTTTCATTATGAGTTCCATTAATAAAATCCTTTCCCCATGATCCTTCCGTTCCACTTCCGTTGCTTGAAACAATGATAAAGAATAAGTTTTCTGAAGGAACCGATGTCCAATCATAAGTTCCATCCGTATCTATTGAACAGGCAGAGCCAGAAAAAGTGTAGGATGAAACAGAACTTAAATTGCCATAGTAGATTGAATATGAGGGTGCAGGACATGTCGTAGAGTCATAATTTAGATGAATCTGACTGCCATCGCTGGTGATCTTTGAAGAGGTCATGGCATTTCCAAAACTTCCATCTGGAACAGGTGGTGGGAGTTGGGAAATAAGAGTTATACCATCGCTGTAACCACTGCTTGACCACATATCAAGGGAATTTTTAGCCCTTACGCTAAAGTAGTATGTTTGGCCAGAAATAAGTGAAAGTCCTGTTACTGTAACTTCACCTGTCATTGAATCGGTCCACCCTTTTACATCCTGACCACCCTGATATGTCCCTATGCAATATTTAAATCCTGTAATTGGCGTAACATCCTCTACGCTTGAAAATAGGGCGTGGAGTGAATGTGAATCAATAGTTGTTGCCCCGTCATCAGTTACAATTGGTTGGGTTGGAGGTGTTCTGTCAACTGTTATTCCATCGCTTGTCCCTATTAAACTTGTTATTCCCGCTCCGTTAATCGCCTTCACAGAGATGTAATAGGTTGCCCCTTGAGATAAAGAAAGTCCGTTAAGTGTGCCTTGAGTATTTGTGCCAAAGTCCTGCCACGGCATAGTATCAATAAGTCCTACTCCACTTCCAACTGCAACAAAGTATCTTTCAATGGCTGATTCAGGATCATAAGAACTCCACGATGCGGTAAGTGAATTTGAAGAAGAGGTATATTGACCGCTATCTGCCACCTCTGGCGTTGAGGGCGCGGATGTATCAACTGTGATTCCATCAGATGCTCCAACTGCACTTGTTAGACTTTGATTGTTTGTCGCTTTGCAAAGAATGTAATATGTTAATCCTGAAGTAAGAGAAAGATTTGTTAATGTGTGCGCCGTTGAGGTTCCAACATTAGTAAAGGAAACAATATCTGGATTTGATGGGGTTGTTCCAATTCCAACCTCAAAATGGTCTATGCCCGATTCTGGGTCTGACGAACTCCACATTCCCCATAGTTGATTAGTCGATGTAGTGTAAATCCCGCTATCAGAGACAACAGGGGTTGAAGGAGGGGTTGAATCAATCGTTGTTGTAGTGAATGTAAAAGTTGCGCTGTAATCGCTGTTTCCGCACTCTGATTCAGTCTGAACTCTCCAGAAATAACTGGTAGATGGAGACAATTCTACATCAAAAGCGTTTGAATTTAGTCCTGTTCGGTCTTCAACTATTGTATTGAAAGAAGAATCTGTTGCAATCTGTAAATGGTATGTTCCATAAGAGGCACTCCAGTTAAGAGTAACAGAGGGCGAAACTTGATTCTGGTTATTTTCAGGATAAATAAGGGCAGGTGGACCAACTTTTCCATATAATTTTTGTGGGATTATTTGCCTCAAGGTGGAGTTTATATCTTCTGTTACAAGAATATAACCAGATGGTGTAACGCAAACTGAAGAGGGGCCATTGAAGGAGGCATCCACCGCAGGGCCGCAGTCACCGTAGTAGTCAAAGTCCCCCGTTCCAGAAATCGTTGAAATGTTGTGCGGTGAATTGTAATCAACATATCTTATTCGGGAATTGGCATAATCAGCGATATAAAGCCCTCCTCTGCCATCAACTGAAACTGCTATTGGACTATTTAATTCTGCCGATGCTGCGGGACCTCCATCTCCCGAAAAGCCTGCATTCCCGTTACCAGCATAGGTATGAATTATACCCAAACTATCAACATAGCGGATTCTATTGTCCATTCCATCTGCAATAAAAAATCCTCCTTTGTTGTCTGGAGATACCCAAACAGGGGAGTTTAGTTGTGCAGAGGTGGCTGGACCTTCATCTCCGCTGTAACCCTGTGTTCCATTACCAGCAACAGTTGTAATTACCTGGGTTGCCTTATCTATTTTTCTTATGACAAAATTGTTGGCATCAGAAACATAAAGATTTCCTGAGGTATCAACGGAAACATTCCAGGGGTAGTTTAGTTGTGCAGAAGTTGCTGGTCCTCCATCACCGCTGTATCCTGCAACGCCGGTTCCTGCAACTGTATGGATAATTCCTGATGTATCAATCTTCCTAACGGTAGAACCACCATAATCCGCCACATAGACATTTCCCTCCATATCTGAGCAAACGCCATTTGGACCATTCAAACTTGCTGAAATTGCAGGTCCACCATCACCTGATTCTGACGCACTGCCATTTCCTGCGAAAGTAGATACCTTTCCATCTTTGTCAATTTTTCGTATCCTGTTGTTTCCCATATCTGCAATGTAAATATTTCCGTGTATGTCAGCGGAAGCGTCTGCACCATAGTTGAAGGAAAAATCCGCCTCAGTGGCAAAATTTCCATCTCCTGAGTACCCAATGATGCCTGTTCCCCCTCTTGTAAAAATTGACTCAGGAGCAATTATTACTCTTACTCTATTATTACCGTTGTCAGTTATTGCAAGATTGCCATTCGGGCTTAAAGCAAGTGAAGCAACATCTCTAAGGCTTATAGAGGTTGGAGGATAGCCATCTCCCCCATAAGGACTCCACCAGCCATTTCCTGCAATAGTTGCTATAATTCCTGTAGATGAATCAACGAATCGAACTCTGCCGTAACCCCATTCTGCGATGAAAAGGTTATTTGAAAGGTCAACAGTCACATCTTCTGGATAACAAAGGTATGAATTTGTGGCAGGGATGCCATCCTCTCCATAACCACAACCTCCCAATCCAGCGACAGTGGTAATAATTCCTGAAGTATCAACCTTTCTGATTCTTGAATTATTCGTATCTGCAATATAAACATTACCGCTAGAATCGACTGCAACACCATAAGGATAAGCGATATAGGCAGAAGTTGCGGGGATGTTATCGCCGTTGTAACCATAATCACCAGTTCCTGCGATTGTTGAAATTAGTCCTGTTGATGCATCAACCTTTCTTATTCGATTGTTAAAGAGTTCCGCTATGTAAAGATTTCCGTTTGAATCGATGGCAACATCTATTGGACAATTTAAAGAGGCTGATGTTGCGGGTATTCCATCGCCGTTATAGCCCCCATCGCCATTTCCAGCAACTGTTGATATAAGACCCGTTGAAGAATCTATTTTACGAATTCTACTGGTACCTGAATCTGCGAAATAGATATTGTATGAACCGTCAACAGCAATACCATAAGGAGAACAAATATAAGCGTCAGTTGCAGGAATCCCATCGCCATTATATCCACACTCTCCTTGTCCTGCTATGTTTGATGTCATTCCCGTCAAGCCATCTATTTTTCTTATGACATTATTCTGAGTATCAGAGACATATAGATTTGAAGATGGGTCATAAGCAACTCCCCACGGGTACCTTAATTTTGTAAGCCTTCCTAACGAGCCATCTGAGAAACTATTTTTTCCTGCGAAAGCATTTATTGTTCCTCCTGAATTGACATAACGAATTCTTCTTGCGGAATTATCGGTGAAGTAAAATCCTCCTGAAGAGTCCGGGGTTATTGATGTAACCCATTTTATCTCTGCATTTGTTGCTGGTCCCCCATCTCCAGAATCGCCCCAATTTCCATTTCCTGCAACTGTTGAGATAATGCCCGTTGAAATTGTAACTTTTCTTACTCTTATTCGATCAGCGATTAAGACATTTCCATCTTTGTCAACAGAGACATCATCTGGATAAGAAAGATAGGCGCTTGTTGCAGAAATTCCATCACCATTATAACAGCAATCTCCTGTTCCGGCAAAAGTTGTAATAATTCCGGTGGAAGAATTTACTCTTCTTATCCTCAGGTTAGACCTATCAGCGATGTAGATATTATTTGAACTATCAACCGCAATCCCTTGAGGATAATTAAGGTATGCTGATGTTGCAGGGATGTTGTCGCCATTATAGCCTTGATCTCCAGTTCCTGCAATTGTAGTTATAATTCCTGTTGATATATCAACTTTCCTTATCCTATGGTTGGATGTATCCGCTATTAGAATATTCTGAGATAAATCAATCGCAACATCGTAAGGTTCAGCAAGATGCGCCGATGTTGCTGGAATATTATCACCGTTGTATCCCCACCCTCCGTTTCCTGCCACAGTTGTTATAATCCCTGTTGAAACATCAATTTTTTTAACTTTGTTGTTTCCTGTGTCGCAGAAATAAAAATTGCCAATATTGTCAAATGTCATTCCACAAGGCCAATAAATGTGTGCCTGATTTGCTGGCCCTCCTTCACCATCATCGCCCCATTCTCCGGGGATTCCAGCAAAAACAGAAATTATTCCTGTGGAATGGTCAATTTTATATATAGCATATTGGTCGGGACCTGAAATGAAAATATCTCCAAGTGGGCTTCTTGCTATACCCCATGGCGAATCAAAATAGCAGTTTAGTTTATCTCCAGGTATTCCACTACTTCTTCCTACAAAAGTTACAAGTGCTTTTGGTGGAGTTGAGCCACAAACCTCCCCTGAAGATGTTGTCATAAATGAATAAACACTTGAAACAGTCTGTTGAGGGCAGGTGTTTGACATAGCGGTTACTCGCCAATAATAGGTTGTCTTTGGAGCCAAACCGGTGATTAAAATGTAGGTTGAAGGTGTATTTGTATAATTTATGTGGTTTGAAAACCACGGATCTGTAGAAAGTTCAAAAAGATAGTTATCTGCGTTTTGAACAGATTGCCACTGGAAGTTGATATTTATTGCTTGATCTGTTGCACCATTTTGAGGATACAGCAAAAGTGGAGATTCTGTTATTTCTCCCGATGTTGTAAATTGCGACCAATCAGAGGGTCTTTCTGAAAAGCCACAATCGTATCCAGCATAAACCTGCCAATAGACATAACAGCAGGGAGGAACCGTGATGTTGTATGGATTTGCTGCCCCTGAAACAATCTCATCAAAGGAAAATTGATACCACCATTGCCAATTATAGACATAGCCTCTCACCCTGTATTGAGTAGCGTTTTCAACGGGCTGCCATATAAGTTGAACATCGCCCTCTTCAACCGTTGAATTATTAGTTGGGCTAACAAGTGTGGGGACTCCATCAGGAAGTGGATGTGTTATAAAGTGATAAGTCTCTGAAGAATCTTTTCTGTATCCACAGGAATCCCCCGGAAAAACCCTCCACCAATATTGTCCATAGACAAAGTAGTTTGGGTCATAAGGATTGTAAGGGTTATACCCATGGGCGCATTGCAAATATGATGTCCAGTAGGGATTGTTTATTGTTCCTGTTGTTGTATCTCCAATTGTGTATTGAGTTGTGGGAATATCCTCTATATCCAATACAAGTTTTGCAAATTTATCATCTTCCGCTATCTGCAATCTGTAGTTATTGGCGCCCTCTGAAGGAGACCATTCAAGTATTGGATTTGCACCAACATCCATTGAGTTGTGAGCAGGCATCAGAGGAATTGGTAAAGGAGGTGGTGTATTCCCGCAGGTAACCATTTTTGAAACAACTGGGCTTCCTGGTGAAATTTCTCCCGATGAATTTATTGCAGTAACAGCAACATCATAAGTTTGATATGAATCCAAATCTGATATAGTTGTTGATGTTGAAGAGGTTTCAATTTTGTTTAAAAGTGGCTCACCAGAGATCCCATAATTTACGACATATTTTGAGATATCTGGTTCAGGATTGGCATTCCATAAGACATTCAAAGAGTTTCCTGTTGCCGGGTCAATTACACTTAATCCTGTTGGCTGTGATGGAATGTTCTGCTCTTTTCTATAAATTCCCCCTGCACTTGTTGAAGCCCACGGGTCCAAAGAAGATAAAGATGAGATTGAAACGTTTAAAACTCCAAGACCACATTGGTCAGGACCTGCAGACCAGTCAACATTCCATGTTGAACCATTATTTATGCTATGAAAGACCGAAGGACCGCTGTTTGGTCCAGAAGTTGCCCATATATCACTCGAAACAGAAGGGTTGTATTTAATGTCCACTATATCAACCCAGAGATTTTTTGCACTCCAGGTAGATCCACCATCAAGAGTTTCGTAAAGATCTCCGGTTTTGCTCGCTGAATTCCACATTCCTGCAAGCCAATGGGAGGAATTTGAAGGATCCACTGCAAGAGAATGGGCTTCTGGCTCTGCTATTGATGAAGTCTTTAAATTCCATGTTACTCCTCTATCTAATGTTTCATAAAGCCCGCTTTGTGTTGCGATGAGAATGTGGTTTTGATCAAGTGGGTCTATTGAGCTTTGATAGACATAAGTTTGCGGCGCGGAGAGAAGGGAATAATAACCATCGCAGTTTTCATACAAGCCTATTTGTCTTGATTCAAGAATAGAATTTGGTGAGGGTAAGGAACAGGTTAAACTGCCATAATCAATATCTTTTACCACCATCCCTGTAAAAGAAGCATAGTTTGAAGGGTCAGAATAATCAGGATTGACGAGGGTCGTAAAGGGTGGGGTTCCCGTCGGGCTTACTATTGTCCCAAAATAGGAAGCAACACTGAAAGGATTTGTTAGAATGGGACCAGTAACTGCTTGTCCATTAAATCCCCTGTAAAATGCTATCTCGGATGATGAATTATAATAATGACGCACGGGAAGTGTATCACGATTCAGAGGGTCCCAGGGTTGATATAGTTCCCAATGGCTTCCTCCATCAGTCGTATGATAAATTCCTGCGAGATAAACAGAAGCCCAAGCCTCTTCTTGATTTGTATCATTCACCTTTACTCCTGCTATATTGTGTGTCATTCCAGAAGATGATGGTTCCCATTTTCTATTGTTTTCATTCCATCTCAATACACCTACCCCTGTCTCCGGCGCGGAGGCAAGTATGGTTCCATTACCTGTGATTGCTATATCCCTTAAAACAGGTTTAACAAGAGGGTTGCAGGGAAGATAAAGTCCATCATCTTCAGAGGAGAGTGCCTCCCAACTATATCCCGCTGTTCTTGAAAGATAGGCTCCTCTTGCTGGTGATGAGTACCACCAGAACCAATATTTCGTATCGTAGTCTCTGTAATAATAGTAGTAGTTATAACCAACCGCTGAAACAGTTTTCTGAAAATTATTCATATCCACATCAAAACAACTGATACCATCTTGATAATAGGGCGGAGTTATTTCTTGAAGGGCTGAATGTTTGAATCTGCAAGGTCCATTATAACCACTAAAGTAGATGTCATCTGAATCTTCGGGGTTAACTTTGACAGGATAGACATCAAGACAATTTGGAATAAGAGTTGGTGGTATTTGTGTCCAATATGAACCACCGTCAACACTCTTGTAAAGTGATGGAGTCGGAGAAGAGGGAGGAGTGCTTCCGTAAATTGCATTGTCCCATCCTCCTACCCAGATGACATTAGGTTCTGATGGAGCAAAGGCTATTGAGTCGGGATTTATCCACATTTTTACACTTGTAATATGAGTAAAGGAATTTCCTCCATTTGTGGAGATGTAAAGACCAGAATTCTCACTCGGAAGCCAATCTTTTGGCATAACACCAATTAAAATTTTATTTGGGTCAGTTGGTGATACGGCAATCGCTGAAACTGAATCAAGAATTTGAGAAGATGCTATTCTTATCCAGGTGTTTCCTCCATCTGTGCTTTTCCACAATCCTTCAGTCGCACCAAAATAGAGAGTATTTGGTGAACCATTCACAAAACCCAGAACTGCGTTACCATTGCAACCTTGAAGCCCCCCAATCATTTGCCAACTTTTTCCATCATCAGTTGAACGATAAAGACTGTCTGAAGTTGTGGCAAAAACTCTGTTTGGGACATAAGGGTCGGGAGTAATGTCCCAAATTGCAGCACCTTCAGGGCTTTTGATTTTAACCCAGGAAGGACCAGAAAACTTAAAAATTGTCTTTCCTGCATCTTTGTCAATGACTATTTTTCCTGAATACATTTTTTCAGGAATTGGACCAATCTCTCTGTGAAATTTTGCCTGACGCATTTCAAGTTTCATCTCCTTTTTGACCTCATCCTTCAAGTCATCATAGGCAGATGAACTTTTCTTTTCCTTTGACTGTGCCCCTCCGTAAAACAGAAGTGCGAAAGTCAAAAGGAACAAAACACCGAGGGTTCTAAAAACTTTTCTTAACATTTTCTCCTCCTTCCAATTTGCTCACCACTTTCATTACTAACAATCTTTCATCAACTAAAAGGAACATATAAAAAGACCCATCTTAATTGCATTGTGCTATATCAAGCCTGCTTACAGGGTAATATCCATCTTCCCCCATAACAGAATAATATTTTGTGCCAATTACATCGCTCAGATGACTTTTTTTACCAAAAGGTCTTGGAAAAGTTCCAATAAATGTGTTTGTTTGTGGATCATAAACCTGCATTGATGCTATTAAGCCTCCTGAAAGTCCACCAAGTGTATCGTTGTACCAGAGGTTATATCCGCTATCAACAATAATTTTATCTCCATAAACAAATGCTTTTCCTCCGT
>DHFQ01000156.1 GCA_002402325.1 Candidatus Aminicenantes bacterium UBA4820
GTAAATAGGTTGAAATTCTCAGGTGAGAGGTCAATTTCAAACTCTACTGACTTTTCATTTTCTGCTATGCTAAAACTTCTTGAAAAATCCGCACCTTTAACCTCTTCCACAGATTCTTTATAGACTCCTTTAATTAGAGAGATAATCGATCCCTCAAATGGTTCATTCATCGAAGAAATAAAAGACATTCTGGCAACGCTTTTATCTCCAACATTTATTTTAAGGTTCTCTTCTATCTTTGCACAAATTTTTGTCTCTTTAGCCTCTATCTCAACCTTTTCAATTCCTTTGTTGAGGAAGTTTCCATAGAGCGTTAATTCATAAACACCTTTCTCCTTTTCTTTACCAATGTTGAATTGAACCTCCCTTTTGTCCTGACTTAACTGGAAAAATTCATTCTCTCTCCCTTTTCTATCAAAAAGTTGAACATAAATTTTTCCGCCATATTCGCTTGTTAGAGAAACTTTAAATGAAACTTCCCCGCTATCTTCTTTGATTCTATAAAAGAACCTTTTAACCTTTGCCTGTTCAACATCAGCGGTAATTTCAGGATAAAAACCTTTTTCTGCTTCATAAGGAACTATGACGGTAACAGGAATTATCAACTCTGGACCCAAATCTTTGCCACCTGAATTTTTTGGATACAAAGACAGATACCCGCTGTAAAGCCCCTCTTTTCTTAAAATCTCCTCATTAAAATCAATGTAAATTTTTGCTGGTTCCTTAGACTTCATATAAACCGAACCCTGTATCAAATTGAAAAAGTTACCTGTTTTCTCAACATTAAAGGCTTTGAAAAAATTGGCTTTTTCCTCTTCACTAAAATTGAAAGGAAAGCGAGGAAAAACATCTATTTCCTGCCGTTCACCCTTTTTTGGATAATAACTTCCTCTGTAATAAACAGCATAACCCTTTTTATCTCCGTATTGTGGACACATTGTTTCAACATCATAAGAGATAATTTTCTCGTTCTCTCTGGTTATCTCTTTGTAAATTTTATATGAGTTTTTGATGTTTAGAAGTCCATAACCCTCATCAAGAATTGTATAGCCATTTAGAGGGGTCGCTCCCATTCTAACCGCTCTATAGACAGGGTCTCTTCTTATTGGAATATTCTCCTGAAGCAAAGAAGAAAGAATGAGTGCAAGCGCCCCTGCTGCTTGAGGAGAAGCCATTGAAGTCCCCCTCATAACATTTTTTCCCTCCTCCCAGAGTGGAACTGTAGATGCCGCAAAGCCAGGGCAAACCACATCGGGTTTTAACATTTCAGCGCCCCTTGATGAGAAAAAGAAAAGTTCATCCTGCTTTAAATCCGCTCCATAAATATCCTTTGCGGTAGTTTTTGCAATGGTCGCCCCTATTGCGAGAACTTCTTTAGCGGATGCAGGTAACCCTGCAGAAGAGATTCCCGGACCTTCATTCCCACAGGAAACCGCTGCAACCACATCTGGATTCTCATAAAGCAACTCATCAATAAGTTCCTCAGCCTTTGCCCTTCCTTCCATCTCAGAACCAATCCCATAAGACATCTGAATAACAAGGGGCATTTTCAACTCTTTAGCCTTTTTAACCGCATACCTCCACGCTGATACCATCGAACCTTCGGTTGTTGCGCCCCCTGAATAGGAGTTATTTCCAATTTTTAGCGCTAAAATCTGTGCCCCTGGAGCGATTCCGTTATAACCATCCTCATTGTCAATTTTAAATCCTGCACAAATTCCAGCTACATGCGTCCCGTGTGAACCATCAGCCATAAAAAATGAAACTTCTTTTTTATCGGAATCAATATTAACTGCGATATTCAAAGGGGCATACTGCGAGAATTTATCCCATCCTTTTAACTCAAAATACTCTTTTTTCTCGAAGTAGTCTGAGTAACTTTTCTCACCATTTAAATCCCCATCTCCATTTGAATCTATCAAAACCTTCCACAAATTTCCATCGTTTTTATCTTCATATAGAATAAAACCAAAGACATCGTCTGTTTTTCCATTGCCGTTCAAATCTTTAACCTCCGAATTCTTTGCCTTCTCTTCCTTGAGATAGCCAACATAGATTGAGTTCTTATCGGTTGATTTTAGAACTTCATCACAGTTGTAAAGATGTTTCTCTGTGCTTAAAAAGATTGAGTTGTCATCGCCAATAATTGGCTTTTCAGCACTAATCGTGTACTGTCCGCTAAAATCTCTTGCATCTATGATTTTATCTTTTCCATCGGAAGTTTTAATCAAACCACTAAGCCCCAAAGCAACACCGGAATCACATACGGCGATCAAAACTCCCCTACCATCGTAAGTCGGATGTTCTTTTAAAAATGCTTTTGCACCAATGGCTTCCGTTGATAAAATCTCCCACTGATCTTTGTTTTCCGCCGAAAAAAAGTTGATGAAACAGATAAGTAAGATAAGAGTAACAAAAAACTTTTTCATATCATCCTCCAAAGTGTGCTATTATACCATTTATAGTTTCGGATTTAAGATGAAAAACAAATTTTTTGATAAAACTTTCAAGTCTTTAAAATACAAAAATTTCAGAATTTTCTTTTTAGCCCAAATAGTTTCATTGCTTGGAACATGGATTCAAAGTGTTGCACAAAGTTGGCTTATGTGGAGGATTACAAACTCCCCTGCCCTTCTTGGCTTCTTAGGTTTTGCCCAGACAAGCCCCATCCTTTTTCTCGGGCTCATTGGCGGCGTAGTCGCAGATAAAACCAATAGAAAAAAGTTGTTAATATTCACTCAATCACTTGCTTTTATTCAAGCGGTTACCTTCGCAGTTTTGATGATTTTTGACCTGATAACCCCACTTTATATTTTCATTCTTGCAACTGCACTTGGAATAATAAATGCCTTTGATATGACAGGAAGACAGACTTTTCTTGGTGATATGGTCGAGCCACAAGATCTTGGAAATGCTATCGCTTTAAACTCCCTTCTTTTCAATACAGCGAGGGTTATTGGACCTCCTATCGGAGGATACATAATCGCTGTAATTGGAGAGGCTGCCTGTTTTATTACAAATGCTGTCTCATTTTTCTTTGTTTTATGCGCTCTTCTCCTTATCAGGATTGAAAAAAAGAAAGAGGTTAAATTCTCTTCAAATACCTCCTCTTTCAGGGATGCTTTAATCTATTTTAAGAAAAATCACATACAACGAAATGTCCTTTTAATACTTATGATTTTGAGTTTCTTTATTTTTCCATATTTATATTTTCTCCCCTATTTTGC
>DHFQ01000060.1 GCA_002402325.1 Candidatus Aminicenantes bacterium UBA4820
AACCTTTTTTCTCATCAAACCACTTAACTCGTCCTTCTGCCATTTACTACTCCTTACAAAAAAAACTAAACACACTACAAAAAACCAATAAAACAATTACATAGTAGCACAATTTTTCTCGTTTGTCAAATCGTTATAGAGTGAACCTTGCTTAATTGTGTTTTAGATATTTTTATGAGGCATTTCTTTTTTCCCTTTAAACTGCAAATACTTTTCCGGGTCCTTTTTAAACTCCTCTTCACAAGATTTGTNNGCAGAAATAGTAGGTCTTTCCATTCCACTCATACTTTCCCTTTGCACTTTCTTCCTTTACAACCATTCCGCATACAGGGTCAATGTGCTTCATAAATTCTCCTTTACAGTTTTGCTCTATTTAACCTTAATGAATTTGCTACGACATTTATTGAACTTAAAGCCATAGCAATTTCCGCTATTATTGGGTTTAAAATTCCGACTGCGGCAATTGGTATTGCTATTACATTATAAAACATCGCCCAGAATAGGTTTTGTTTTATCTTTTTTAAGGTTGCTTTCGAAAGTTTTATCGCTTTCACAACCCCTTCAAGATTTTTATTGAAAAGGACGATATCTCCCGATTCAATTGCAATATCACTTCCTGATGCCATTGCAATTCCAACATCGGCTTGTTTTATGGCAGGAGCATCATTTATCCCATCACCAACCATAGTTACTTTATTCCCTTTTGCCTGAAGGCCTTTTATCACATTCACCTTATCTTCAGGAAGAACCTCCGCAAAAAAGTCTTTTATGCCCAGTTGATTGGCTACTGCTTCTGCGGTATTTCTATTGTCTCCCGTTAACATCATAGGGTTATATCCCATATCTTTTAACTTTGAAATTGTTTCTTTTGCGTCGCTTTTAATAACATCAGCAACTCCTGCAACGCCGACCACATCTTTTTCTTTGTAAAGCACAACAACCGTCTTTCCTTCATTTTGAAGATTAAAAACAACCTTTGCAACTCTCTCTTGAAGCGAACCATTTTCTAACTTCCCCGCAAAGTAATTTACATTTGCAATCTTTCCACTTACACCCATTCCTGAAANNTTCTTTAAAATTTTCAACATCAAAGAATCTAATCTTTTTCATCTTTGCAGCCTCAACGATTGCTTTTGAAATTGGATGGTTGGAGAATTTTTCAAATGAGGCAAGGATTTCAAAAGAGTTTTTCTCATCAGAAAAATCAAAAAAATTGGTAAGTTCAGGTTTTCCCTCAGTAAGAGTCCCTGTTTTATCAAAAACAATGTAGTTTGTCTCCTTTATTATTTCAATTGATTTGCCGTTTCTAATTAGTATTCCATTTCTTGCTCCAAGACCGCTTCCCACCATTAACGCTGTGGGAGTTGCGAGCCCTAAAGCGCAGGGACATGCAATTACGAGTGTTGCAACCGAAGCAAAAACAGCCATAGAAATCCCGTTTAATTCAAGGTTAATCCATGGGAAAAAGTGTGAAAGAGAAATCAAAACTTCTTTTCCTTCTTGAGGAAAGAGAAGCCAGAAAAGAAAAGTTAGCATTGAGACGATTAAAACCGTTGGAACAAAAAATGAGGTTACTTTATCTGCAAATTCTTGAATTGGAACTTTTGATCCCTGAGCATCTTCTACAAGTTTTATTAGTTGAGAAAGAAAGGTATCTTTGCCAACCTTTGTTACCTCTGCCTTTATTAAGCCTGCCTGATTAACAGTTCCGCCGATTACCTCGTCGCCTGAATGTTTTACAACAGGAATGGATTCGCCCGTTGCCATCGATTCATCAACGGTGGTTTCTCCCTCCACTATTTTTCCATCCGTTGGAATCTTTTCGCCAGCCCTTACGACCATTACATCTCCAACATCAAGAGCGTTTACATCAACTTCAACCTCTTCATCATCAACTATTATCCTCGCACTCTTTGCTCCAATTTCAGCAAGACTTTTTATTGCACCTGTCGCTCTACCTTTTGCCAACGCTTCAAGGTATTTACCTAAAAGATAGAAAAACATAATCATTCCGCTTATATAAGCAAAGTTGGTGATTGGAAGTGAAAAAATCTTCATCACCCCGGTTGAAAAAGATGCTATAGTTCCAAGAGCAATGAGAAGTTCCATATTTGCACTTCCATGAATTAGTGATTTAAACGCTCTTTTTATGACACTCAAACCGATGATGAAGGTGAGAATAAAAGCGATTGTCAGGTCAAAATAATCCATATAAGGAATCATCACACTCTTTGTCATATTTAGAAACATCAGTAAAAATGACGGAATCACGAAGAACAGAGAGACAACGAGCCTTTTTTTTGCCTCGTTGAATTCATCGCTCTTTTCATCTTTTTCAAAATAAAGGGAATAACCGCTTTTTTCAACATTTTTAAAAATTTCATCTATGCTTATAACTTGAGGATCAAATATAAATGTGGCTTTATCTGTGGCAAGGTTCACATTTGCCTCTAAAACACCCTCACTTTTTTCAATTGCTTTTTTTACTGTAAAGGCACAGGCGGCGCAGGTCATTCCTTTTACTTTAACTGTGATTTCTTTAGCCATACCAGATAAACCTTTGTTTCTTAAATAAATTCCACGACTTTGCTTTTTTCATTCAGGATAATTATTATCTTTTATATAACATTTTTTTTCAACTCAATCGTTCATTTCTCAGTTTAATATTGATAGTTTTCGAAAAAAGGCGATTAAAGATAAACTTTATCCTGCCTGTCGGTTAAGGATATTCTCGATTTTTTCTGTTAGTTTTCCATACTGGAAAGGTTTAGAAATGTAATCTATTGCACCCTTTTGAAAACTCATTCTTTTATCTTTAAGGTCTGTTCTGACTGAAAACATTGCCACAGGGATTTCTTTCGTTTTTTCATCTTCCTTAATTATTTTTAAAACTTCCCAGCCATCCATTTTTGGCATATTTATATCAAGAAGTATTAAATCAGGATGTAGTGTTCTCGCTACTTCAATGCCGCTCTCACCAGATTGACTTTTTGCCACGATATAGCCCGAGTCCGTCAAAATCGCATCAACGATGTCAAGCAAGTCCGGATTGTCGTCAATAACCAATACTACCTTTTTCTTAAAACTCATATTACCCCCTGCTCCACTTATAGAATATGTTTTTTTTTCCAATTTGTCAAGTCGACCAAAACAGTCCATTTTTTGCAGAGTTTCTCAGGACTGAATTTATTTAAAAAGTGAAAGTATCACTCAAAAAATTAGTTTTACTTGACTAACTGAAATAAAAAGTGGTAAATTCTGTTATTAAAATATGGACTTTTTAAGTCCACATTAAGGAGTGAAGATGCAAGTTTCAAAAAGCCTTGAGTATGCCGTCAGAAGCCTTGTCTTTATTGCAGAGAGTGAAAAGCCTTTAGGGCTTTCTGAAATCTCACAAACAGGGAGAATGCCAAAAGCATATCTTGCAAAGATAATGAGAACACTCGTTGAGGGTGGAGTCGTCTCCTCCGTAAGGGGAAGAAAGGGAGGATATGTTTTAAAAAAAGTTCCCAAAGATATCGCTCTTTATGACATTCTTTCGTTGACCGAAGGAAAGGAGAAACTTATACCCTGTATAAATGATGGCAAGTTTTGCTACGCCTCATCATTTTGCTCTCAGAAAGTTGTGTGGATAAAGGTTGAAAAGGCGATTACCGATGCTTTTAAAAAAGTAACTCTAAAAGATATGTTACCCAGAAGGGCAATTGGAAAGGTAAAAAATGGACGCGCTCAAAATTACATCTCTTAAAAGTTCTGTTGAAGGAAAGAGAATTCTTGAAGGTGTTGATTTAACTTTGAAGGAAGGTGAACTTCATATAATTATGGGTCCAAATGGAAGTGGAAAAAGCACTCTTGCAAACACTTTGATGGGACATCCAGGATATGTCGTTGAGGAGGGTCAGGCTTTACTTTTTGGAGAAGATTTACTTTCAATGAAAGTTGATGAAAGGGCAAGGAAAGGACTTTTTCTTGCTTTTCAATACCCTCTTGAAGTTGAAGGAGTTTCCTTCTCCCATTTCTTGCTCAATGCCTACAAAGCAAAGAATGGAAACGAGCAAAAGATGGATCCTAAAATGGTCATTTCCTTCAGGAATGAATTAAAGAAAAACTTAAAGGAGTTAGGGCTCTCAGAAGAGTTTTTAAAAAGAAGTTTAAATGTCGGTGCATCCGGAGGAGAAAAAAAGAGGCTTGAAATTGTTCAGGCTTTGACTTTAAAGCCTAAACTTTTACTACTTGATGAGATTGATTCGGGGCTTGACATTGATTCAGCAAAACTTGTTGCAGAATCAATAAGGAAAATGAGAAAGGAAAACATAAGCGCACTTGTAATCACCCACTACCCAAGAATCCTTGATTACCTTGAGCCAGAAAGAGTCCACATTATGGCACAGGGAAGAATAATCTGCTCAAGAGGCGTCGAACTTGCAAAGGAACTTGAAAGGAAAGGGTATGATTGGATTTTGAAGGAGTACAGCGTAAATTAAAGGGATAAAAAATGGCAGAAAAGTTTGATTTTATTGATTCCGCAAAATATGATTTCAAAGACCCTGAAAAATATGCTTTTAGAACGCCAAAAGGATTGAATAAAGAAGTCGTTGAGGAGATCTCAAGGCAAAAACAGGAACCAAAATGGATGCTTGATATAAGGCTCAAGGCTCTTGATATTTTTTTGAAAAAACCAACGCCAACATGGGGGGGAGACCTTTCAGCACTTGATTACGATTCTTACACCTATTACATCAAGCCATCGGAGAAAAAGGGCGGGACTTGGGAAGAGATTCCGGACAACATAAAGAAAACTTTTGACAGGCTTGGTGTTCCAGAGGCTGAAAGAAAATTTCTTGCAGGGCTTGGTGCCCAATACGAATCAGAAATGGTTTATCACTCAATCAGGGAAGACCTTGCTAAAAAGGGAGTTATCTTTCTTGATACTGAGACAGGCTTAAGAGAGTATCCCGAACTTTTCAGAGAATATTTTACAAAACTCGTTCCAATCGAGGACAACAAGTTTGCCTCTCTTAACACCGCCTGCTGGTCGGGAGGAAGTTTTATCTATGTTCCAGAAGGGGTTAATATTGATATTCCTTTACAGGCTTATTTCAGGATAAATTCTGAAAAGATGGGGCAGTTTGAACGAACCATAATCGTTGCCGATGAAGGGGCAAAGCTTCATTACATAGAAGGTTGCACAGCGCCTCAATATTCAACTTTATCGCTTCACACGGGAGTAATTGAAATATTTGTAAAAAAGAATGCATCCGTTAGATACACGACCATTCAAAATTGGGCAAGGAACATTTACAACCTCGTTACTCAAAGATCAATGGTTGAAGAGGGCGGTTTGATGGAGTGGGTTGATGGGAACATAGGTTCGAAATTGACAATGAAGTATCCATCTATTTATCTCATCGGCGATAATTCAAGGGGAAAAATCCTTTCAATAACATTCGCAACAGAGGGCCAGCATCAGGATGCGGGCGGGAAGGTGATTCATAAGGGAAAAAATAGTGCCTCGACTATAGTCAGCAAATCTATCAGCAGATTTTCTGGAAGATGTTCATACAGAGGGCTTGTCAAAGTCATAAAAAATGCAACAGGTGTAAAATCATCAGTCAAGTGTGATGCTTTAATGCTTGATGAACAAAGCAGGTCTGATACTTACCCCGTTATGCAAATTGATGAGGAGGATGCAACCGTTTCGCACGAGGCAACCGTTGGAAAAATCTCTGATGAAGTGATTCATTATCTCACCTCAAGAGGAATCAAGGAAAGCGATGCACAGGCGATGGTCGTTATGGGCTTCATTGATGAGTTTGCAAAAGAACTTCCAATGGAGTATGCCATTGAATTGAACAGGTTAATTCAACTCGAAATGGAAGGAAGTGTGGGATGACTCCAAATCTTTTATCAGAATTTGAAAGTGATAAATTCCTTGATTTACGAAAAAAGTTCCTTGAATCTTATGATTCGGGAAAAAAAATGGATGAACCTGTAAAACTTGATTTTGATTCTCTTCCTATAAATAAAATTTCCCCCCAATTTGAAAAATGCGACCACTTTGAAACTTTAAATGAGAATGAAATCACCCATAAAATTCATCCTTTTTATGAAGAAGGGTTAAATCCAAAATCAAATTTTTCAAACTATCTACTTGCCTTTTTGGAAGAGGGAATTTATCTCAAGCCCCACTCTCAAAAGGGATATTTAAAATTTTTTGCAAAGACGGGATTGACGCTTGAGCCAGTGATTGTTGAATTTGAAAATGATTGCACTCTTTTTCTTCACTTTTCAGGTGGGGATGGTTCGGTTTGCCTTGATTTTATAAGGGTTTTTGTAAAAGAAAATGTAAAGGCAAAACTTTTCTTTCTTTTTGAAAATGGTAAAAGAGGAATAGATTTCTCATCAAAGTTAGAAAATGGTTCAACTCTTGAAGTTTATCCCGTAGTTTTAAAAGGAGAGGGTATAATTTTTAATTCCACTCACAATATAGATAAAAAGGACGCCTTTTATGTTGAAAAGAGCGTTTCGCTCATTAAGGGAAAAGATAAACTCAGACAGATAACACTTGTAAGCGAAAATGAGGAAGGAATCAAAGTTGATGTTGAGGCAAGGTCTATACTTGATGACAGTTCAAGATGTTTTATCAAAGGAATATTAAATGTTGAGAAAAGGGCAAAAAAAAGTGAATCGCACTACGGAGGACACTGTCTAAAATTTTCAAAGGAATCAAAGGCTTTAATTGAGCCACAACTTGAGATAAAATCACTTGATGTAAAAGCGACGCATTCTGCATCGGTTTCTAATGTTGATGATGAAAAAGTATTTTATTTAGAATCAAGAGGATTAGAAAGAGAAAAGGCAAGAAAGGAGATAGGAATAGGTTTTCTCTCATCCTTTGTCAAAGAAAATCAATTTTTAGAGAAAAAAATAGAGGAGAATTTCAATGAGTGATCTTCTTGATATTGACCCATTAATGATGGATGTTATAATTGAGCATTATAGAAATCCGCACAATTTCGGTGAATTAAACCCCTGTGAAATTAAGATAGAAGATGGAAATCCCTCCTGCGGTGATCAGATAAAGATGACAATAAACACAAAGGAAGGAAAAATAGATGATATTAAATTTTCTGGAAAAGGTTGCATAATATCACAGGCAGCCGCATCAATACTCACCGATATGGTAAAGGGAATGGATATTGAGGAGGCAAAGAAGATAACGAAGGAGCAGATGCTTGAAAACCTCATCATTCCCGTTGGTCCTATGAGGCTAAAATGTGCTCTACTTGCCTTAAAAGTTTTAAAGAAGGCTTTATATGGAAAAGATTTTGTAGGAGAAGAGGATGATTAAAAAGGTTGCTTTGATTGATGAAATTAAGGAAAATGGATTGAAGGTTGAAGTTGATGGAGAGGAGATTCTTCTCATAAAAAATGGAGATGAGATTTTTGCTATAAGCAATCTCTGCTCACATCAGGAAAAGGAAATGTCTGGTGGTAAAATTGAAGGTGATGCCTTTATTTGCCCCCACCACGGTGCAAGATTTGATTTGAAGACAGGAAAAGTCCTTTCAATGCCAGCAGTGGAAGACATAAAAATTTATAAGGTGATCTTAAAAGATGGGGCAGTTTTTATAGAGAGTGAAAATGGATGAGAAGAGCCTTACAGACGAAGAAATAAAAAAAATAAGGGAAGATTTTCCAATTTTAAAAAGGAAGATAAACGGGGAAGACCTCATCTATCTTGACAATGCAGCAACTACACAAAAGCCAAAGAGTGTGATTGAGAGGATGGAAAATTTTTTAAAAAATTCAAATGCCAATATACACAGGGCGATTCATACGCTTGGCTACGAAGCGACTACTATGTATGAAAATGCCCATAAAAAGGTTGCAAACTTTATCGGCGCTAAGAGTATGAAGGAGATAGTTTTTGTAAGAAATGCAACGGAAGGTTTAAACCTCGTTGCCCATTCGTGGTCTTCAAGATTTTTAAAGCCTTCAGATGAGGTTGTCCTTACGATAATGGAGCACCATTCAAATCTTGTTCCGTGGCTTATAATGAGAGATAAGATCGGCATAAATCTCAAATTTATTAAACTCAATAAAGATGGCGTTCTTGATTTAAAAGAGGCTGAATCTTTGATAACAAAGAAGACAAAACTTGTTGGGGTGATCCACGCAAGCAATGTCCTTGGTTTGATTAATGACATCAAGCCTTTAAGGGAGATGGCAAGAAATGTTGGAGCAAAAATCCTTGTTGATGGGGCACAATCTTTGCCTCATATCCCTGTAAATGTAAAAGAACTTGATGTTGATTTTTTCGCCGCATCATCGCACAAGATGCTCGGTCCAACTGGAATTGGGGTTCTTTATGGGAAAAGAGAACTTCTTGAAGAGATGCCGCCCTTTCTTACAGGTGGAGATATGATTTCAACGGTAACTTTACAGGGAGCAACATGGAATGAACTCCCCTTCAAGTTTGAGGCAGGAACCCCTGCCTTTGTAGAGGCTACTGGATTTGATGAGGCTATAAATTACCTTGAATCAATAGGTATGGAAAGGATTTTCAACTACGAAAAGGAACTTGAAAGATATGTCTATGAAAACTTGAATAGTATGGATTTTATTGAGTTGTATGGACATAAAGCGGGTGATAATCTTGCGGTTTTTTCATTCAACATAAAGGGAGTCCATCCTCACGATGCGGCAAACCTCCTTGATAAATTTGGAATAGCGGTAAGAAGCGGTAACCATTGCGCCCAGCCATTGATGAACTACCTGAATATGGACAACACTTTAAGAGCGTCATTCTATCTTTACAACACGAAGGAAGAGGCTCAAAAACTTTTTGTTGCACTTGAAAAAATCTATAAACTTTTTAATAGGTAAGGGGGATCAATGAAAAAGTCAATTTTATTATTAACAATTTTCTTGATTTTCAGTTTCAACCTATTCTCCGATGACCTTGTGCAATTTTTCAAACCCAATTACAACTGGGCTATTGAAGTTCCTTTTAATGACTATCAAATAATAGAAGCAAAAGTTCTTGATAGTGAAGGAACATTCAAGGTTGAAGCCTTTAATGAAAAAAGTAAGGTTATATTTGACATTTATTTTGAAAAGGGTTCTCCAACAGTTGGCGCCAGGAAAGTTAGAGATTACTATGAAAACATTCTCAAACAAATGGGGATAAAAATGGAGTCTGTTGAAAAATGGGATGACAAAAATTCAGCGTTTCTTCTTTACACTGCTAAAAATTCTGTCACAACAGACCCGCCGCAGGATGAGTTAAATGGAGATTATTACACATCTAAAGGTTCCACATGGATTGATGTAAGATTCAGGATTCAAAACCCCAAAGAGGAAGACAGGGGCAAAATAAAAAATCTTTTGAAAAAGGTAAAATTTGTTGAAGCCTTTGAACCAACCGTTGAAAATAATATCTTTATGGGTAATTTATATTGCGTATCTCAAATGTATGAGTTTTGTTATCAATGTTTAGGCTCCGCTTATGAAAAAGAGAAAAGGATGCCATCTTTAAAAAAGGAATTAAGGATTGCACTTGTTGAAAATTACTCAAATCTTCTCAGGCTTAAGGGGGATTTCCCCAAAGCGATTGAGGTTCTTGATTATGGATTGTCTAAAGATTCCAACTATCCAATGTACTACTTTATCAAAGCAAGAATACTCGCTGACTCCGGAGATGAGGATGGGACTTTAGATATGCTAAAAAAGGCTGCAGAAAATAGGGAACATTCATTATCAGGTGAAAAATTGCCCGATCCAAGAACCGATGATGCTTTTAAGTTGCTCGGATTGAAAGAAAGTTTCAGGGTGAAGGTGACAGAGATTTTTAAACCCTTGATTGATTCGGGATATTATCCTGATAACCCAACTAAGAAGTAAGGGATGGATTTTTCAAGAGTTCCCTATTTTTCTTTGTCAGATTACCTCAAAGAGAAATTTGGGGGAAAAGTAAAGAAAATCTCTCTTGATGCAGGATTTACCTGCCCGAACAGAACAAAAAAAGAGAGAAAAGGTGGTTGTTTCTGGTGTGATCCTTATGGCTCAGGACCAGAAAATCAAAATGGTGATTGGTATGAAAGGCTCAAATCTGAAGCAGAAAGACTTATAAATAAAGATTGCAAAGGGGTGATAGCCTACTTTCAAGCCTTTTCAAACACCTATGGTGATCCTGAACGACTTGAAGAGATTTACAGAAAATCTCTTTCAATTGATGGAGTCATTGGTATTGCAATTGGAACAAGGCAAGATTGCTTAGATGATGATGTCTTGAAAATCCTTGATGAGTTAAACAAAGAGACATTTCTCTTTATTGAAATAGGTATGCAAAGTTGTCACAATCAAACTCTAAACCTTTGCAACAGGGGGCATTCTCACGAAGACACTACAGTCGCAATGGGAAAATTAAAAGAGAGAGGGATTTTAACGGTTCTTCATTTAATCGCGGGACTTCCAGAGGAAACCGAAGAGATGATTCTTGAAAGTTTCAAGGAGTGTGCAAGACTAAAGCCGTGGGGAGTTAAGCTTCATCCTCTCCACATAGTAAAAGGAAGCACTTTTGAGGAGTGGTTTAGAGAGGGCAAAATAAAACTTTTATCCTTTGATGAATATATAAACCTTGCGGTGAAATTTTTAAAAATTATCCCTCCCGAAACTGTTATTCACAGAATCACCGGCGAAAGACCGAAGGGGATCCTCATCGCTCCAGAATGGTGCCTTGACAAAAATAGGGTAAGAAACGAGATAATCAAAAAATTAATTCAAAATTAGAAAATAATCCCCTCTCCTCTCAAAAAATTATCGTAGCAACAAGATTTCAGCCTGCGATGTTTTGCCGTGAAAAGAATTAACAATTTTAAATTGCAGATTGCATTGACTGTTCTTAAGCAAGAAAAATTGAAAACTTTTATCTGTGCTTCAGGAAGGAAATTCTTCTTTAGATTTTCTTTTTGGGAGATTGAAGTTGATAAAGTAAAAAAGGCATAAAAGAGCAATTATTACGGGGGTTTGATATTTGTCCTTAAAAAGAGCAAAAAATAGAAGGCTTAAAAAAGGAAGAAGAAGAGTCATTATGTGAATTCTTAAAATCTCTTTTGATTTGAAAGGCAGGAAAATTTTGCTCCAGGAATCAATTTTGAGAATAAAAAAGAAATCCGCGATAAGTGAAACAATTATTATTTGATAGAATTTTAGAAGAAGAAATTTTACAGGAGTAAAAAAATCTGAGTTGATGTAACCATTTTCGCCAAAAAGATTTAAAGGTTCCATTCGTGCAAAGACAGAGAGAAAAAGTCCATAAAATCCAAAGAGGTAAGTATAAATTAAAATTGCAATAGACGATGTTACAAAACCTGCTGTTATTATCAATAAAACGAATAGAAATTTCCTTGAGTAAATAAAAAAGGGTACATATTGCGAGAGGGTTTCAGACTGATTTTTTATGTCAAAACACAACTGAAAAAAACCGGTTATGCTACAAAGGTAGGAAAACATCAACCCCGTTACCCAGACAATCCAGCAAAACTCATTGAGTTTCCATCCTTGCAAAAAAAGGAGCACAATTGAAATAAACAGGCAAATTAAATTTATAATTCTACCTATTTGATTCATTACTTTTTTCTCCTCGATACCCTCTTTTTTTCATTCAATGATCAACATCTTTTAAAATAAATTTTACCATAAGCACCACCAAAAACATAGAGAAATGCCTCAGATTATAAAACATAGTATCAAAAAAAGGGCTGGCTATTGCCAGCCCCAAAAGATATAAGGCACTGATTTATAAGTGAGATTTCCCGTTAAACCTAATTTCCCGCCATAATCGCCTTTAAGTCATCATCAACAGTGCCAATCGGCTTTATAGCAAATTTATCGACCAGAACATTCAAAACAGTCGGAGAGAGAAATGCGGGAAGAGTTGGACCAAGGCGGATATTTTTAACACCAAGGTAGAGTAGAGCAAGGAGAACTGCAACTGCCTTTTGTTCGTACCATGCGATGTCATAAGAAATTGGAAGATCATTTATATCCTTAACTCCAAAAACTTCCTTTAACTTAAGAGCGATTACCGCAAGGGAGTAAGAATCGTTGCACTGCCCCGCATCAAGAATTCGAGGAATTCCATCAATATTTCCAAGCGGAAGTTTGTTGTAGCGATACTTCGCACATCCTGCAGTTAAAATTACGGTATCCTGGGGGAGTTTTTTTGCAAGTTCGGTGTAGTAGTTTCTTGATTGATGACGCCCATCGCAGCCCCCCATAACAACAAATCTTTTTATCGCTCCCGATTTTACCGCTTCAACAACTTTATCCGCAAGAGCAATCACCTGACTATGGGCAAAACCTCCAACTATCGTTCCCTTTTCAATCTCTTCTGGAGGGGGACATTTCTTTGCCTGTTCAATTATTTCAGAAAAATCCTTTTCACTGCCCTCTTTTCTATCCGGAATGTGTTTTACCCCTTTGAATCCGACCAATCCTGTTGTATAAAGTCTATCAAAGTATTTGCAATCCTTTTTTGGCGGAACAAGGCAGTTTGTTGTCATTAAAATCGGGCCGTTAAAAGATTCAAACTCACTGTTCTGGTTGTACCACGCACTTCCGTAGTTACCAACAAAGTGTTTATATTTCTTGAAAGCGGGGTAGTAGTTTGCTGGGAGCATCTCGCCGTGAGTATAGACATCAACTCCCGTCCCTTCAGTTTGCTTTAGAAGTTCGTCCATATCCTTCAAATCATGACCAGAAATAAGGATGCCTGGATTGTTTCTTACTCCGATGTTCACTTCAGTTATTTCGGGATTTCCGTAGGCTTTAGTGTTTGCCTCATCGAGCAAAGCCATTGTATCAACAGAAATTTTTCCCGCTTTCATCACAAGATTAACCATTTCATCCACGCTTAAGTTCTTTGTCGTGGAGGCAAGTGCTTCAACCATAAAATCGCCAATTTCCTGTTTTTTCATTCCAAGAATTGCTGCGTGATCCGCATAAGCGGATATTCCTTTTATCCCGATTATCAAAAGTTCTCTTAAGGATCTTACATCCTCATTTTCAGTCGTTAAAATTCCGACCTCTTTTCCCTTCTTCTCATACTCTAATGGCTCTCCTGTCCATAGTGCACAATCGGGAAGAATTCCTTCAAACTCTTTGTGATTCTTTTTTTTGTAAAGATTGAAGAACTTTTTCTTAACTTCTTCCTTTCTTTGAAGCCCCTCTGTAATCAACTCAATAAGTTTATCATCATCAAAATTGACATTTGTTACAGTTGAAAACAAACTTTTAATGATGAAAAGATGATTCTCGTCGCTTTTTTCATCCATCTCCTTCAGTTTTTCTTCAAAGAAGGAGATCCCCTTTAAAACAAAAATCAGAAGGTCTTGAAGGTTTGATGTGCTTTCAACCTTGCCACAAATTCCTTTGATCGGACATCCGCTATTTTTTGCCGTTTCCTGACATTGATAACAAAACATTTTTAACTCCTTTTATCTAAGTGTGCTATTTTAACCCTGTTTTACTATGAAACTGCTTTACTATAT
>DHFQ01000141.1 GCA_002402325.1 Candidatus Aminicenantes bacterium UBA4820
TTTTTTCTAATCGTTGCGATGATATTTGAAGGAATAGGAGGATTATCTCTATTTTCTGGATTCTTAACAAGATATGGCTCGCTTCTTTTAATCATTTTTCTAATTCCTACAACGATCATTTTTCACACCAACTTCTCTGACCAATCCCAATCAATTAATTTTATGAAAAACACTGCGATAATGGGCGGATTACTCTATGTTTTCTCCTATGGTGCCGGAAAAATATCTTTAGACAATTTAATAAAGAAAAGTGTATAATCTCTCTTATGGAGTTAAAAAAACGGTCTCTTTTAAAAAAACTTGAGTCCTATCAAAAAAAAGAGATTACAGAACATTTAATTTACTCCAAATTGGCGAAAGTTCAAAAAGACCCTAAAAATAGGGACATTCTTGAGAAAATAGGTAAAGATGAACTTGCCCATTACGAAGGCTGGAAAAGTTATACTAAGAAAGAAATTGCTCCTTCAAAATTAAAAACTTATCTCTTTTTATTCATCTCAAGAGTTTTTGGCTTGACATTCGGGATAAAACTTCTTGAAAAGGGTGAAGAAGAGGCTCAAAAACAGTATGATGGAATAAAAAATGACCTTCCTGATGCAGAAAGAATTGTAAAGGACGAAAACGAACATGAAGCGCAACTTATAAATATGATTGATGAGGAAAGGTTAAAATATGTTGGTTCAATAGTTTTGGGGTTAAGTGATGCTCTTGTAGAATTGACGGGATGTCTTGCTGGGCTAACTCTTGCTCTACAAAAATCTTCTCTGGTAGCTTTATCGGGGCTTGTGGTTGGAGTTTCAGCAGCACTTTCAATGGCAGTTTCAGAGTATCTTTCGACAAAGGCAGAAGAGGGAGAACAAAATCCATTAAAATCGTCCATTTATACAGGAATAGTCTACATGGTTACGGTACTTTTTCTTGTTTTTCCTTTCCTGGTTTCAAGTAATCCCTATTTTTCTCTCTTAATCTCAATTCTTATTGCGATTTTACTAATTGCAATTTTTAATTTCTATGTTTCCGTTGCAAAAGACAAGGGTTTCTTTAAACCTTTCATAGAAATGGTGCTAATGAGTCTTGCTGTTGCTGGGATAAGTTTTGGTGTGGGTTACATTTTAAGAGAAACAATGGGAATAAATGTTTAGAATTTTCCGAACTCTTTAAGGTGCAAACACTTCTCTCCCACTGGCGTTTTACTTAACAATGTAGAGAAATTTAGAGCAAAAATCTCTATTTATTTTGTTACCTTTTTTATTATTTTCTTAAAAATCTTTTTACCTTTATTTTGAATAGAGTTATCTTCTTTATTTTCATTCTCCTTATTTTCTTCTGCAGATTCACCATCTTTGTTTTCCTCTTTTGAAGCCTCAGTTGACTCTTCAGAAGAATTTTCAGAAGTCAAAGCCCTGTTTATTGTAGACCAGATTCCCGATTCCTCTTTTGTATATCCTGAAGGAAGAATAAAAACGGCGGGTGAAACTTTAGATACAGAAACATCTCTTGTGGTGAGGATTGTTTTCCCTTCATATTTTCCATTTGAATAATTTTCTGAAATTATCTGAATTGGAAAACCAAGAAAACCAATCTTCTCAGATATTTGCTTATCAAATATAGGGTCTCCCGTTTTAACTCCTTCTGAATGCCAATTGTATCCTCCAAAAAGGGCAAGAACATCGTATTTTGTAGTTGAGTAATAGTCAGTGGTCTCCTCTTTGTGGGTTCTATTTTTTATGCCTAAAGTTGAACTCTCCATATCGTAAGAAATTTTCACCCTTTTACCTGTGCAAGGATAACCATTTATTACTTTTGGTGGTAATAGAGAAACAGAAACATTCTGGTTAGAGTAGGTTAATTTGACCAACTTCTGAGTTTCCTGCCCAAACTTTGCATAATCATCAAGATTCATTTCCCAGTAACTTTTTGTTCCGGGAAAGACAAAATAGACAACTTTGGCATTGGCGTCACCCAGCATATAATCTCCGTTTTTAAAAAAGCCAAAATCAGTAAGATATACCATCTTAAACTTTCCACCTGATGCAAAAGACTCAAATTCAAAACCTGTTAAATTAGGTGATTTTGCCTCTTTTTCCCCCTCTACATCGGGTGGCTCAATTTTCAAATTGCCTTTATAAGTTATTCCTTGAGAAAAAATTGCAACCGATAAAAAAATAAGAAAAATAAAAAATAGGGATTTTTTCATTTAACACCTCCTCAAAAAATATTTTATCACAAAATAAAACTAAAAATTATTAAATGTATTTATAGAATTATCTTTTTAGGCTATATATCTTGTTTCAATTTTGCCCTGAGAATTTATAATTGAGAAACTACCTTTATTCATAAAGGTATCAACTAAATTAACCTTAACCCCATAAAATTCATATTCAAGTTTTCTATGAAAATGTCCTAAAACAAGATTTGTGTAACCCTCTTCTTTTAATGATCTTGCATATTTTTTTATCTCATCAAAAGGTATTTCAATTTTATGCTCATAGTTTGTTCTTGATAGTTTTTCCTCCAACTTCTCAGCCAGATTTTTAGCAAAATCTTTTTTTAAAATTTTAAGAAGGGATTTGACACTGCTTGTTCTTGTAATGTAACTCCATAAAAGATAATTTCTATCTTCCCAATTTATGGTTTCCCCGTGTTCAAAAAGAATTTTAGTGCCATTGCTGAAATCCATTTTATAATTTTTTCCGATAAATAAAAAAGGAGTTTCTTTTAATTCATCAACAAAGTAATCTCTGTTTCCTTCCAAAAAAATTATCTCTTTCCCATTTTCTTTGAGATGGTTTAATGCTTTGATAATCTCTTTCTGATAATCACTCAAAAGGTCATCGATTCCCATCCAGTTTGAAAAAAGATCTCCTAAAATTATCAGTTTTGATAATTTTGATTCTTGAAAAATCCTCAAAAATTTTGAAAAAAGATCATTTATTTCATCTGATTTTGAGTTTAAGTGAGAATCTGCAAGTAAATAAATTTCTTCTTCCATCAGTCATTCCTTGTCAAAAATCCTTCGAATCCATCCTTTAAAATTAAATCAAGAAGGGTTTGTGCTTCTTTCTCACTCTTGAAATGTCCCAGCCTCACTCTGTAAAAATCTTTGAACTTTGCTATGTAGCAATCACCATAAATTTTTTCCAATTTTTCCTTGAATCTCTTTGCATTGTTCAAGTCTGAAAATGCTCCAACTTGAACCGTAAATGAATCATCAAGGACTCTCCCTTTATCACCCCCTATAACTTCGGTAGGAGAGTTGATGGGCTTTCCCCTTCCCTCTCTTACAACCTCAATTTTAACCTTTGCAGTTCCTTCGCCATAAAAACCAAGTTCCTTCGCTCCTTTTTTTGAGCAGTCAATGATTCTTCCCCTCACAAATGGTCCTCTATCATTGACTCTCAAATTTGCACTTTTACCGTTTTCAAGGTTTGTAACTTTAACAATTGTTCCAAGCGGAAGAGTTTTGTGGGCAGCGGTCATCTTTTCGGGGTCAAAAATCTCACCGCTTGCCGTTGGTTTTCCTTTAAATTCATTTCCATACCATGAGGCTATCCCCTTTTCAGTGTATCCCCTTGAGACCTCCTCAACTTTCATCGCCTTTTTACCACAGGAGAGAAGCAGAAATAGAAACATTAAAAGGTAAAATAGCCTCTTCATTTTTTCCCCTTTTTTCTTTCAATATTTCTATCAATTGAAAAAAACTTTGCAAATATTATTGTTAAAATTACGACGATCAACCCCAGGAAAATTAAGACCGGGAAAACATAAAACATTCGTTCCCGTTCTTTTATGATGCTTTTCAAAAATTGGACAAATTCAATATTTCCAAGAAAAAGGTTGAGGTAATAAATAAGGATTTCTATCCACCTATAAATAAAATCGGGCATTTTATTCTGGTATTTTTAACTTCATACCAATTCTCAAAACTGTTCTTTTAGAAATGTTGTTCTCTTTGCATATTTCTTCAATACTTTTTCCAAATTTATTTGCTATTTTGGATAGAGTATCTCCTCTTTTTACTTCATAAAAAGTCTCTGCTTTTTGAGGAGTATCATCCATACCTTTATTTTCTACAATTTCTTTTTTCCCTTCAATTTTAGATTTTACGCCATTTTTAAGAATAAGAAGGCTTGTTTTTGAATTTAATCTTTTGGGAATGGATAGGTTTGCTTCTATAATTTCTCTGGGATCGACTCCATATTTTTTTGCTATGGTTCTTAAAGTTTCCCCTCTTCTTACCTGATGGATGACATAGTCAACCTTTAATTCTTCTCCTCTTTTAAGATAATTTTCTAATTTTTCATAAAGATTTGCAGGAACCTTGAGTTCATATTCCCGATTGGGCGTAATAATTCTTTTTAAAGAAGGATTTAAAATAAGAAGGTGTTCTATGGGAATTTGAAGTTCATTTGCGACACCTCTTAAGTCTATGGGGAAATTTATTTTAAAGACTGCGTATTCAAGTTTTTGAGGAGGGTCTTCAATTGTAAAGTTGAATGCCTGAGGATTTGATGCAATAACGATTGCCCCAAGAATTGCAGGTACATACTCCCTTGTTTCCCTTTTCAAAAATTTCCCCTTTTTTATGGTCCAAAAATCTGCCTTTTTGTGATTTCTTAAGTACCTGAATAATTTTCCTTCGCCACAGTTGTAAGATGCAAGAGCGAGATTCCAATCACCAAAAGAATCATACAGATATTTCAAGTATTTCGCGGATGCCCTTGCAGACACAATGGGATCAAGCCTCTCATCTTGAAAGAAATCAATGTTAAGCCCATATTTTTTTCCTGTTTGTTCCATAAATTGCCACATTCCGACAGCATTTGCTCTTGAGCGGGTATTTGTTTTAAACGCTGATTCAACAATCGCAAGATAGATAAGTTCAGGCGGGACGCCCTCATCTTTAAATATCGTCTGAAGTTCATCGATATAAGGAGCGCCTCTTTGTAAAGATTCCGAAAACCACTTCCTCAATTTCGTCTGGTATAGTCCTATATACTTTATTACATCACTGTTTTCAAGAGGAATCGGAATCCCTGTCTTTATTGTTGCTTTTGCCTTTTCAACCTCTTTTAATGTTTCAAGCAACTCTTCCTGTGAAAGGAAAGTTGTCTCATTCAAAAGTTTTTCCTTTGGCGATTCTTCAACTTCACCAATAGATTCAGGGGCAAGGTTGTCTTTAATTGACTCTCTTAAAGAAAGTTCGATTAGCCTTTCAACCGCACCTTGAAGCCTTGGGTCATTTTTCTCTTCATCATTTAATGAAAAATATTCCTCTAAGAACTGATTACAGGTTGACGCCCCATCTTTTTGAACTTCACCTTTTTCAAGAGATTCGCAAAATTTCATTATATTTTCAGAAAGTTGATTTTCCTTTTTTACTTGAGGAGGTGGTTGAACCTCCACCTGTTTTACTTTTGTCTGTTGTCTTTCAGCACACGAAATTAAAATCAAAAAAAGAAGCAAGATAAAAACTTTTTTCATAATAAGACGCTACGCTGCACCCTGATATTTCTAAAAATTCTCATCATTCCTCTATCTGTCGGTAGGTAAGATTTTGCACATAACTCTGATAATCTTCATCAAGCGGTTTGTTCAAATACCTTGTTGTAAAATTTAAAAGTTCTCTTGCTTTACTGTCTTTGGGGTCAAAATCAAGTAAATCTTTCAAATTGTTCTTTGCAACAAGAACATTTCCCGCCTTTAAATCTTTCACAGCCCAGTTGAAATAGCCATTTCTTATTATTTTTCTGATTTGATCAGCCTTTCCCATCTGTAATGCAAACTGTTCCTGTTCTTTTGGATAAATTAGCCTCCAGCAAATCCTTACAGCCTCGCCATATTCAGCCATTTTGAAGAATTTTACAGCCTTTTCGTAATCTGTAACAAATCTCTGGACTTTTGCCTCCTCTTCCTTCTGCTGTTCTAAAAGCACTTTTGCATTTTCAATGTTAGTTCTTATCTCAATTGTTTGTCCCCCCAGTTTTTCAGCCTCAGAAAAGAGATTTATAGCCTTTTCATACTGTTTTTCTTGCATTGCAGTTTTAGCCTCAAGCAAAACTTCTGTTACGCTTCTGACGCTATTTGCAGGAACTTTTGGTGATTCCTGACCTGTTGAAGATTGTGCCTGCTTTGGCTTTTCTTTTGGAGGCTTACGCGGGATGGTCTGAGCCACTTGCTTCGGGCTAAACATTGATTTCCATATTATAGGAACAAAGAAAAACCCAGCCCCAACAACTGCAAGTCCAATTACAATAATAGCAATTAAAGTGTATGGAATTTCCTTTCCTTCTTTCTTTTTTGGCAACACTTTCTTTTGAGAGGTGAGTGCTGGTGGCTCTATTTCAGGAGGTTTTGTTTCTACCTTAAAAGCGGGAGATGATTCTTCTTTTTCTTCCGTAACAAGGCTTGAAAGGTCCTCCATTCCTGAAGTATCAAAAGAAAAGTTATCCTGAGCCTGCGACGATTCAGTTTGAAAAGGAGTTTCAAGCTGAAATGATGAAGCACTCTTCTTTTCCTCAATTTCGTTCAGATAAAATAGTGCCTCTCTATGTCCAGGAATGATCCCTGTAACTTTGAGAAACATCTCCTTAGCCTTTTCAAAATCTCCTGAATCATAAATTGAAATTGCCTCATTAAGAATTAAATTTGCTTCCTGCTCCCTTTGTTGAAGTTTTGTTTTTGCATCATCAATCAGGTTCTGTGCCTCAACATTTTCTTCATCAAGAATAAAAACCCTTGTCAAAACATCAATGGCTTCTTGATATTTCCCTTGTGTTATAAGTTCTTTCCCTTCACTTATAAGCTTTTCTGGTTTGCTCTCCTCTTCGCCAAAAGAAAAGGGCATAGCGGATTCTGATTCGGTAGAAAGAACCGTTTGTTCACCTTGAGGTTCTTCTAAAGGGATTGCTTCAGGTTCCCTTTTTTCCTCTTCTCCTCCAAATGAAAAGTCACCAAAAGACTCAAGTGGAACTTCCTCTTTCTGTTTGCCTTCTGATTCTTGAGGTATGCTATCATCTTTTACATCACCTACTTCACCAAAATCAAAGTTTTCAAGCGATTCGAGGGTTGGTTCATTACCTGAAGTTTTAGGCTCCGCAATTGGCAGTGGTTCCAACAGTTCAAATGGTTCAAGATCCTCAAAAGAGGTATCCTCTTTTTCTGCACCTAGTTCGGTTAGATGCAAAGATTCTTTTAGTTTTAACCCTTCTGGGTTAGTGGGGTCAACTTTTAAAACGCTTTCTATTATTTTTAATGCCGATTCTTTATCACCTTTAGTAATTAATTGCGAAGCCTCATTTATCTTTCTTGTCAACTGGAGCCTGAGCATCATTCCTTCCTGTGCCTCAGTCAGAATTTGTCTTATCTCCAGATTATCAGGATTTTCATTCAAAAGAGGTTTCAACAACTTTATAACCTCATCAAATTCACCCTGTTTCAAGAATTCCTGTGCTTTTAAAATTCTCTCATCGTTCATAGGATATCCTCCTAAACTATATTAGTTTAACTCAAAATAAGGAAAAATAAAAATAGAGAAGGAGAAGAACATTCAAATCGTCTAATGCTTCTTAAATCAGTCATTTGTTTGCTCAAATAGTATGTCATCCATTTTGCACCACTAAGGGTGTTATAGTCTATATTGGAATGGAGAAGAAGTTTTGTTATGAAGATTATAGTCCACAGGGGAACTAAAGAAATTGGGGGCTCCTCAATTGAGGTTTTTAATGAAAGAGAGAAGATACTTTTCGAAATCGGCTTACCGCTATGGTGTATGCAAAATCGCAATTACGATGTAAAGAAATTGCTTCCTTCTTTGAAAGGAGAGTATTCGGGGCTATTTATTTCACATTCACACCTCGATCATTATGGGCTTATAAATGAATTAGATATGGACATTCCCGTTTATCTTGGTGCTGCAACAAAGGATTTGATTGAATTTTCCTCTTTGATTTCTAATTCTCAAATCAAAATTAAGAAAAGTGAAATTATAGAGGATAGGAAAGTGATTTTTTTAGCGTCATTTAAAATCACCCCCTATCTCGTTGACCACTCAGCAGTCGATTCTTATGCCTTTCTCATAGAATCGGGGGGGAAAAAGATTTTTTACTCGGGAGATTTTAGAAGGCATGGAAGAAAGGGAAAACTCATTGATAGATTAATCTCGAATCCTCCTCCAGAGATTGATGCTTTGATTCTTGAGGGAACTAATATCTCAAGATTAGATAATGCCAATAAAGAAACGGATATTGAGGAAGAATTGACAACTTTCCTGCAACGAAAAAAGAAAGGGATAACGCTTTTGATGGCATCAGGCCAGAATCTTGACAGAATCGTTTCAATCTATAAATCGTGCCTGAAAAGCAAAAAAACCTTTGTGATTGACCCATATTTAGCCTGCATTCTTGACATAATGGCAAAATACGGAAAGTTCCCGCATCTTTCAAGCAAGTATAGAAATTTAAAACTCTTTTTCTCATCCAGAATAACAACAAAATTGATGAAAGCAAACTACGAGGAGAAAATTTTCAACTTTAGACCCTTCAAGATCACAAAAGAGGAAATCAACCAAAACAGAGACGAAATAGTGATGCTAATTCGTCCAAATATGGAAGCCAATCTTAAAAGTCTGAATTTTGAAGATGGAACACTCATCTGGTCAATGTGGAAAGGGTATGAAAATGATGAAAGAAACAGAAAGTTCCTTGAATTTTTGAAAAGTAAAGGGGTGGAAATAATTCGAGAGATACACACATCAGGGCACGCTGATATTGAAACTCTTAAAGCATTTGTGAAGGCTTTTAACCCAAAAAGTGTAATCCCGATACACACAGCGGAGCCAGAAAAATACAGTAATATCTTTGAAAAAGTAAAAATGGTGAATGATGAGGAGGAATTTGAAATATGAAGAAAAAATTAGAAAGATTGGATGATTATCTTAACTTTAATGAAGAGATGGAGTACGAACACACAATTAGAAAAGAGTTCAGAAATATAAAATTCCCACAAGATAAAAGAGAAGAATATCGTAAAAGGCTTTCTGATGAATTTGAACTAATAGAATGCCTCGACAATCGCCTTCATCTACAAATCTTAGTCCTTTTAGAGATGGCAAAATTTTTAAGAAAAAACAGAATTTTCTTTATTCCGCCATCTAAACTATCAGATTCTTTAATCCTCTACTGCCTTCACTTCAGTTATGTTGATCCAATAATATTGAACCTTCCCTTTAGAGGATTTTTTGATGTCAATTCCTCTATGTTCCCTAAGTTTGGTTTCTTTGTGGAGAAGGGAGGAAAGCAAAAACTGATAACTCACCTGAAGAAAGTTTTTGGAAAGGAATATATCAAAGATGTAGTTCCGCCATCAGCGGTTGCCCCGGGCGATTCATTCAGCAGTTACATTCCCTACACAGTGGTTTCAAGTGAAGACATTGAGCAGTTTTTCCCGACAACAATTGGCAGAGAAGGGAAAAAGGTTGTGCTCTGTGAAAGGGAGCAAATAAGAGAATGTGAAATTCTCTATTTTATGTGCATTGAAACAGATAATTACAAAGATATTGCCACAGGTTTTGAAGATATGAATATTTTGTATCCTGAAAAGATTCCCCTTGATGATGAAAAGACTTTTGAACTTATTTCATCAGGTCAAGGTGAAGGATTGGGACAATTTGCAAAACCCTATTTAAGAGGTCTTCTCTCAATCTTTAAACCGTGTAATTTTGCGGAGTTTATTGCCTTTTACAGGACAACACTTTGCTTTCAAAGGGAAAAAGGAATCTGTTATGAGTATTTGAAGAGGGCTAAGGGCAAAGAGGAATTTACTGAAATAAAAAAGAGATTGAAGACACTATTTCCTTATGAAAAACATATCTCATCATCAATGGTTGATTCGTTATCTAAAATCAAATCCCTTGAGTCAATTCTTAATGAAACCTACGGCTTGATTCTATATGACGATCAAGCATTTCTTATTCTTACGGAGTATGCAGGTTTTATCCCCTTTGATGCACACCACATTCTTCTCAATTTCAGCGTGCCAATTCCCGGAAAGGCTGAGGAGATAAAGCGTGATTTTCTCAAAAAAGCGGTCGAAAAGGGACACGATGCAAAGGAGGCAAAAGAGGTATGGAAAGCAATAAATATCTTTGCACCATACCTAAAAAAGGCAAGCTTGATCCACTCACTTCTTCCAGATTATTGGAGATATTTTTTAAAAAGCAGAAAGATGGAAGAGGAGATTAAACTTTTTGACAAGGAGAGATAAATAATGTCATAATGAGTCTCTTGTAAGGGTAGTGAAAAAGATGGAAGTAAATTAGCGTGATTGTTGTGGCTTTACAAAATGAAAAACCGTGTTAAAGAGCGAACTAAATTAAAAGGAGAGTTAAAATGTCCAAAAAGAAAAGCAGGGAAGAATTAGAAAAGGAGTTTGAGGAAATTGAATTAAAAAATTGGTTTAATGTGTACAATTGGAATGCCTTAAAAGATAAGAGTTACGAAGAAGCGTGTGCTCAAATTTTAAAAGAACATTTTACCGAGTTAGAGGATAATTTCAACAACTGTAGCAAGAACAACTGTAGAGAGAACAATTTTTGTCAAGATGGACACGATGGATGTGCCAATATAAAGTCAAACGAAGAAAAATTTACGGAAAAAAGAATGTGCTATGCTTTATATAACGCCTATAACAAAGAACCTTTTGGTGTGTTAGGTAAAATAATTGACTATGAAGTCCCGCTTAAAAAAGACCTAAGAGATAAGAAAGGGAAAATTGACCTGCTTGGGTACGATGAGAGCAGTGGGAGCCTTAACATAATAGAAGTAAAACAGCCCAATTCTAATGAATCAATTCTTAAAGCGATACTTGAAGTTTTTGTCTACTCCAAATTGGTCCAAGAAGTGAAGAAAAATTTTGTAAAGGAATATAACGAATTCATTAAAGATAAAGAAGATAGCATCAGCATCCCAAAGGAAATCATCTTTAGTCCAAATGTGCTCACTTTCAAGCAAGCGACATCAGGTAAACAACTTGAAGAGGGATTATCTAATGAAACCAAGAAACTTCTATCAAAACTTAATTCAGTTCTAAAACAGCAAGGGTTAACAGAAATAAGATTTTTTTATTTCACCAACAAAATAGAAAAAGGTGAAAAATATCTTAATACCATGACGGTCGGGGATAAGAAAAGAATTACCTTTATATCATGTTTCATCCCTACATTCGAACAAAAAGATGTGTTAAGGGATGAGACGATTATTCAGAAATAAAGACGGTGATGTGTATCCCCGCCTACAATATTTTTTATTTTTCTATTTTTTTTCTTTAATCAGCATTTAGCTTCTTATTGAGGAAATCTCCTTTTGTCTCTTCCTGCAAAGAGGAGAAATTATTTTGCAATTTGCAATGTTCAACAAGAACTGATTCAGGGTCACATCTTGCTTTATAGCATTTTCTTTATTATCCTCTCCTCTTAATCTTAGGAAGTCTCATGTCCTGATTTATTACTCAACGCTACTTAACCTGAATAAATTGGTTATAGCGTGCCTTTCTTCAAAGCAAAGATATAATCGCCTATGCGTTAGAATGAAAAATAATAGGTTTTGAACTAAATTTTAAGTTAATAATTGAACTCTGACTTTGATGTGAAATTGGTATTACATTTTTACAATATATATTTTGACAGGTCCTTATCTTCAACAAGTGGTTTTAAGATTTTATCAACATAAGTTTGGTCTATTATGACTTTCATTCCTGCAAGGTCAGGAGCGTTGAATGATACCTCTTCCATAACTTTTTCCATAACTGTGTGAAGCCTTCTTGCCCCGATGTTTTCCATCTGTTCATTTATTCTTGCTGCATAGTGTGCAAGTGAAATAATCGCATCTTCTGTGAATTCCACCTCAACGCCTTCAGTTGCAAGAAGGGCTGTATACTGCTTTACGAGGGCGTTTTCTGGTTCTTTCAAAATTTTTAAAAAATCCTCCTCGCTCAAAGATGAAAGTTCAACTCGTATAGGAAATCTTCCCTGAAGTTCGGGAAGTAAATCTGAAGGCTTTGTCATATGAAATGCACCCGCTGCAATGAAAAGAATGTGGTCTGTCCTGATAAGTCCATACCTTGTCATAACTCTGGTGCCTTCAACAATTGGAAGGAGGTCTCTTTGAACTCCTTCACGACTCACATCGGGACCATGTCCTTGCTGAGACCTTCCCGCTATTTTGTCAATTTCATCAATAAAAACAATACCCGATTGTTCAGCCCTTTCTATTGCCAATCTACTTATCTCATCCTGATCAATAAGTTTTTCCTCCTCTTCCCTTATAAGTTGCTCAAAAGCATCCTTCACCTTCATTTTCTTTCTTTTTTTTGATGAGCCAAACATATCGGGAAGAAGTTCCTTGATGTTGAATCCCATCTCCTCTATACCTGAGCCGGAAAAAATCCTCATTGCTGGAAATGATTGGGGTGAAACCTCCACTTCTACCGTTCTGTCATCCAGTTTTCCCTCTTTAAAAAGTTGTTTTAACTTGTCCCTCGTTGTAAAATCTTCAGCCTTTGGTTCTAAAGAAATTTCATCCTGCCTTCTCATAGTTGGTTTTGGATAAAGAATATCTAAAATTCTTTCTTCTGCGAGTTGTTGAGCCTTCTCTCTTATTTTTTCAACCATCTCTTGTTTTACGAGGTTAAAGGAAATTTCAGTCAAGTCTCGTATCATTGATTCAACATCTTTTCCAACATAGCCAACCTCTGTGAATTTGCTTGCTTCAACCTTTAAAAAGGGGGATTTTGTAAGTTTCGCAAGTCTTCTTGCGATCTCGGTTTTTCCCACACCCGTTGGACCAATCATAATTATATTTTTTGGTGCAACCTCTTCCCTTAAACTTGCATCAAGAGATTGTCTTCTTGCCCTGTTTCTTAATGCTATTGCAACCGCTTTCTTTGCATCATTCTGTTTGACTATGTATCTATCAAGTTCTTCAACAATTTTTTTTGGAACAAGAGGATCAAGAAGTTTTGGTGTTAAAGAACCCTGTTCTGTTTTAATCATTTTTAACTCCTTAAGATATTTCTTCTACAACAATTTCTCCGTTTGTATAAATACAGATATTTGAAGTAATAATTAAACTTTCCTTCACAACTTCACCTGCCTTTAAATTTGAGTGTTTCATTAAAGCGCGTGCTGATGCAAGTGCATAGGGACCTCCAGAACCTATTGCAATTATACCATCATCGGGAGAGATAAGTTCACCGCTTCCAGAAAGGAGAAGTTGATTTTCTTTATCCGCCACGATCAACATTGCTTCAAGCCTTCTTAAAGCCCTGTCTGTTCTCCAATCTTTTACGAGTTCAACAGCAGACCTTTCGATGTTTCCTCTGTATTCATCAAGTTTTGCCTCAAACCTGTTAAACAATGTGAGGGCATCGGCAACACCACCAGCAAATCCTGCAAGGACTTTGTTGTTGTAGAGTCTTCGGACTTTTTTTGAAGTTGCCTTTAAAACCGTGTTTCCAAAGGTTACCTGACCATCTCCGCCCATAGCGACTTCATTATCTTTCTTTACGCACAAAACGGTAGTTCCAATAAAACGATCCATAAAATCCTCCATCTTTAAAATTATAACATTATATTGTAGACTTAATTAATGAAAGTTAAAAGATATCTGGGACAACATTTTTTGAACTCAAAAAAAATTAGAGAGAAGATTGTTAATGTTATAAAAAAGAATTGCTCAAACATTAACACTCTGGTTGAAATTGGAACAGGAGAGGGCTTTTTGACTGAAGATCTTTTGAAACTTCCAATCTCATATCTTGGCGTTGAAAAGGATAAAGACCTCGTTCAAAAAGTGAAAGAAAAATTTAATTCAATAAATATTTTTGAGGGCGATGCGAGAAATTTTGACATTGAGACTCTAAAAAAGCCTGTAATGGTGGTTGGAAATCTTCCCTACTACGCTGCAAAGGAGATTATTTTTAATCTTTTAAAAAAGCCGTCAATCATCTCTTCAGCCCATTTTGTCGTTCAATATGAGTTTGCGTTGAAATTTCTTTCAAGGGTTAAGGGTGGATACTATTCAAAATATTCCGTCTGGGCATCAAATTACTATAAAGTTGAAAAGGAGTTTACAATTGAAAAAGAATTTTTCTCACCGCCTCCCAAAGTTAGATCAGCGTTAATCTCATTTTATCCAAAAAAAAATCCTGTGGTGAGTGAAGAGCAAAGCCTTGCCTATTTTAAATGGTGTGAAAAACTGTTTTTAAAAAGAAGAAAATATTTTCTTTCAAATTTTGATGGAGAGGTGTTAAAAAAGATTAAGGCAATTTTTGAAGAAAACGGCGTTAGTGTGAAATCAAGGGCGGAAGAGATTGAGCCAGCAATCTTTGAGAAAATCTTTGAAGAAGAAAGAAAACAGGTCAATCTTTTTTTAGATTGAAGTTGCTATCCTGTAAAACTCTTCAGGATCAAGCGACGCTCCACCAACGAGAAGCCCATCAATGTTATCCGCTGAAAGGAGTTCCCTTGCATTTTCCTTTTTTACAGAACCACCATAAAGAACCCTTATCTCTTTTTTAAAATCATTTTTTGAAAGAAACTCTTTTATTTTTGTGTGGACAAAAGATGCATCCTCTTTTTTTGCCACCTTTCCCGTTCCTATTGCCCAGACAGGTTCATAAGCGATGTCAAACTCCACATTTTCTAAACCCTTCAAGGCATCAAGTTGATTAAAGATAACCTCAATTGTTTTTCCTGCCTCTCTCTCTTCAAGTTTTTCTCCAACGCAGTAAAGGGGCTTTAATCCCGCATTAATTGCATTAAGTATTTTTCCACCCATAATTTCATTTTTTTCTAAAAAGATGTGCCTTCTCTCAGAATGGCCAATGAGAACATAATCACAACCGCAATCTTTTAGCAAATATGGAGAAACTTCTCCTGTGAATGCTCCCTCTTTTTTATCACTGCAATTTTGACCGCCCAACTTTTCTCCTTTTGTGAGGAAACTTTTCACAAATTCAAGGAGGGGAAATTGGGGAAAGAAAACTATCTCTTTGTCTATCATTTCATACCTCTCCCAGCGTTCAAAAAAACTTTTCACATCCGATTTAACCTTATACATTTTCCAGTTAGCGCACACAAGTCTTTTCATCTTTTCCTCCTCAAAAGAAATTTTCTGTAATATAAATGTCTCCCTTCTCTGTGATAACAATTCCGATTCCTTCCTCGTCATAATCTTTGTTCAAAATATTTTCTCTATGCCCTTTGCTCTTCATCCACCCATCAACAGTCGTTTTTGCAATTTCCTCCTCTGAATTGTAATCATAAAAATTTTTATTATCAATTAAAAGGACACTTTTGTAGGTGTGGTTTAAAAAGATGTTTTCCCCGATTCCTTTAAAAATTATTCCGCCCCTTTGTTTTTGTACAGGAATCCCCATTTTTAACGCCCTCTTTGTTGGATTTTCACCATTCAAATTTGTGTGGGAGAAAAAGTTGTTTTTCGCCATATCTTCAGAATGGCTCTTTGCAACTTTTTCAAGGTCAATACTGTATGAGAGGTTTTTTAATCCCCTTTTTGTTCTCTCAAGATTTACAAGGTTATGAATCCTTTCTTTCAAAGAGTGAACATCAACATCAATTTTTTTGTTTTCATCAAGGGTTATGTAACCTATGCAAAGATCCTCAGTTATAAAGATTTTTCCATCTTTTGAAATTACAACTCCGATTCCTTCAGAAACATACTCCCTATCAAGAATATTTTCTTTGTTGTAGTTTGTCATCATCCACGAATTTACGGTTGATTTTGCAATCTCAGAAATGGTTCTCAATTCATAGGTCAATTTCCCTGTTTTGTCTTCACTCTCTTTGTAGAGGGCATTTTGCAAAATATTTTCGCCAATCCCAATTTTGACCTCATCGCCGTAGTTCTTCCCGCACTTTATTCCTAACTTTTCTGCCCTTTGAGATGGATCCTCTCCATCCAAATTTATATGACTCAAGTAGTTCTTTGAAGCCATATCTTCAGAGTGTACCCTTGCAAGGTAGGAAAGTTTTTCATCCCATTGCAAAGGAGGAAGAGAGTCTTTAATTCTCTCCTCATTTACCATTTTATGAATCTCAAGTTCAAGCAAATTGGGAGAAATGGTGTTTTGCATTTCTGAAAGAGATGTAAAAGCAACAAAAATAAAAATGAAGAAAACAAAAAGAAGTTTTAATTTATTCAAGGTATGTGTAACCATCAAGCCTATCGTCAAGGAACTTCAAAATTCTTGCACTGTCTCTAATTGAAATTTTTCTCTCATCAATAGCATCTTCAATGCTTCTTCTTATTGAATTTAAAATATCTTTCTTTTGATATTGCATGTAGGACAGAACATCTTTTACCGTGTCTCCTTCAATGATCCTTTCTATTCTGTATTTGTTTTTTCCTGTAACTGATATGTGGATTACATTTGTATCACCAAAAAGGTTGTGAAGATCACCCAGAGCTTCCTGATATGCCCCAACGAGGAAAGCCCCGAGATAGTAAGGTTTATCATTTAATTCGTGAAGTTCAATTGTATGTTTTACATCGTGAAGGTCAATGAATTGATCAATTTTTCCATCTGAGTCACAGGTTATGTCAGCGAGCGTAGCCTTTCTCGTTGGCTCTTCCTTTAGCCTGTGAATGGGACAGATTGGGAACAACTGCTTCACAGCCCAGTGGTCGGGAAGACTTTGAAAAACGGAGAAGTTTAGATAGTAGGTATCAGAGATGAATTTCTCAAGGTTTTCAAACTCGTCTGGAACATAGTCAAGATTACTCACTGCCTTTGAAAGTTTTTTGCAAATTTCCCAGAACAAACTTTCAATTTCTCCTCTGTCTTTTAGTGAAAGCATTCCAACATTGAAGAGGGTTAAGGCATCATCCCTTATTTGAAGTGCATCGTGGAAAGATTCCTGAAAATTTTTCATTGAAAGGTTGTCAAGAACCTCTTTAATTGATTTAACAAGTTCATGCGAATCTTCGGCAATTTCAAGATTTTCCCTCTCCTCAGCAAGTTTGCTCACACCAAGAATATTCAAAATCAAAACAGAATGATAGGCAACAAGTGCCCTTCCGCTTTCAGTTATTATATCCGGTGGTTCAATATTGGCTTCTTTGCAGGTTTCAAAAAGAGATGAAACAATATCTGATGCGTACTCTTCAAGGCTATAATTTGCACTTGATGAAAAGTTTGTCTTTGATCCATCGTAGTCAACCGCAAGCCCTCCACCCGCATCAAAGTATTGCATATCAAGCCCCATCTTACAAAGCTCAACATACATTCTCGTGCTTTCGTTCAAAGCCTCTTTTATGCTTTGAATTGAAGTTATTTGCGAACCGAGATGAAAATGGAGAAGTTTTATTGAAGATTCAAGTTTTGCATCTTTAAACTTTTCAACCGCGGAGATTATTTCTGAAGAGAATAAACCAAATTTTGATTTATCACCACCCGATCCTTCCCATTTTCCTCTTCCCCTTGCGGTAAGTTTCGCCCTTATCCCGACAAGAGGTTTTACTCTTAAAGTTTTTGCCCATTTTACAATGAGATCCACTTCAGAAGGCTTCTCTACAACAATAAAAACCTTTCTTCCCATCTTTCTTGCCCACATTGCCATCTCAATGTATTCATCATCTTTGTAGCCATTGCAAATTATGAATGTATCATCCTCTGTTACGGTTGAAAGAGCGATGAGCATTTCAGCCTTTGTTCCAGCCTCAAGCCCGAAGTTATATTTTGAACCAAACTCAGCTATATCCTCAACAACCTGTCTACTTTGATTAACTTTAATGGGATAAACACCGTAATATTTTCCTTTATACTCATATTCTTTAATAGCCTTTGAAAAGGCTGATTGTATCTCTTCAATTCTCTTTTTTAGAATTCCAGTGAACCTTATTAAAAGGGGAGCACTCAAGCCCCTTATTTTCAAATCTTCAATGAGTTCTCTCAAATCAACATACATTGTCTTATCTTTGTTAGGCATTATGACTATGTTTCCTCTATCGTTTATATCAAAAAAGCCCTTTCCCCATTCCCTTATATTATAAAGTTCCTTAGCCCTTTCTAAGGACCACTTTAAAAGTGAAGTTTCAGATCTCATCTTAAGTTTTTGCATTTACCTTTCCTCCTTCATATAGAATTTTTATTTGTATTTTAAAAAATGTCAAGTCATATTTTCCTTTAACCAGAATTTATCAATCTTTTCTCCCTCAATTTGATAAAGAAGATATTTTTCAACCCCAAGCCACGCTTCTATCGGATCGCCCTTTAATGTTTTATCGAGAGTTGCAAGAGATGAAATGACTCTAAAAATCTCCTCTTCGCTCCATTGATGAAAAACATTCTTTATCTTCTCAAACTGCCAGAAGTAGAGTCTTTTATCAACCATCTGAGGCGTGATTTTACCGAAGTTCAACCCCTTTGAAAGAAAACACCTTATTTTTCCAAGATATTGAAACTGCTTATTTAGTATTGAAACAAAGGCGATTGGCGAAGCATCGGGGTCATTCTCAATTCTCACAATTGATTCAACGATCCCTGAAGTGTCTTTTAAAAGAAATTTATCCACAAGGTCAAAGACTGAACCGCTTCCTCCCGTTCCAAGAAGTTCGACGACATCCTTCTCTTCTATTCTCTTTCTTTCTAATGATGAAAGGATGAGCAAATCCATAGCGGATGGAAGGAGAAAAAGGTCTTTTGAAGCCCAATTAGTCAGTGCTAAAATTGCATTTTCATCAACAGTGATTCCCTCTTTCTCAGCCCTTTTCAAAATATAACTTCTTTGAGATGTGGGATTACAATTTTCTGGAGAGAATAATTTTACTATTTCTTTCCAGGATTCATCAAGATTTTTATTTCTTGGGGAGAGATCACCCACAAATTCAATGAAAATGTGGGCTGTGTCAGATTTCTTCTTTAGCAAATCAAGAAGTTTCTTTGAACTCTCCTTTTTCAATTTTTCACAATTTTGAAGATGAATTAGTGAAATGTCAGAAAAAAGTCCTCTAACTTCAAACAATCCTTCAAGTTGAGATGGCTCAATTTTTAAACAGGAAACCTTTGTTACATCGGCTTCAGAAACAAATCGCTCAAAAAACTCTTTTGCTTTATCTTCAAAAAATTTCTCACTTGAAGCAAAGACAATTTTTACGCCTGTTTCATCTTCCTTTAATTTTTTTTTCAACCTCTGTTCTCCTTTGGGTCAAAAACATCTCTGATTGATTCACCCAAAATATTATATGATAAAACCGAAAGAAAAATCATAAGCCCGGGAAAAACTCCAATCCACCACGAATTCCACGATTTCTCAATTCCGCTTAAAACATTTCCCCACGATGGTTCCGGAGGTTGAACACCAACTCCCAAAAATGATAAACCAGATTCAGCAAGAATTGCCCCACCAACACCAAAAGTTAAAGTAACGATAATAGGGGCAAGGGAGTTTGGCAAAAGGTGTTTTAAAATTATCCTTATATGTGATGCTCCGTTCACCTTTGCGGAATTCACAAATTCAATCTCTTTTAATTTGATAAACTCTCCCCTTGTGTATCTTGCGATTCCACTCCAGGATGTAAGTCCAATAATAATCATTAGCGTATAGATGTTTAGAAATTTAGGGTCTAAAACCGCTGCAACCGTTATAATAAGGAAAAAGGTGGGAAATGAGAGCATTACTTCAATTGCCCTTGAAACTAAAACCGAATCAACAAAGCCGCCGAAGTATCCACCAATTCCACCTATCAAAATTCCAATAAATCCTGAGATGAAAACTGACACAAAACCAACAAGAAGTGAGTTTTTAGAACCGTAGATAAGCCTTGCAAAGATGTCTCTTCCATTATCATCACAACCAAAAAAGTGCCTTGTTTTAAATGATGGCTTTTTTAAAATGTCTTCAAGGTTTGGCTCAAAAGGGGAGTAGGGACAAATTGGCATAACTGAAAATTTTATTGCCCCTTCCTCTTTCACAACTTTTAAAAATGAAGGATTCATCTGAAGTTTAAGAGATATTTCATCTTTTTTAAGAAATCTGTTAAAGGGATAGAGGTCTCTAAATGCTGGAAAAATCAACTTTCCTTTGTAAGAACAAAACAAAGGTTTGTTGTTTGCAATAAGTGGGGCAAAATAGGAAAAAACTACAAAGGCTACAATCAAGATTATTGAAAATTTTGCCCCTCCTATTTTCCATATTCTTTTTAACATTACTTTTTCCTCGTTCTTGGATCAACGATGTAATATAAAATGTCTGTTAGCATGCTCCCTATTAAAACAAGGGTTGCACCTATCACACTCAAAGCCATTATTACAGGATAGTCCCTTGTATAAACCGCCTTTAAATATAGTTGACCAAGCCCGGGCCAGGAAAAAATTGATTCAATTATCACACTTCCAGCAACCATCTCAGGAAGCATAAGCCCGAAAAGTGTAACGAAGGGGATTAAAGCGCTTCTTAAAATGTGTCTAAAAAAGAGAGTCCTTTTAGATGCGCCTTTTGCCCTTGCGGTTTTAATGTAATCCATCTTTATAACTTCAAGTAGAGTTGATCTCGTGAACCTTGAAAAAAAAGCAAGGGAAGATAAGGCAAGGCATAATGATGGAAGGAAAGCGTGATAGATAAAATCAATGAAATAGGTCAAAAATCCCATCTCTTGAGATTTATCTCCGTGCATTCCAAAAAATGGAAACCACTTTAAATAGACACCAAAAAACAAAATAAAAAGAATTGAAACCCAGTATGATGGAAGAGCGTAAAATCCGTAAAATAAAACTTGAGAAACTTTATCAAAAATGGAATCTTTTTTTAGTGCTGAAATTGAACCGGAGGGAAGTGAAATAATAAGTGCAATCAATAAAGAAAATAGGTTTAAAAAAATTGTGTTTGGAAGTCGCTCAATTATTACATCATAGACAGGCCTTCTTTCTGAAAATGAATCGCCTAAGGAAAATTGAAAAAGTGAAAGAAGATACTTTTTATATTGCAAAAGGATTGGCTTATCAAGGTCATACTTTTCCCTTAAAGATTGATAATCTAAAGGAGACATTTTTGAAATTGCCCTTTCCGATGATGACTCATACATTGAGAAAGGATTTCCCGGTGCAATTTTTACAACAACAAAAACTACGAGGGTAATAAGAATGAAGGTTATAAGGGAAGAGGATATTTTCCTAAAAAAGAAGAGAGAAATATTCAATTAAAAACCCCAATTTAATTTAACCTCCCTCTCCAACTTTTAAAAACTCCTCATCAAGTCTCTGTGCTTCCATCGCACTTATTAAAGGATCCAATAAAAGTTCTAACTCTCCATTGAGAATGTCTGTAAGTCTGTAGATCGTCAAGCCGATTCTGTGGTCTGTAACTCTATTTTGTGGATAGTTGTAGGTTCTTATTTTTTCAGACCTATCCCCCGATTTTACCATTGACTTTCTTGTTGAAGACATCTCTGCCAATCTTTTTTCCTCTTCTATTTTGAGAAGTCTTGACCTCAAAATTTTTAAGGCTTTAGCCTTGTTCTTTATCTGGCTTTTCTCATCCTGACAAGAGACGACAAGCCCTGTTGGAATGTGTGTAATTCTCACTGCGCTGTAAGTCGTGTTGACACTTTGACCTCCAGGTCCCGAAGAACAGAATCTATCAATCCTTAAATCCTTCTCATCAATTACAACATCAATCTCCTCTGCTTCAGGTAAAACAGCAACAGTAATTGCGCTCGTGTGAATTCTTCCAGATGCTTCAGTTTCAGGGACTCTCTGGACGCGATGAACTCCCCCTTCGTATTTGAGTCTTGAATAGACCCTATCACCAGAAATTGAAGCGATTATCTCCTTGTATCCCTGAAGCCCGGTTGGATTGTCGCTTAAAACTTCCAATTTCCATCCTACTCTTGTCGCATACCTTAAATACATCCTGAAAACATCACCCGCAAAAAGTGCAGCCTCCTCGCCACCAGTGCCTGCTCTCACTTCAATTACAACATTCTTTTTATCATAAGGGTCTTTTGGGAGAAGTAGCAATTTTAACTTCTTTTCGTACTCCTCCAATTTTTTTTCAAGTTTTTCCTTTTCCTCTTCACCCATCATTTTCAAATCGGGGTCTTTGCTTTCAATCCACCTCATCGCTTCTTCAAGGTCTTCCGACACCTTTTTGTAAAGTTTATAAGTTTCAACCGTCTCCTCAAGTTCTTTGAAAGCAATTGAAAGTTCCTTAAATCTTGATTGATCCTCAATCACTTTTGAAGAGGAGAGTTCACTTGAAAGTTCAGAGTGCCTTCTTATAATACTTTCGAGTTTTTCAATTATCCTTTTTTCAAGCATTTTCTTACCTTATAAACAAAACGACTATTATTCCCATAAGGGAGTAGCCAAGCAGAAGATAAAAAGAGAGTCTCCCCATCTTCTTTTCTCCAAAGAGACTTGAATAAATCCCTTTTAAAAGGTTGTTTGACGATGTCGCAACGATTATTGCTCTTGCTATCAAAGTTATTGAAAGATTCGGATCTGTTGTTTGTGTCAAAGTCATTATAAATGGATCAACATCTGAAAAGCCCATAATTACAGCAAGAAGATAGAGCATCTCCTTTCCAAAATAGAAAATTGCAATTTTTGTAAGTGCTAAAACAAATATAAAAATAAAGGCAAAAAGTAGTGCTGTTTGCAATTGAAGAGGATTTTTTGGGCTATACTTTCTTTCAATATGCCTGTTTTCATCTTTGAATGCCCTTGAGATTGTAATTCCAGTTACCATTCCAACGAGAAAAAGGAACATCGTCGGAATTGCTATTTTGAAAGATAAACTTCTATTGAAAAAGAATACAAGAAGGAAAACCCTCACATACATAATTGATGAGGCAACGAGAGTGCTTCCCGCAAAGACATAAGGCAGATTTTCCTCTTTAGACCTTCTTGCGAGAACTATGGTCGTTGCTGTTGAAGAATACGCTCCACCCAAAACAGCGGTTGCTAACGCTCCGCCCCTTCCTTTGCTCAATTTGTTTAAAACATAACTGCCATAGGAAATTGTGCTTACCGCAACCACAATGAGCCATGTCGTAAATGGATTTATTTGAAAAACGGTAAAACTTTTATTTGGAACAATTGGTAAAATTACAAAGGTTACAAGAAGAAATTTTGTAAATGTGATTATCTCTTCAGAATCAACCTTCTGTGCGAGGCTTTCAAGCCCTTGTTTCAATTCAAGAAGTAAGGCAGTTAAAACAACAATCGCCGTTCCAACCCAATACTCTTCGCTATAAACAAGTGCACCAAGAAGATAGGTGAGTAATCCTGTAACTTCAGTAGTAACTCCCGCACTACCTTCAAGTTTTATCTTGTGAATGTAGGAGATTAAAAGAAAGGCACCAACAACTACAAAGCCAATGCCAAGCCCGATTGCACTCATCTTTGTAAGTGAAGCGATTAAATACCCAATGAGACCTATGATTGGAAATGTCCTTACCCCGCCAAAGATGTAAGAGGTAACTTTGCTTTTATGCTCTTCCCTTTCAAGCCCAATTAGAAAAGAAAGGGAGAGAACCATAAGGATTTTCAAAGCCTCAAGCGGAAAAAGTTTGACTATCTCTTTGAACATTTCCTCTCCACTAAAAGAATAACACAAAAAAGGAAAGAAGTAACTATTTCCCCCAGATTTTAAAAATCGTAAGGGCTACTGTTGTATCATTTTTTACAGTTGGTATGTCGCTTCTAACTGCCCATCCAACATCAAGAGACAGGACTGTGCCAGATGGACCTGAAATAGTTCCAGAGATTCCAATTCCTGTATGATTCTGCCAATTCTCATCTTCTTTATTCTGTTTGATTTTGGCGTAATCGAGAGAGGCTGAAAATCTCACGATTTTTGCTATATCAAAAGCATAAAGAGTTCTTGCAACATATCCCTTATCAAACCTTATTCCGCTTCCAGTAAATCCTGAAAGAGATTTTGAACCCATATAGGTGAATTGATATTTACTGAACCTATCAAGGTCCTGCCCATCAAGGTAGGCAAGGGAGACTCCAATCTTTTGAAACTTAGGAAGGTAAAATGTCTTTCCAAATGAGACATCCCAGAGAAGATAATCCTTATCCCTGTCTATTTTATCTTCTGAGTAACCATAACCCCAATTCTCCCACGAACTCCTCTTATGACCCTCATATTGTCCCGCAAACTGCCATCCTTTTCTTGAGTATTCATAGGAAAGCCCATATCCCCAATCAAAATGACTTTTTGGTTTTATAAAGTTATCGCTTGTTTCATCTGTTGTTTTGAAATTGACATATTTTCCATCTACACTCAATTTCAAGTTAGAAAACTGAGTTACCCTATAAGCAATGCTTGTGTAGATATTTTGAGTCATCGTTTTAAGTTCCTCTTCTTCTTGTTCTATTCCATTTTGATAATATCTATCCTTAGATGAGAAAAGGAAGAATAACCCGCTTAATGAAAAATCAAACTTTGGAAAAATGTCGCTTTTTGAGATTGAAATAGAATCAACAGGACCTGCAACCAAAAGGTTAAGTTGTATTTTTTTCTTTTTGTAGTTATAATCGAAATAGTCAATTCCTGCAAAAGGCATCGGGTAATCAAGGCTTTTATCGTAGTATGCACCACCAACCGCTGCAAGGTGTCCTGTTTTTTCTTCCATCTTTATTGCCCTTGTCCCATCTTTGTTTTTGTGAAGATATTTAAACCCTTTTTCAGTATCCTGAAGAATTGGTGAATCGCTTCTTAAGACATCTTCTAAAACAGAATCAAAATCATCCCTGTTGGCTTTAAAATTGGTAAAATAAACCTCCTTTTCTGCCGTTATTATCTGCCCAATGACGGTGAAAATCTGTTGTGCCTTTATCCCGCTTAAAAGTGTGAACTTTTTGCCATTTAACTCAAAAGAGGAATACCTGTCATACTCCTCGTTTGAAACCTGCGGAGGCGTCATCTTCTTTTGAATTATTCTTATTTGTTTTTTCTCATAAGTTTCCTTATCAATCCAGACTCTTCCAGAGACATCCTGAATATTTTGGCCCGGCGAAGGGAAAAATTCGATGACATAGCACTTTCTTCCCTGAAACTCCTCCTCCTTTAGAAGCCTGTATGTGTATGCACGAGTCAAACTAAGAACAAGTGGAAGGGTGTTGATTTTTTCAGGCTCAATTATTGGAAGTTCAGGAATTTTCTTCCCCTGCCAGACAACCCCATTTAATAGAACCTCCTTTTGAACCCACCTTGCCCCACTTTTCTGGTCAAAGAGAAATTGGTTTATAAAGGTTACATCAACACTTGTTGTTGAACCCGGGATTTTAAAATGGTAGTTTACCTCAGCATCTGCGGTGTAATTTTTTAAAAGAAGTGATTGAGCTTGCTCCACTGCCTGATGCCTTGCTATGATATATTCGACAGGAATTTTATATTCTCCGGAAACTGTTATCTTTTCTCCGCTACCAACAGTCCCGGTTTTTAGCCTTTCAAATAAAATTAGTTGTGGCTTTCCATCCCATAGAACCTGAATATCTGCAATCCCCTTCTTCTGATCCGCCACAAGACCTAAATTTCTTTTTTCACCATCTGGCATTGGGTAACTTACAGGATTTGTTATGTCCGCGGTGGCAAAGTGAATGGTTATATTTCCGGGTGAACTTTTTACAACTGTAGGGGCAAGATACAACCCCTGAACCATTTGCTCTGGATCAAGAAAAGGAAGAAGAACTATGTCGCTTCTTATCTTATCTCCCTCTTTCACCTGAACACCATAAACATCATAACCCGACATCATATTTTCTGGTATTGCTTTCCTTAAATAAATTAGGTCTTTTAAACCATTTTCAAGGTCTTCAATTTCTATGTCAACCTCTTTTGCTCCCTTTGATAGAGAAAGCATCGTATTTGTTTCAGCGCCGAGCGAACTTCTGACCTTTTTTAAATGCAATCTCAAAGGGGCGGCAAGGTGGTTTTTTTCAACAAAATCTTTTACAAATGAGGATGTTTCACCGGAATTGTCTACATCGTTAGTTGAATAACCGTCAATGTAGGCAACAAACTCTCTCTCATAAAGTGGCTTCAGGATGTTCATCGTCTCATCGTCGATTGACCCAATGTAAATCTTTGAAAGGGATTCGCCCCTTAAAGCAAGTGAAACTCTTTTTAAAATATATGCAAGTTTGTCGGGATTGTTTATAATTTCCTCATTAAAAGAATCCTTTGTAAAAAGAAGTTCAAAGGAGAAAATTTCATCTTTGAACTGTTCTGACAATTCTGTGAGTTTTAAAAGCGTTTTCTCTTCTTCAAGTTTTGGAATTGGAACAACAATGTTAACAAGGAGATTCCTCTCTTTAGCCCTTGAAACAATTTGAGACAAAGTGGTAAGGTCTCTTTCTTCCCATCCATCGTTTAAAGAAAGAGTTAAAAATAGCGGTGCTGAAGTTTGTGGAGAAATCAGATCAAGAACTTGATTTAGACTTTGAAAATTATCCTCATTAACCCTCACTCCAAATTTCATCTCCTGACAAAAGAGGTTAAAAGAAAAGACAAGTGCAAAAAAGATTATAATTTTTTTCATTTCACTCTCCCAAAAATATATAGTTGTAAATTAAAGAGGCGTTGACATTTCTAACGATCATCTCCATTGATTTTATAGTTCTTTCATATTTTCTTAAAAGAGACCTTTCTTCAGATTCGGTTAAATTCCTGCTCCTTATTGCATCCTTTATTAAAAATAGAGTTTCATCAAGGACAAGGATTTGATCGTAACTCATTAAAATTTCTATGTTTGCTACATTTTCGTCAAAATATTTTATTTCTCTTCCGCTCTGGAGCAAATTTTCAATTGCGATCTTTAATTTTATGTAATCTTTCCATTTATCTGAAATTAAAACTCCAGCCCTTCCTCTTGATGCTGAAACTGCTGTTGAAAGATCGCCCTTTAGTCCAATTCTTTTTGCAACTTCAAACATCTCATTTTGAGAAATTTCTTTCAATTTTATCTCGGGACATCTTGACCTCACAGTTGGCAGAAGTTTTGAGGTCTCTTTTGCAATTAAAATTATTTGAATATAAGAGGGAGGCTCCTCAAGAAGTTTCAAAAGTGCATTTTGAGAACTTACATTCAAGGAATCTGAAGGTTCAACTATGAAGATGAGTTTTTTGCCTTCGTAAGGGGGGAGTTCCGATGCTCTTATTATTTCCTCTCTCACCTGATCAATTGTTATTTGAGTTTTTATTTTCCCCGAATCATCCTCAAGAAGAGAGATATATCTTAAATCGGGAAAAATCCCCTTTTTTATTTTCCTACAATTTAAACACTCTCCGCAGGCAAAGGGATTACCTTTTTCACATTGAAGAGCGGAAGAGATAATATATGCAAGAGATGTTTTACCAACGGATGGAGGCCCTGAAATTATCATGGTTTGACTCAAAGATGATGATAAAAGTGAACTTTCAATTTGCTTTAAAACTTCCTGATTACCAAAAAAATCATCCCTCTTTATTGGATAGGGAATCTCACTAACTTCAATTTCTTCAAATACTTTTTTGCTCATTTTTCTTTAATGTTTAATTTACTGATTTCTTGAGCAAGTGCTTCCGCCGCTTTAATAAAAGATTTTGCAGTTTCAGACGAAGGATGGAGATTTACAATCGGAACTCCCTTTTCTCCACTTTCCGCAATTTTTGGCTCAATCGGGATTTTGGAAAGACAGGGGATTTTAAGATTTTCTGCCTCTTTTTCAGCAAGACCGCTTTCAAAAATGTCTGTTTTTTCATTACAATGCGGGCAGATAAAATAGGACATATTCTCAACTATTCCGAGTATTGGCACATTCATCTTCTGAAACATTACAAGTCCTCTTTTTGCAGTTGCTAAGGCAACATCATTGGGAGTTGAAACTATGACCGCTCCTGTAACGGGAACCCTCTGACAGATTGTAAGTTGTGCATCACCGGTTCCCGGAGGAAGATCAACGATTAAATAATCAAGCGGTGGCCATTCAACCTCTGAAAGAAGTTGCTCTATCGCTTTTGAAACAAGAGGTCCTCGCCAGATTATTGGCGTCTCCTCCTCAATCAAAAATCCCATTGAAATATAAAAAATGTTGTTTGATTTAAGTGGTAAAATTTTTTCCCCAACGATTATTGGCTTTGTTGAACTCTTTAACATCATACTCACCGATGGCCCATAAATATCTGCATCAAGTAACCCAACTCTGGCTCCTAAAACTGCAAGTGCTGATGAGAGATTGACTGCAACGGTCGATTTTCCAACTCCACCCTTTCCAGAACCAACGGCGACGATATTTTTTACATCCGGTAAAACCTCAAGAAATCCTGCCTGCCTTTCAGCACTTTTAACTTGCGAAGTTATCTTGACATTAACCTCTTCAATTTCAGGAAATTTCTCCTTTATCAACACTTCTGCCTGCCTTTTAAATTCAGCCTTCAAAGGGCAGGCGGGAGTTGTAAGATTTATTTCAAAGCTGATTTTCTTATCCTCAATCTTGAGGTTTCTTACAAAGCCAAGTGAAACAATATCCTTTTTAAGATCAGGGTCAACAATCTGTCTTAGAACCTCAAAAACATCTTTTTCTTCTATTTTCATACATTCTCCTTATAGTTCATCAATTTTTTCAATCCTTCTTTTGTGTCGACCTCCTTCAAAAGGGGTCTTTAACCATATCTCAACAATTTTTTCTGCAACTCCCTTCCCAATAATCCTTCCGGGGAGACAGAGGACATTGCAATCATTGTGCAGCCTTGAATACTCAGCGGTATATAAATCCTGACACAAAACAGCCCTTATTCCTCTAAATCTATTTGCAGAGATGCTCATCCCAACACCGCTTCCACAAAATAGAATCCCTCTTTCAAAATTGCCTGAAAGAATCTCTTTGCAAACTTTTTTTGCGAAATCGGGATAATCAACCGAATTTTCACTATCAGTTCCAAAATCTTCAACTGGGTATCCCTTTTCAATTAAATATTTCTTTATCTGTTCTTTAAGTTGAAAACCTGCGTGGTCTGATGCAATTGCAATTTTCATAAAAAATCTCCTTTACAGATTAGTTATTTTACCACAAAGAAAAACCCGCCTCTGGGTGGGAGGCGGGTATGAAAAGAGGGAGGGCTAATAGAGGGGTCTTTTTTAACCATCTCCAAATTAGAGTGGTCAATTTTATATAAGCAAAAGTTATGCCAGCCATTTTCCCCCATTTTAACTCAAAATTTAGGCTTTTTTGGCACAAATTGAGACTTTTGTGTGTCAAAAAGGCAACATCTGATATGGTTAAAAGTAGAACTACCTCTTTTAATTTATCGCAATTAAATGTAAAATTTGGTTGGAGGTGAAGATGAAGAGATTTGCAATTTTTATTTTAATTCTGACTTTTTCTCTAACTCTGTTTTCTTCTGAATTCAGGTGGACGCACAACTATCAGGGAGGGGCATCGGGTGAGCTTGTTGCCCTTTCAAATAAGATGTGTGGAAAAGTTCCATCTTTAAAGGTTGAAACTGAAGGGATTACAATTCAAAGGCCCTGCTTTATTTTAAAAAGTGGAAAAGGTTCTTTATATTTTGAGCAGGATTTTAATGGATTTTACTACGATGGAATGGCAACTTTTTCCTTTTCCGTTGATAATACGGTTGAATCTTCTCGTCTTGAAAAGGCAATTTCGAAAAATCGGATAGAAAATGAAGTGATAAAGGGGTTTTATGTTTTGCCTTTTGGTGAGTGTCCTGATTTGCCAAAGTTAAAAGAGAGTTCTAACAATGTTGTTCAATATGACAAAATGGCTGGGTTAAAAAGCGGGTTGAGAAAAGATTGTATAAGGAATCTCAATTATCTTTTAAATCCCCAGATGATGGGAAGGGATGACCTCATTATTTTATTTGAATTTAAGGATGAAATATGGGCTTATCAACTCAATTCTCTTCAGGAAAACGAGGTTCAACTTTTGAGATTATCCCATCCTCCCTATAGCGATTTTGATATGTGGGATCCAATAGTCTCTATGCACATCACAAAAGAGGGGAAACTAACCCCCTACATAAACGAGGAAGATTATCTTAAAAAAATTTCATCAGATGTTAATAAATATGAAATAAATTTTGACCTTGATAGAAGTGGAAAATTGAATAAAGGAGAGGTAAAGGTAATTCTTTCTATTGAAAAACCGCAGAGATCACTCCTGTTTGACCTATATCCTGCAATACAGGTTAATAGTGTCAAATCTGATAATCAGAATTTAGGCTTTATAAAGGAAGATTTTTCAAAGACTTATAGTTACTACGACACTTCACTTTTGATTGATTTTGGTGAGCAAAAAAAGGGTGAAATAACTCTTACTTTTGATATCTCTTCTGACCTCTTTGATAAGGCGGAGGGTTACATTTATCTTGTTGAAGAGGATTTGTGGTTTCCGCTTTTAAAGGACACCGATGGATTTTTGTTCTCTTTTAAAGCAACGGTGCCTCAGGATATGGAGGTTTTATCAGTTGGCGATTTAAAGGAAAAAAGTTCAGGTAGTGATGGAAAAGCAACTTACTTGTGGACAATGGATAAAAAGATTTCAAATGCTTCCTTTACGATAGGAAATTTTATCCATAAAAGGGTTGATCTTGATAACTCTTCCTATCTTGATGTCGCCCTTCCAAAAGATTTAAGGACAAACATTTTAAGTCAGGCTCAAGAGTACACTTTAAATGAACTTAAAAATGTTTTTAATCTTTATACGAAAGTGTTTGGTGAACTTCCCTACAAAAATCTTAAAGTTATAATCACGCCCTACTCCTATGGAAGGTCTTTCAAATGGAGAGGCTTTTCAACCGAAAAGATGAGATTGTCGGGGAAAGGCGATGGGCAAAATGATATGCCCGTGGCAGGGTCACGCCATCTTAATCCTGCACAGAGGCGATTACCTGAAACCTTGAAACTTTCAAGTTATGGAAGGGGTTTTCCCACACTCATTGTTCTCACAGAAGATGCGCTGTATAGAAGTGGAGAATCAGTTCCTGAAAAACTTTTGGCACATCAGGTGGCATTAAATTGGTGGGATTGCCTTGTTTCACCACTTTCTGAAAGAGATGTATGGCTTTCTGAGGGGCTTTCAGAATTTTGCGCCCTTTTCTACCTTCAGGGAAGATTTGGAGAAGAAACGGCAAAAATATTCAGAGAAAATATGCTTACAGGAGGGTCCCTTGCAAAAAGAGGAAACTTAAATTCTACAATAGATGTTGATGAATACCCGAGTGATCAATTCTTTTCAAGAGTTGAGACATTTACTTCAACAGGAGAAAGTGCGATTCCATTTGACGATGGACCAATAGCACTTGGAACAAGGATTTATTCTACACTTGCCTCCCAACCATACAAGAGTTATGAAAGCATAATTTATACAAAAGGTGCCTTTGTCTTTCAGATGCTTTACCAACTTTCATTTTTTACAAAAGAAAAGGATGCAGGATTTCTTAATGGGCTAAAAAGCATCTGCACAAAATATTCGGGGAAGAAAATTTCTACAGAAACATTTTTTAAAGAGATGCAAAATTCAATGAAAATACCACTCAATGATTTTTATAAAGGATGGTATGAGATAAACGGTGTTCCAAAAGTGGACATAAAAACCTCAGTTACCCAGAAAGAGGGGGGATACATATTATCTGCCGAAGGAAAATGTGATGCCCCATTGTTTTTTGGTGTACCCATTCGCGCTAAATTTGCGGGGAAAAAATATTCCGATTTCCTTCTACTTTTCCAGAACAAATCTGCAAAAAATGAATGGAAAATTGCAGAAAAACCAAAAGGGGTTGATATTGATCCCCAAAAGGCTGTATTTTGTAAGTACGGAAAATTAAAGTAGAAAGGTGAAAATGTGTGTCATAAATGGCATATTTGTGGGGCAAACATGCCTCTCTTTGAGCGGTTTGCTAAGCGGTAAGGAGCGGAAAATAAAAGAGTTTGACATCTGGCACAAATTTTGATATATTAAAATTGACCACAATCAATTTTGTGGTCAGCCCCAATCCCTCACACCCTCCTTTTTTAAAAAGCCCGCTTTCCCAAAGCGGGCTTTAATTTTATAACTATGGTATTATAATAACATTTTAGGAGAGATGGCCGAGAGGTCGAAGGCGCCTGACTCGAAATCAGGTTTACGGGCAACCGTAACGGGGGTTCGAATCCCTCTCTCTCCGCCACTATCTCAAAGAAGGGGTTTCACCCCCT
>DHFQ01000125.1 GCA_002402325.1 Candidatus Aminicenantes bacterium UBA4820
ATGCGAATCAATGTCGGATTTTGGGTCAATATCCCCAACATATCTTAAGTTTCCAATTTTCCAAAATCATGAGTTAAAAAATGGTTTGAAAATTTTTCATCAATTTTTTTATAAGGGACAAAGAAATTTAACTTTAAAAATATGATCTTTATTCTTGATATAATCATTATAGGACTACCCATGAGCCTTTTTGAACAAACAAAACTTTGACAAACGAAAGGGGCAATTGACCCACATCTAACTATATCTCTTGAAAAAAGAGTCAATTTATAATATATTATGACCTTGAATTTGTTAAGGAGGTAAAAGAATGAAGAGATTAATTGCTTTTTTACTCGTCATTTCGTTGTTGTCAATTTTTGTTATGTCCATCTTTGCTGAACCAACAGCAATAGGTGCGGAAAAATGTGGAAAGATGTGCCACAAAGTTGAGTATGAATCATGGTTAAAAACAAAGCATGCGACACAGGAACCGAAGGTTGATTGTGAAGCCTGTCACGGAAAGGGTTCTGATTATTCAAAGATGTCGGTGATGAAAGATCCTGCGGCATCAAAGGCGGCAGGTTTGATAGCAAAGCCAGAAAAGCCATTCTGCACTGAAAAATGCCATAAAGCAAACTTCAAGGATGATATGCTTCAAAAGTCGCATGAGCACAAGGCAAAATAAACATCTTTATTTATTTAATAAAATTGAATGGCAGGTAAATTTTTACCTGCCATTTTCTTAAAGGTCGTTTATGAAAAAAAATGTCCCCTTCTTCTTAATAACTCTTTTCCTCTCATTTTCGCTTTTTTCTCAAGAAATAAAAAACAGCGACTGCCTATCCTGTCATAACGATTCGGGAATGGCAAAAGAGAAAAATGGTAGAGGGAAAACCACTGTAGAATATGGGGGCGGGAAAGAACAATTAACTCTTTTCGTAAAAGAGGAAATGTTCAAAAAGACGCCACACGATGGTTTTAACTGCATAGATTGTCATAAAGACATTAAAGAGGTTCCCCATAAAGAAATTCTTGAACCAGTCAACTGTGGAGATTGCCACGATGATGCCATCACTGCTTTGAAAAAATCTGTCCATTCTGGTGAAGGGGAAAAAGGTAAATTCCTTCCAACATGCTCATCCTGTCATGGAGCACACAGAATTTATCCCAAAAATGATCCGGATTCCTCTATTTCAGTTTATAATCAGCCTGAGATGTGTGGGTTCTGCCATTCCGATTCTGAAAAAATGGGGGAATTTGGAATAAAAATCGCAAATCCAATAAAAGATTTTTCAAAAAGCAACCACAGTGTTGCAATTCAAAAGGGTAATACAAATTCTGCGGTTTGCTCGTCCTGCCACGGTTCTCACGACATTTTGCCATCGATAGATGAAAAATCAAAGATAAACAGAAAAAATATTCCTGAAACCTGCGGAAAGTGCCACAAAGAAATTGCAGATGACTTTTTACAAAGCGTCCATGGGAAAGCTCTTTTAAATGGCGTGGCAGAGGTTCCAACCTGCACCACCTGCCACAGCGAGCATGACATAGAAGGTCCCGAAAGAAAGGGAAGCCCTGTAAGTTCAACTTTAGTTGCAGAGAAAACCTGTTCTCCGTGCCACTCTTCAATAACGCTGTCCAGAAAATTCGGGATAAAGGCGGATAGAGTTGAGACATTCAAAAACTCTTTTCACGGCTTATCGATGCAACTTGGAGACACAAGAGTTGCGAATTGCGCATCCTGCCACGGAGTTCATAACATTCTTCCAGATTCAGACCCAAAATCTACAATAAACAAAGACAATTTAAAGAATACATGCGGGAAATGTCATCCAGGCGCATCAGAAACATTTTCTCAAACACCCGTTCACCTTTCAGTTTCCACAGGCGAATCAAAGATACTTAAGTTTATTAAAACGTTTTATATCTATATTATTATCCTTACATTAGGAGCAATGTTTTTCCACAACCTTTTTGACTACATAAGAAGGTACATTGAAGCATTAAAGAAAATAAAATTATTTGAGACTTACGAAAGGATGACTTTAAGCGAGAGATGGCAACATTTTGCACTGTTCACCTCTTTTATAATACTTGTAATCACTGGCTTTGCTTTGAAGTATCCCGACTCAATTCTTGGCTATCCATTCAAAATTGTTCACAGTGGTTTTGAATTAAGGGGAATCATTCATAGAATCGCCGCGGTAGTTATGATCGTTGCCTCAATCTATCACCTTTGTTTCATAATCTTCACAAAGAGAGGCAGAAATCTTATCTCTGATATGATTCCGAGAGTAAAAGATGTAATTGATGTTATTAATCAGATTAAATATTTCGTTGGATTAAGGAAAGAGCCACCCTATTTCGATAGATTCTCATACATTGAAAAGGGGGAATACCTTGCATTAATCTGGGGAACTGCTGTTATGGTTTTAACTGGATTTGTTCTCTGGTTTAAAACATTTTTCTTAAAATTTCTCCCCGAATGGGGATTCCCCGCTTCAGAGATGATCCACTTTTACGAGGCTATACTTGCAACTTTTGCAATAATCATCTGGCATTTCTACACCGTTTTCACTCACACCAAGTTTCCCCCTTATAACACAACGGTTTTGACAGGTAAGATGACAAAGGATGAACTTGAGCATCATCATCCTCTCTGGCTCGAAAAGATTGAAAGGGAGGAGTTTGAGAAGCAAAAGCAACTGGAGGAAGAAAAAGAAAAAGAGCCCTGAATCACCACTTGATTTTTTTTTATAAAGAGATTATATTAGTATTATCATCGAGGAGCCCCCTCCTCTCTCCAAAGGCGGTCCCTTAAATGGGACCGCCATTTTATTTGCGCCATTTGACTTACCATTATCGCAAAAAAGGAAAATCAGTTGCATTAACCTCTTATTTTCTTTAGAATTAAATCTACTTTTAATGGAGAAAGAGTATGCCGGGGAAAAGAAAAGATTTTTTTAAAAACCCAATAAGTTATTTTGGACTTGTGATTTTTCTCTCATTTCTTGTCATCACAATTCTATCTTTTTTATGGGGGATTTTTGCGGGAGACTCAAATCCCTATGTGGGCATCCTGACCTTCATCGTTTTTCCTTTCTTTTCTTTAATTGGGGTCTTATTTATTTTTTCAGGAACAATCATTGAAAGCAAAAGAAGAAAAGAAAAGTCGGGAGAATCTTTTCCCTATCCTATTCTTGATTTGAACGACCCACGACACAGGAAAAATTTTGCGATTGGTTTTGTTGTCTTTTTTTTAATATGCTCTCTTTTTGTGGTTTTGGGTTACAATGCCTTCAATTTTACAGAATCGGTTGTCTTTTGCGGAAGAATCTGTCATAAGGTGATGCAGCCAGAATATTCTGCATATCTAAAATCGCCGCACGCAAAAGTAACCTGCGTGGAGTGTCATGTTGGAAAGGGAGTTTCCTGGTATGTCAAGTCAAAGTTATCAGGGGCTGGACAGGTTGTTGCAGTTTTGGCCAACACTTTTCCAAGACCAATTCCGACACCCGTTAAAAACCTTCGTCCTGCAAGGGAAACCTGTGAAGAGTGCCACTGGCCATCAAAATTTTATGGGGCTCAACTCATGCAGATTCCTTTCTATAAATATGATGAAAAAGTGAGCGGAGAACAGATAAGTTTTCTTGTTAAGACCGGCGGGGGAACTCCATCTCTTGGAGAAAATTCCGGTATTCACTGGCATATGATAGTAAATAACAAGGTTGAATTTATCGCCGAAGATGAAAAAAATCAAATTATAAACTATGTAAAAGTAACAGACAGGGATGGAGTGGAAAGGGAATATTTTTCAAAAGATTTTATGGATAAAAAGGATCTTGCAAGGAAAGGTAGACTCCATAAAATGGATTGCATGGATTGTCACAACAGACCCACACACATATTTACACCTCCCGATAGGGCTATAGATTTTGCTATAAGATCAGGAGCAATAGCCAAAGAAATTCCGTTTATAAAAAAAGTTGCCTATGAGGCTGTAACAAAAAATTATAAGGATAATGATGAGGCGTCAATTCAAATAAAAAATATCATCAACGATTACTACTCAAAAAATTATCCGCAAATTTATAAAGATAAAAATGGTGAAATTGGAAAAATCGCTCAGATAACAGTTGATATTTACAATAGAACGGTATTTCCCTATATGAATGTTGATTGGAGCACCTATCCAGAAAACATAGGCCATAAAAATTGGCGCGGTTGTTTCAGGTGTCACGATGATAACCACTTTTCTGAAGATGGAAAAATAATTTCAAAAGATTGCACACTCTGCCATTCACTTCCCCAGAGAGGAGCGATAGAAAAGTTGGGGGCTTACCCAACAATGTCTGGAGAAGATTGGCATCCTTATAAACTTGAAGGGAAACACGGCGAAACAAATTGTTTTAACTGCCATAAGGCGGGGGCGATTACTCCGACAGATTGTCTTTCCTGCCATAAAGACAAAAAAGTTGAAAATTCTCCTATGTCAGATTTCTCCTGCACAGATTGCCATCTCAAGCCGGGTATTAAAGATGAAATAGTGCAATGTTCTTCCTGCCATTCAGACCTTAAAGAACTCCACAAGGTTGATACTCACAGGGGGGCAAAGTGCATCGATTGCCACAAGGAACATAAGTTCAAAGTGGATTCAAGGGAAACTTGCCTACACTGCCACGATGATAAAAAGGAGCACTACAGAGAAAAAGAGTGCAGGGAATGCCATTATTTTAAATAAATAAAAATTGCTCTTTCGGTAAAAGATAGTAAAACAAACACGGTTTTTTTACCCCAACAAAAAAAATTCCACATTATCTCTTGACAAAGAGGTTTTAATTATGATTTACTTTTAAACTAATAAGAAGGGGGATTCTCCCCTTTGACTTTTCGGAGGGAAGTAAATGGTTTCTTCCTATCTTGGTATCGGAATTCTTTTTGTGATAGCAATAATCATTGTTCCTTTTACAATGGTTTTAGGCAAACTTTTTAGACCTCAGAAATTTGAGATTTCAAAACTTGAACCATTTGAATGCGGTATTGAGGTTAAAGATGTGCCACAGGGCAAAACATCAGTCCATTTTTATATTGTTGCCCTTGTTTTTTTAGTCTTTGATGTTGAAACTGTGTTCCTTTTCCCGTGGGCTGTTGCTTTTGATAAACTTGGACTTTTCGGTTTTTTTGAAGTTGGTATTTTCCTCCTTCTTCTTATTGCTGCATACATCTATGCATATCTTAAAGGAGCATTAAAGTGGGAAGAATAAAAGATATAAATGGAAGTGGTTATCCCGAATGGATTGGTTTGACAAAACTTGACATAATTCTTGACTATTGCAGGAGAAATTCTCTCTGGCCTATGACCTTTGGCCTTGCCTGTTGTGCAATTGAGATGATATGCGCAATGTGCTCAAGGTTTGATCTTTCAAGGTTTGGTTCAGAGGTTATGAGACCCTCTCCAAGACAAAGCGATGTTATGATTATTGCAGGAACGGTTACTTTAAAAATGGCTCCTATGGTTAGAAGGCTTTATGATGAAATGCCCTATCCAAAATGGGTGATCGCAATGGGGAACTGTGCAGTCCATGGTGGACCTTTTGATGATTATGCGGTTTTACAGGGAGCAGGGAGAATTCTTCCGGTTGATATTTACATTTCAGGCTGTCCTCCCCGGCCGGAGGCACTTTTGTATGCTTTGATGAAACTTCAAGAAAAAATCAGAAACCCAAAAGTTGTTAATGAGCCCCATTTCATCGGTCCAGATTATTCAAAGCCAACAAAAGGATGGATGGCTAAGGGTGAGGAAATTCCGGAAGTTGTTGAGGAATATTTAAAACAGGGAAGAGGGGTCGATTCCTCTCAAATTCTGGAGTAAAAGATGGCAGATGAGCAGAATGCAAAAAAAGGGTGGGAAGCAACGGGTGAGCCAATAATTACCGATGCTGTTCAAAAGGCGATAGAAAAATTTGGCTCAAAGGTTATCCCTTACCCAAATCCTGCAAAGGAGGCAACAATAAAGGTAGAAAAGGAAGACCTCTATGAGGTTTTAAATTTCTTAAAAAAAGAGACAGGATTTGACTACTTAAGTGATATTGCCTCAGCCCACTTCCCCCAGAATGAAAAACACCTTTCCCTTGCATACCACCTTTTTTCAATCGAAAAAAAGGATTCTTTAAGGGTTAAAGTTGAATTTAACGAAGAAGATTTAATTCCAACCGTTTCTTCTATCTGGCCTGCGGCAAACTGGATGGAAAGGGAAGCCTACGACCTTATGGGAGTCAAATTTGAAAACCATCCAAACTTAAAGAGAATTCTTCTCCCCGATGATTGGGAGGGACATCCTTTAAGAAAAGAGTATCCTCTTGGGGGACCACAGGAGGAAGAGATAAGGTCAAACAGATATGGCGTTCCATCCCTTTTACCCGATGACCTTGAATCGGCAAAGAAAATAATAGAAGAGGGGAAAAATGAATAACGAAAGACCCTCCTATTTAAGAGAAATTTTTGAAACAAAGGAAATTGAACTCAATATGGGCCCTCAGCATCCTGCCACGCACGGTGTTTATAGAGCGATTTTGACCCTTGATGGAGAAAGAATCGTTGGGTTAAATTCTGTTATAGGCTACCTCCATAGAGGAATTGAAAAATGGGCTGAATATAGAACATATAAGCAGGCAACACCTATTTTTGATAGACTTGACTATTTAAGTGCTGTGATAAATTGCCATGGCTATGTTGGTGCGGTTGAAAAATTGCTTGGCGTCGAAATTCCCAAAAAGGCTGAATACATCAGGGTTATTTGCGATGAATTGCAAAGACTCGCAAGCCACCTTATCTGGCTTGGAACTCACGCACTTGACATTGGCGCTATGTCAGTCCTCTTTTATGCTATAAGAGAAAGAGAGGCTGTTGTTGACCTTCTTGAGGCTCAGTTGGGTCAGAGACTTCTTAACAACGCCTATCCAATAGGAGGGGTGAGGTTTGATTTTCCAAAAGGATGGGTGGAAGTGTGTAGAAAGTTTTTAAAGGTTTTTAAAGGCAAGATAGATGACTACGAAGAACTTTTAACAGGAAATAGAATCTGGAGGCAAAGAACCATAGGTGTAGGTTATATTTCAAGAGAGGATGCAATCGCCTGGGGGCTTTCCGGTCCCACTTTAAGAGCATCAAATGTCTTTTTTGATGTAAGAAAATCCATTCCCTATTCCGCCTATCCAGATTTTGATTTTGAAATTCCATTGGGACAAAACGGCGATGTTTATGACAGGTATTTATGCAGAATCAAAGAGATGAGACAAAGTGTAAGGATAATTGAGCAGGCGCTTGATGGAATGCCAGAGGGAGAACTGAAAGCTAAAGTGTCTCCAATAATAAGACCACCTGTTGGTGAGGCATATTTTACAGTTGAAGGTTCAAAAGGACAACTTGGATTCTACATCATTTCAGATGGAAAAGAAAAGCCTTATAGAGTTCACATAAAATCTCCCTCTTTTATAAATCTTCAAGGGCTTGATGTGATGTCAAGACACCAACTGATTGCAGATATGGTTGCATTAATTGGTTCAATTGACATCGTTTTAGGAGAGGTCGACAGATGATGTCCTATGTCTATGACTTGATGAAAACACCTTTTGTCCTTGCTTTGATCAAAATAGTTATCCTTCTTGTTGTTGCCTTCACGGTTATTGCGTACATCACCCTTGTCGAAAGAAGGCTACTTGGATTTTTCCAATCAAGATTGGGACCAAACAGGGTTGGACCTCTTGGATTAATCCAGCCAATCGCAGATGGGGTAAAACTTTTTATTAAAGAGGATACGGTTCCAATCCATTCAAATTCCCTTCTTTTCAGAATTGCTCCGATATTTACCTTTTTCCCTTCGCTTGTTGGCTTTGGAGTTTTGACCTTTGCCCTTCCATGGATAACCCCAGCATCTAAAATGCACCTTTTTGCCCTTGCAGATGTTGACCTTGGTGTTTTATTGGTTTTATCTCTATCATCTCTTGGAATTTTTGGTTTGATGCTGGGAGGTTACGCATCCGGTTCAAAATATCCCTATTTTGGAGGTTTGAGAGCTTGCAGTCAGATGCTTTCTTACGAAGTTCCCCTCACACTTTCAATAATTACAGTTGTGATGATGGCTAATTCTTTTAGATTGAGCGATATTGTTACAGCACAGCAAACCCATAGACTTTATTTTTTCATTCCTTTGATAATCTCTTTTGTAATTTATTTGATCTGTATGATTGCAGAGACAAATAGAACCCCATTTGACCTTCCTGAAGGTGAGAGCGAGATAATAGGTTTTCATACCGAATATTCAGGAATGAGGTTTGGCTTTTACTATGTTGGTGAATACACAAATGTTGTCTTTTTGAGTATGCTCGCTCCGGCACTGTTTTTGGGTGGGTATGACATTCCATTTGTGAACGATATAGCACTATGGCAGGTTTATCCTCAATTGATTTCAATTTTAGGATTTTGCTCTTATGCAATAAAATCAGTCCTGTTTGCCTACTTTTATATATGGGTCAGAGCGACATTTCCAAGATATAGATATGATCAACTTTTAAAAATTGGCTGGCTTGTTTTGCTACCTATCTCCCTTGTAAATCTTTTTATTGTTGCAGGGATAAAACTTTTTCTGTTGAAGTGAGGCGTTGATGCAACTTTTAAATAAGTTTCTTAAAATGATAACCTTTCCCGACCTTTTAAAAGGTTTAAAAATAACTACAAAATATGTTTCAAAAAAGAAAATAACCGAAAAATATCCTGAAGAGAAAAGGAGTTATCCTTACAGGTACAGGGGGAGAATCCATGTAACGATTGATACCTGCATCTCCTGCAGACTCTGTGAAAAAGCCTGTCCTGAAGGGTGTTTAAAGGTTTTCCCTCCACCGAGAGAGATTATGAAAACAGATAAACGCCCGGCTCAATTCTATTTTTCTCAGGAGCATTGTCTTCACTGTGGAATGTGCGTTGATTCCTGTCCCACTGGCTCAATCCACCATTCACACGAGTTTGAAATTACAGTTTTTAATACAAAAGAGTTGCTTTTTGATAAAGAGAAATTGCCCTACGATATGTTAAAAAAGCAGTATAAATGGAATTTAGTTGAAAATGTTCCAACCAAAGTTGAAGTGAAAAAGAAAGAGGAGGTATAGTGGCCTCAATCATAATTTTAACAGCGATTCTTATTGCTATTTTTTCAATTTTTGTTGTTTCTCTTAAACATCCAATCTCATCTGCTATTTCACTCCTTGTTGGTTTCATTCTACTGGGGATTTTCTATCTTCTTTATGAGGCGGAGTTTGTCGCCGCTGTTCAAGTCCTTGTCTATGCAGGCGGGATAATGGTTTTGTACATTATGGGTATAATGTTTTCAGATAATGAGTGGATTAAAATAACAAGGCAGACTCATATTCAAGCACCCATCGCCATCATTCTTATCCTTATTTTCTTTGCTTTCTTTGGACACAAACTTTACAATAGTGATTATCCATCATTATCTTCTAAATCTTCGCAGCAGGTTACAGTTGTTCAAACAGTTAAAAAACCCTCCAACCTTCCCTACCCAAAAATGGAGACAAATCCAAGAAGTGTTGCGGTAAAACTTTATAGCGATTATCTTTATCCCTTTGAAGTTGCTTCAGTCCTTCTTACAGTAGCGGTATTAGGAGGGATATTCCTTGCCAAAAAGGAGGTATGATTGTCAATTAAACTTGCGATAATTCTCGGTTTTCTTCTTTTCTGCCTCGGTTTTTACGGGCTTCTTGCAAGAAGGAATATGATAACGATACTTCTTTCGCTTGAACTTCTTTTTGCAGCGGCTGGAATCAATTTTGTTGCATTTTCAAAGTTGCACAACGACCTTCAAGGACAGGTCTTCACAATTTTTTTAATAGTCGTCGCCGCTTCAGAGGCTTGTATAGGAGTGGGACTTTTGATATCTCTTTACAAAGTTAAAAAGAGTGCAAATGTTGACTCTGCAAATAGTTTAAGAGGTTAAAATGGCGCCTATTCAACTTATATTTTTAATTCCACTTTTGCCTTTGCTTG
>DHFQ01000001.1 GCA_002402325.1 Candidatus Aminicenantes bacterium UBA4820
TACTGCTATTATCTTTTGATAACAACGCTTTATAGCAATGTCGGATTTCGGGATAAAATAGTTACTTGATAATTGGCATTCTTCTTATTTATAATTTGAGTTTGACAAACGATTTTTAACTTCTCAAAAGAAAAGGAAGTAAGGACTTTGTCCTTACTTCCTTTTAATCAACTATCTAATTTAGGTTTCTCACCTATCGCTTTCACCACAAGGTTCTTTATATCCGTATATCTTGTAGTAATAGACGGGAACACTCATCACTCCGTCAGAAGTCGTCCACTCGTAGGAAGAAGCGTCTGTGTCGGTCTCTGTATGTATTAAAGTGGCTGTCTCTTCATCTCTTAAGTCCGATGAGGAAACACTCTCGCTTCTGTAAATTCTGAACTCGCTTGTTTGATATATTCCACCGTCTTCCCACCTGAAAATTCCTTCATTACCGTAACCATCTGTTCCATCTTTAATAACGCCTAATTCTGGACTTCCTTGATAGGACCAGAAATAGATGCTGTCTGTTATACCATACCCAAGTTTCACATCGTCTATTACCCAATCTGATAGGTTGCTTGTATTTCCTGATGCTGCCTTAAATCTGATTTTTATTTGAGTAGTTGATGTTGTCAGGTAATCATCAAGACGCGCTTCATAGAAACTTCCACCTGAACTTCCTTGAAATGCAGGTTGTACTCCACCCGGAGTTGAAGGACAGTTTAATGTTATTGAATCGGGAACATTTGCCTCAATCGCTGGATAGGGAAGAAGAACAATTTTAACCCATAAACCAGAGTCGTTTGTCCATACTTCAACAACGCCTGCATCATCAGAAGAAAGGCTACAGGAAGACCAGAATCTCAACTTTACATCGTCTGTCCATGTAAGAGTTGATGGTGATGTCATTTCAAGTGATGATGTTGAGTCTAAATTAGAACTCAAATCGCATCTCCACGCAGAGGTTCCACCGTTACCAACTCCTGAAGTTACTGTCCATAAATTCAATCCCGCGTCGCAGGTTTCGCTGAAGTTATTGCTTGAATCAAAGTTGTTTTCAAGAATCATCGTGCAGGTTGGAGAACAGGAGGCAAGGTCTGCTGTTCCCGTGCTATCACTATAAACTTTTGTTTTCCCGCACCCATTTACCGCAACAATTCTGTAAATGTATAATCCTCTGTCAACTGGTTTGTATGTTAAAGAAGTAACCGATTGACTTACGCTTTGTATGATGTTGGTGAACCCATCCCTGCTATAGTAAAGCCTGTATTTTCTGTTTGCCGAATTTGTCCCTCCATCTCCCCAGTCAGTTACAGGATTGAAGCTAACCGTTATCCCTGTTGCTGACTCGCAGGTTATATCCGTTGCGGTTGTTTGTGCGGGTGATGCAATGGGAGACATTCCAGAATAGTCCGCATAAATGATTGAGGTCCCGCCGCTTGTTTGACAGTTGTTCATATTGTATGCGCGTACTTTGTAAGTGTACAAAGTATCAATAAGTGGGGGATCATCTGAAACGCTTGATGTTCCGTCAGAAGCAGGTGATGTCGCTATTTCAGTTCCATCCCTGAATATACGATAGAGCCTTGGAAAGGGACCACTTCCACCATCATTCCACCCCATTGCATCATTACCTTCAACATCTGTCCACGAAATAGTAAGGGTTGAATCTGCACAACCATTTGTATCAATAACACTTTGAATTCCAGTGAAAGCGGGAGCGGATTCAGCATCAGCAATGGGACCAAAATCTGAATAGTTTGAACTCATTGAACATCCATTTGTTGCAACAACTCTGTAAGTAAAAGAGTTTGAATTACCCGGTTGATAGGTGTAAGGTGAAGTTATATTTGTTGCAACAGGTGTTGCAAAGTTGTTGCTTGATGAGTAAAGGTCGTATCTTCTTGATCCTTCACCATTGTCATTCCATGCGGTTACCCCATTAAAGGCAACAAGGATTCCTGTAAGAGAGCAATCTATATCAGAACAGGTCAAAGTCGGGGGCGACGGAAGCGTTGGGACTCCACCAACCCCATCTGCCGCAGATACGCTCAAATCGTAATTTTTTACATCTCCACAACCGTTGGTTGCCTTTATCCTGTATTGGTAATTGACACCATTTTCTGCATCGTAAGTGAAAGGAGAAGAAGTTGGAGAGGCAATTGGAGTTGTGTATCCATCACCGCTGTAAAAGAGAGAATAACTCCTTGTTCCTTCACCATTATCACCCCAATCTGAAGGAGCATTCCAACTGATACTTATGCCCTCTCCCGTGCATCCGTTTATATCCACAGCGGTTGTTGCAGAATTTGAAAGTGTTGGAGTAGAGTGAACATTATCTTTTCCGTCAAGAGTATTTCCGAGATTTGTGCAGGTATCAAGATTGTTGCAAGCCTCAACCCCATAATCGTAAGAAACATTGTTATTGCCCGTAGTATCAATATAGGAAGTTTGAGATGTGTCTGTTATTGTCTGTATCAAAGTTCCATCCCTTTTTATTTCATACCTTCTTAGAGTACAATTTGAAGAACATCCATCATTCCAGTTTGTAACCGAATTCCAGCTGATTTGAACACCCTCATCCGCACAGGCACCATTTACATCAACCACAGATTGGATTCCAGAAAACTCAGGTGGAGACGCAATGTAATTCTGACTTGTTGCAGAATCTGTTAAAGGGCTATCAACATAGGAGTTGTAAGTAGAGCCTTGATTGGGAGCAGTTGCCGGCAAGAAGAAAAAGTAAAAGTTGTGCCAGGCATTCTCGGTAGTTTCAGTTGGATCTTCAATGTGATAACCCGCATTTCCTCTGTTTCCCGTTCCGCTGTCTGTGTAAAGGTTTTTTCTGTTATCGGGGCTTACCTGCTTTGCGGTGTTTCTTAAAGTCTTTATGTAACTACCGTAAGAAGATGAAACCTGATACCATTTCCACAGGGGTGTTGCTGCAATTGTATCTGCTGTACCATTTATTGTAGCGGTTTCACCGTTGCTATCGTAAAAGGTCATATTAATAGCACTTGAATGGTTAATGGTTGAAAACCAATAATTTGTATGACCCGATCCTCCGTGAAATTTGTCGGCATGATCTTCTTTCCAGTAGGATTTGTAGTAGTAATGGTGGACACAGGGCCACATACCTATACCATTAGTTACCCATGTGCAGTAGGGAGACCAGATAAAGTATCTTAAAACTCTTACTCTTCCATCCTTTGCATACCACGGAAGAATCATTTCTTCACAACCACCACCAGTAATCGTCTGTTCTGTTCGGATTTGAGTTTCTGAAGAGGTGCAATTAAGAGAGAATCCGCCATTCCACGACCATTTTGAAGATTGGACAAGGTTACTACCCGTTCCACCTCCTGAAGGAGTAACTGTCAAAGTTTGAAAATAGAGTGCACTTTGATGATTATCGGGGTAATCAACGGTGTAGCTCTTTGCCGTAACAGTGTTTGAACTTTCATTCCAGGAAACATAATCATCTGTTCTCCATACAGGAAGTGTATCGTATTTGAAAATATAGACCCAACCTTTTTTGCTACTGTCTAAAGGATCTGTTACAAGGACTTCGTATCTGGGCGAGGTTGTATTTGCATCTGGTGCCCACTCATCAGCAGAAACCCTGTCTCCCGTTTCATCACTCATAAAGACAAGTTCATCGTTTGAGTCCCACAAGTTGTCGTCTGGTTGCATATGATTTGGACCAAGCCCAACATGGGAACCATTTGTGCAAATTGGCGGTGGAGATGATGGGTAGGTATTATTTATCTCATCAATCTGGAAGACAACCTGCCTCCAGCCCGTTCCCTCATCATAAGCCCATACGAATATCTGATTTGGGCTTAGTGTTGCATCTGTTGGGTTTATCTGAAGCCCATAGTAGGATGTCATCTGATTCCCTGTAACAACAATTCCCTCCGCAGGGCGATTAAGGGTTTTATGGTCAATTACACCAGCATTTAAAGATGTTCCGATTATTAAAAACAAAGTCAAAAGCAATGCTAAATGCAAGAGGTTCTTAATCTTCTTATAAGCCAAAGCAACACCTCCTCCTACCTCGTTATTACAATGTAATCAGCCACAATATCGTTTAAATTGTTCACATTGTCATAGGCAAGCCCAACAAATCCCCACTGTCCTGATTGAGCATTCAGTTCCCAGATTCCATCATCCATTCCACTTTTTATAACACCACTTCCTGCCCAGATTGATGGAAGAATGAGGTAGTAATTAAGTGTATCGCCATCCGGGTCTGTTGCTGAAATTTTGAGACGAAGATTGGCACCGGGTAAAGTAGGAGGTTCTTCAACAATGGAATAATTTGTTGGATTATGGTTATTTGAAGGATAATTAAGAATTCCATCTGAAAGCCCTGCAACCGCACTAACAAAGTTGTTAAGTCCCTCGTTTGTCATTCCGTTAAGACGGCCACCAAAGGTTGGGTCTTTGAAATAGATATAAAGAGCATTATAAAGACCCTTTCCCGGCTCTGCTGGTTCCCCTAAGTAAAGCACCTTTTTGTGATCACGATCAGACCATCCATTCCACTGTCCATCTCCATTCAAGTCAATGTATTGCAAAGGTGTAGAATTATTAGCCATTAAAATGGGTTCAAACAAATCAAACTTTCCATCACCATCAATGTCATTCCAATTTATTTTTAGACAGTCGCTATCAGTGTCGATGTTTGCAGGATCGCAGGAGGCATCAACTATTCCATTTTCATCCTGATTGAAAACCGTAAAAGGTTCAATCGTCCAGAATTTGTCAGGGACAATTGGATCGCAAGGTTCATCCCAATCCCCAAAGAAGCCGTTGAATGTGTAGTTCATCGCTTCTTCACAAATAGGTTCAGTATGGGTCTGACAGAAGTAGGGGACATAGTCTCTTATGTTTTCTGGGTTTTCAATGAACATTCTTACATCAATATCCTCCGCGAAATTGAGAATTTTTTCAAAATCTCCTCCAAGGTCTGAAGGGTCAATGTCATTTTCTGCAAGATAATTTTCTATGTCGTCGCGAAGATTTATCGTATAATGGGGCGTAGTATCTGCTACCGCTCTCTCAAGGGTGTATCCCCAATCGGCGCTATAAAGTGTAAAAACCCACGCTTCGGGATAGCAAGCCGTATCAAAGTTTTCCCCTGAAATGTCATTGTATGCATTTACTATTTCCTTTATCCACCAATCAATATCACCACTCAACCCTCCTTTTATTGAAATCGGAGTATTGTAAAGAGGAGGTTCAGGGTCNNGGACACCATGCAACGGGTAGGAAATCGCCAGAGAGATATTGAAGGTCGGGAAGTCCATCGGGGCAATCACCAGGGGAAGGACAGGGGTCGCCATTAATCTGAAGCCCATTATAACTTTCAACATCAATGAAGGATGGCGGATGAATTCCTCCATCTCCATAAACCAAAGTGGCATCGTCAGATTGGATGTCGCTTTCCTTTAAAAGATTTATGAGTGCTTTTCGGAAGCAGGATGTTGCCTCACTTATATCATTTGTTGCAAATTCTAAAGTGCAATTATTAGCGGAATCAGGACTGTAAATTCCCACTCCATCAAATGTTTCAAAAACCCTTGCAGAATACCCGAGGTCATCAATTAACCCATCCCCATCATCGTCAATTCCGTTGAGTTCAGGGCAGGGTTCTGTGTCGCATTTAGCCCTATTTTCTGCATCTTCCTCTGGTTCAAGCCAGGTCTTTATATCACCAAGATTACCAACACTAATTGGGTTTGAAGCATTAACATCTTCATAAATACGACCTGTTATTGCACAGGCGCGCCATAAATGGAAAAGGGCAGAAAGAGCGTAAGCGTCAGTTCTATCCCAGTAAGATTGCTCAAAAGTATAGACTGGTTCATCAGCCTCAAGGCGAGAAGAATTGGACTTTGGGGTTGCAGAGTAAGATAGATTTATCAATTGGGATGGTGGCATCGCGGGATTGACAAGGCCGAAAAGCGGTTTGAATAAAACATCTGGTGCTAATCCAGTTATGTTCACAAATGGAGTTGTCTCTGTTTCTTCAAGCCAGATACAGAATTTTGGGAATTGGAACTCCCACGCAGTATTTGGTTCACTCAAAGCCCACTCAGATAGGTGTTCCATCCTCGCAATTTGCTCATCGGTAAAATTCTTCCAGTCAAGCATTGTGTCTCTGTATCTCTTTGATCCCGGTGTCTCAAAAAGCGTTTGATAATTTTGAAGAGTGTAGCCTGTTTCAGCAATTGTTGATGCAAGAAGTGCATTAAGATAATAGATGTTTCTATCTGGCTCTGAGGCAAGGTTGTATGGACTTGAAGGACTAACCCTCTCTTCTGCCTCTTCAAAATAGACAAGTGCGGTCTGCCACTCTGTTGTTTTTGAACAGTTTCCTGATGAGACTACGGGTTTTCCAAGGTCATCTATCAATTCCTGAGCGGTGTTTAATGCAATGAGGGTTTTATCAAAAGTTGGATCTCCACCAGCCACTCCTGAAGCGTCCGTTGCCCTGAATTTATATTTAATCTCACCTGTTGTATTTGCAAAATCCCACCTTGTATAACCAAGATGGTTACGAACATAAAGAGGAGAAGAGGCTGTTGGTGGTGTTCCCGGATTTTCGGGGGCATCCATTGAAGATGGAAGTGCAACAGAATATAGTTTTCCATCGGTAGTATTAGTATCTAATGAGTCTGATTCAGAAAGTGGAATAACCTCTCCTGAATCCTCATAATCTCCATCACCGTTACGATCAAGGAGTAAATCTATTGTTGTTGGGAAAAGCCCTCCTGAACTTGTCAATTTTACCCAGAACTCGCAAGCATCACCGCTTATTGTCAAATCTTCAATTCCGTCATTATAATCTTCAACCGGTGTGGGATAAAACCCATCATCAAGAAGATCATTGTTTATCTCTGACCATGATAATATAAGACTAGGCGAAACAACCTTTACATCATAGAATATTAATGGTGCTTCAATATCTGTGTCTGTAATCGTCAGTTCAGTCAAAGACCTCCACGGTGAACCAGAGACAAGAGTTTGAGCATCTGTGCTTTTTCTTACTTCATAAGTTTGACCGGTAAAAGGACCTTGCGTCCAGTAAAGAACAGCGTCTGTATCGCTTCCCGGCTTGTTTTTGGTAAGAAATAACTGAACATCTTGTGAATAGGTTACTATACTTGCATCAAATACCAGAAGAATGGCGATAAACATTAAAAAAACCAATTGTCCTGAAAAACTCTTTTTTACTACCCGTCCAATAGCCATCGTTTCCCCCTTTCATACAAAAATAGACACTAATTTTAGTGTCTAAAAAAACAACTTTATTACAAAAAAACTACTCTATCTTTTTTAAAAATAGTGATAGTTCCTCTGCTTTGCTGTTTTTCAAAAGGGAATGTTCTCTCCAAAGAAACCTCTCTTTCAATGGGATTGACCCATCATCCCAACTTAACAATACCACCAAAAAACTATTTTGTCAAGTTACCATAAATTACTTGCTTTTAATCTCAAAAAATGGTAAAAAAATAATACCTGGAGGGATCAAATGAATGGCGTTACATTGATGTTGACAGCTTTACTCATCTATGTTCTTGGTTACAGATTTTACAGCGCATTTATTTCTGCAAAGGTTTTGACTTTAAACGATGAAAATATTACTCCCGCTCATAAATTCAAGGATGGTCATAACTTTGTTCCTATGAATAAGTGGATTTTATTTGGACACCATTTTGCGGCGATTGCTGGCGCTGGTCCTCTTGTTGGTCCTGTACTTGCAGCACAATTTGGTTATGCCCCCGGATTTTTCTGGCTTGTTCTTGGGGCTGTTCTTGCCGGGTGTGTCCACGATTTTGTAACACTTGTTGCTTCAGTTCGCCACAACGGAAGGTCAATTGCAGAAATAGCGAGGGAAGAAATTGGGAAAGTTTCAGGAATCACATCTTCAATAGCGGTGCTTTTCATTGTTACTATCGCGCTTGCAGGTTTGGGGCTTGTTGTTGTCAACGCCCTTGCAGAAAGTCCGTGGGGAACTTTCACGATAGCGATGACAATTCCAATAGCGATAGGAATGGGGCTTTATATGTTCAAAATTAAGCCTGGTTCAATTGTTGGACCAAGTGTAATAGGTGTGATTCTTCTTATTGCCTGTGTAGTTGGAGGAAGGTGGATCGCAATTTCACAAGTAGCAAAGTATTTTACATTCAACCACCACGAGCTTACAGTTCTTATGGCTTTGTATGGATTTGCTGCTTCTGTTCTTCCTGTGTGGCTTCTTCTTGCACCGAGGGATTATCTTTCCTGTTATATGAAACTTGGGACAGTTTTTGCTCTTGTTGTTGGAGTTTTAGTAGTAAATCCTGATCTCAAAATGCCCGCAATCACAGAGTTTGCAAAGGGAGGAGGACCTATAGTTCCGGGAAAACTTTTCCCATTCGTTTTTATAACGATTGCCTGCGGGGCGATTTCAGGATTTCATTCCCTTGTCTCTTCTGGAACCACTCCTAAAATGATTGATAAAGAAAGCCACACAAGATTCATTGGCTATGGCGGAATGGTTATGGAAAGCCTCGTTGGTGTCGTTGCCCTGATTGCGGCGTGCGCCTTATATCCCGGAGATTACTTTGCGATAAATCTTCCAGTTGAAGTGTTTGAGAAACTCGGGATTGAAGCGGTCAACCTTCAAGAATTGAGTAAAGAGGTGGGTGAAAATGTTCAGGGCAGGTCAGGAGGGGCAGTTTCCCTTGCTGTTGGTATGGCTCAGATTTTTTCATCAATTCCGGGAATGAAGAGTTTGATGAGTTACTGGTACCATTTTGCAATTATGTTTGAGGCTCTATTTATTTTGACGACGATTGATGCTGGAACGAGGATTGGAAGGTTTTTATTGCAGGAATTTTTGGGCAATTTTAACAAGAAATTCTCAAACACATCCTGGCTTCCCGGTTCACTGTTGACAACAACCGTGATCGTCTTTTTGTGGGCATACTTTATCTACACAGGTTCAGTTTCAACGATCTGGCCAATGTTTGGGATAGCGAATCAACTTCTTGCGACCTGCGCCCTTGCGATAGGAACAACATTTATAGTAAATTCAGGAAAGAAAAAATATTTCTCTGTTACCTTTTTTCCAATGTGCTTTGTGGCTATAACAACTTTATCCGCGGGGTATCTGTCAATAAGAGATAATTTTCTCCCTCTAACAAAAATAAGAGACAAGGCTCTTCAAGGTTATCTTAATTCTGCCCTCGTTGCTGTGATGATGTTGTCAGTCATAATCATCATTATTGATAGTTTAAGAAGATGTATCGCCACTTTGAGAGGAAAGCCTCTTCCTCCAAAATCTTCCGGGAAACCAGAAGTCAAAGAGGGCGTGGTGGATAGATGTTGTTAAATCCTTATGCCTCTTAATTTTCTTTTTGTTAATCCTCCGATTTATGATTTTACTGCCTACGATTTCTGGTTAAAGCCTTATGGACTTTTAAAAGTTGCTGGAGCGCTAAAAGGAAATAAAATTTACTATTTCAATTTTCTTGGGGAAAAATATAAAAAGAAAATTAAAGAGGACGGAAGGGGAAATTTTATTAAAACTAAGGTGCAAAAGCCTCAAAGTCTTTCTGATATTCCAAAACCATATTTTAGATACGGTGCACCAAAAGAGGAGTTTGAGAATTTCATAAAAGGAATAAAATCTCTTGATGCAATTTTTATTACCTCTTCAATGACTTACTGGTACAACGGTATAAAAGAAGTTATAGAGCAGGTGAGAAGAAATCATAAGTACGCAAAAATATTTCTTGGAGGAATTTATGCAACTTTAATGTTTGAACACGCTAATAATCTTGAAGTTGATCTGGCAGTAAAGGGAAGCGATTTAACTCCTTTAGAAAATGTTTTGGGAATCAAATTGAAAGAAAAATTGGCGGATTGGTCTCTGGAAAAAGGAAGCGGTTCGGGAGTAATCACAATTTCAAGAGGATGTCCGTTTTCCTGTTCATATTGCGCAATTAAAGAGATAGAGAAAGGATTTTCTTTCAAAGAAGAGATTCTTGTTGAAAAAGAGTTCCAATCACTTTTTTTAGCAAAAATAAAAAATGTTGCGTTTTATGATGATGCACTTCTTTACAATTTTCACAAAGGGCTTGAAAAAGTTTTAAAAATCGTGAAAGGCAGAGAGTTCCTTTTTCATACGCCAAATGGATTAAATGCTAAGTTTTTAACTAAAGAAGTAGCGAGGACACTCAAAGAGGCAAACTTTAAAAATCTATTTCTATCTCTTGAAAGTGTTGATGATGGTTTTCTTGAAGAGAGTGGAAACAAAGTTAATAGAGATGATTTTTTAAATGCTCTTGAAAATTTATTTTCAGCGGGTTTTGGCAAGGAGTCAATTTCTGCTTACATTCTTTTAGGGCATCCCGATATTGGAGAAGAGTCAATAAAAGATTCAATCTTATTTTTAAAAAATCTGGGCATAAAGCCATACCTTGCTGAATTTTCGCCAATTCCAGAAACGAGGGATTCTTATAAGTGTGAAAAATATGGAAGTTTAAAAGAGCCTTTAAACCACAACAAAGTAGCCTTTTCAATAAGAGTGTTGGGTCTTAAGAAATACCAGAAATTAAAATCCTTAGCAAGGTTGAAAGAGTAAAATCGTAAAATCTTTTAAAATTGCAGGGATTGATAGATTCTAAGAAGTTCTTTGTAGGTTTTTGCCCCATTTTCTTTAAAAATTGAAATGGCTGAAATTGATGAAAATCCCCTTTGCCATAATTGTTCAGCGGTTGAAAGTGTGATTCCGCCAATTGCAACAACGGGATGTGGACTTTCTTTGATAACTTTTTTTTGAGTCTTAATTGGAACTATTGGGTGGGGGTTTTCTTTTGTTGTGGTTTGAAATATGGGTCCCAAAGCAATGTAGTATGGTGATTTTGAAAAATAAAATTTTGCCTCTTTGTAGGAATGGGTTGAAACACCAATGAGGGGCTTTTTGCCCAAAAGTTTTTTTACTTCACAAAATGGTATGTCTTTATCTCCAATGTGTAGACATTTTGCATTTAGAATATATGCTATGTCAGCCCTATCATTTATCACAAGGGTTGCTTTGTAACTTTCACAAATTTTTAAAAGTTTTTCAGAATTAGAAAATAGTTCAAAATCATTTTTCTCTTTTTCTCTGTATTGCAAAAATTTTGCACCCTGATCAAGGAGTGATTTAAACCACTTCTCAATGTTTTTGAAGTCAAGGTTTGAGGGCGATATTGGATAAATTGGTTCAATTATTTTCATTATCTTGAAAGAAGTTCCTCAAGAAATTTTGTTGAGATTTTTCCCATTTTGAATTTTCTATTTTCAAGAATTTTTAGATGGAGAGGAATGTTTGTTTTAATCCCCTCAATTATAAATGATTCAAGAGCCCTTTTCATTCTCGAAATACAATCCTGCCTCGTTGGTGCTCTCGTTACAAGTTTTGCTATCAAAGAGTCATAGTATGGAGAAATCACACAACCGGTGTAAGCCGCTGTGTCGACCCTTACACCTGGACCACCGGGAGTATGAAATGTGGTTATCTTTCCGGGATTTGGTGTGAAATAAAACGGGTCTTCAGCATTGATTCTACATTCCATCGCATGTCCAACTATTTTGATCTCTTTTTGTTTGTAAATCATTTTGTCCCCGCAGGCTGAAAGAATCTGTGAAATTAAAAGATCAATGTTGGTGATGTTTTCTGTTACGGGATGCTCAACTTGAATCCTTGTGTTCATCTCCATAAAATAAAAATTCCCGTTGTCATAAAGGAATTCCATCGTCCCTGCATTCTGGTAGTTGACGAACTTTGCCCCTCTAACAGCGGTTTCGCAAATCTGTTTTCTTAAGGCAGGAGTTAGAGCCGGAGATGGTGCCTCTTCAATTAGTTTTTGGTGCCTTCTCTGAATGGAACACTCTCTTTCATTCAAATGAATAATGTTTCCATACTTATCACCTAAAATCTGAACTTCTATGTGTCTTGGATTTTCGAGATATTTTTCAAGGTATAAAGAATCATCATTGAAAGAAGCCATCGCTTCACTTCTGGCAAGGTTGAAGGCATCTTTCATTTCATTCTCTGAATAGACAACCCTCATACCTTTCCCACCACCGCCTGAAGACGCTTTTAAAATTACAGGAAAAGTAATATCTTTTGCGATTGAAATTGCCTCATCAAGACTTTTTACTGGTCCATCTGAGCCGGGAATGACTGGAACTCCCGCCTTTTTCATCGTTTTTTTTGCTTCTGACTTATTTCCCATCAAGGCTATGACTTCAGGAGAAGGACCTATAAAGGTTATGTTGCAAGCCCTGCATATTTCAGCAAATTCAGGGTTTTCGGATAAAAAGCCATAACCTGGATGAATGGCATCAGCATTGGAGATTTCTGCCGCGGCGATTATGGCAGGAATTTTTAAATATGATTGACTGCTTAAAGCGGGGCCTATGCAAACGCTCTCATCTGCAAAACGAACATGTAAAGAATCAGCATCGATATCGCTATGAACAGCAACAGATTTGATCCCCAACTCTTTGCAAGCCCAGATCACCCTTAAGGCTATTTCGCCTCTATTTGCAACGAGAATCTTCCTGAACATTATCAGATTCCCGTATCAATAATCATAATAGTTTCGCCGTACTCTACAGGCTCTGCGTTTTGAACTCTTATTTCAAGAACTTTTCCGTCGACCTCTGATTCAATCTCATTCATAAGTTTCATTGCTTCAATAATGCAAAGAGTCTGACCTTTTTTGACTATGTCTCCAACCTTTACAAAGGGTTCAGCATTTGGCGCTGGTGCCCTATAAAATGTTCCAACCATTGGAGACTTAACCTCAAAATCTGTGGATTTGATTTCGGTCATTTTTTCTTCCACTTTTGCAATTTCACTATTTGTTTGAACTGATTCTCGTTCTAAAACAGATGTCGCTGGAACTACGGGAGAAGTGTGAATTACAGGGTTAACGCTTTGTGGTTTTTTTAGTTTAAGGTGAATGTCCTTATATGAAACTTCAATCTCTTCAAGAGAACTTCTTTCAAGCATCTCTATCAATTTTTTTATCTTGTCGAGATTCAAACCTTTATCATTTTGATTTTTCTCAACCATATCAAAATCCTTTCCACTATAATCATAGATTAAAACTTAAATTGTGTCAAAGAAATTTGTTATTAAGCAAAACTTATTTTAAACTTAATTGGGAGAAAAGATTGAAAGTTTTTGAAGGTTCAAATCCAGTTTATCTTTTTTCGTTTGAAAGAGAACTTCTTTCAAGAGGATGTGATGATATTGTTTTAATGACATCTCATCTTAGAGAGAAACTCCTTATTTTAGGCTATGGACAGGATTTAAAAAGTCTCAATGTTGATGAAATAAGAAGGAATGAACTTGTTGTAGTAAGAAGAAATAGTGGAGGAACTGCCGTTTTATCAACCAACTCTTTAAATATCTCACTGTTTTTTCCAGTTGGTGCAAATTGTTTTAGTGGAATTATTGACATTTACAAAATATTTCTTGAACTTATAAAAGAGTCTCTCTTTTTTTCTAACATTGAAGTTGAAATCAGCAATTTGAAAGAAAAGGTGGAATCTCCCTTATGTTTTTTGTCTCAAGCGGGTGAAACGCTTTTATTCAAGGGAAGAAAATGTTTTGGTGCCTCTCAAGCAAGAAATGGAAGTGTAATTCTTGTTCACGGAATGATTCTACTTGATTTTGACATTGAACTTCACCATAAAATCTTTGGGATTGAGAAAAATTTACTTGAAAGTAAAATTACATCAATTAATCTAAATCTTGAAATGTTTAGAGACCTTTTTTTAAAAAATGTAGAAAAGAAATTCAATAAAAAATTTGAGGGTGGAATTGAGAAATTTTCACCCTCAAAACATTTTATCGAAGAGACAAAAACAGAAAAGTGGATGCCTAAAATTTAAACTTTCTTATCTCCATTTTTTGTAAAAAGATAGAGGAGTATGCTCCAACTTACAAAAAATAGATCTCTCAAAAAAGCCTTTGAAACAGCCTCCCTTGCACCCGAATGACCAAAGCACCCACAATCAATATCAAGGCCTCTTACCAAAGCTTGACCAAGAAGAACGAGGAAGGCAAAAAGCATCAAATTTACAAGGAGAATGCCCCCTTTATCAAAAACATAAAACAGAATGGAGATCGCTACAAGCATCTCTACCCATGGCACAGTTATAGCCATCACATTGATGATAATCTTTGGAAATATATCGTAGTGAGAAATATCGAGAGCAAATCCTGCAGGGTCTATAATTTTTGGTATTGCGGCAAGAAGAAAAGTGAAGGCAAGAATTATCCTTAATACAAAAGAGGAAAAATCTTTCCACTTCTTAACAACAAAGACAAGTACTCCTAAAAGAAAAAACAATCCAATAAAAAGGAAAAAGAAAGTGCCCTTGCTTTGCTTTAAGGAAAGGGGAAGGAAATACTCTATCGCTGACACTATCTCTTCTTTTGTTAGCACAACAAACAAAGCCCAACCAATAAAGGAGAGCGAAGTAATCCCTTTTAGAGTTTTTTCGTATTTATTATTCACTTCTTGTCGCCGGTACCAAACTCAATAGGATTTTTTGACCTTATCCATCCCGGAAGCCCATCCTGATCAACAGCCACTTTTGAAGGGGAAATGCCTTTTTTAATGAGTTGTGAGGCTACCTCTTCCGAACTTCCACAGGAAGCACCGGAACAATAAACAACTATCAGTTGAGCCTTTTTTATCTTGTTTAAATGTTTATTGAAATGCTCTTCGAAGGCTGTATCCGGAATGTTTATGGCTCCTGGAATGTGACCAAGCGAATACTCTTCAGGAGATCTTGCATCAACAATAAGAATATCATTGCCTTTTTCTTGAAGGTATAATTTTATCTCATCTGTTGTCATCATCTTGAAACCAGCAACGCTTTTATCCTGAGCCGCAAATAGGGGAAGTCCCGCTGGAGAAAGAAAATTATAGACAACACCTAACACAGCTCCAACCGTAAGAATTATCAGGCTTTGTAAAATGTATTTTTTCATACTCAAATCCTTTCAGGTAAATAATTATACAAATACTTGAATTACCTGTCAACCTTAATGGCTAAAAGAGGATCATTTTTCTTTCTTCAAAGCCGCCTGGGCAGCAGCGAGTCTTGCAACCGGAACTCTGTAAGGTGAGCAGGAGACATAATTGAGCCCTATTGAATAACAAAATTCAACAGACGATGGCTCTCCTCCGTGTTCTCCACATATACCAATCTGCAAATTTTCTCTTGTGTTTCTACCTTTCTCCACAGCCATTTTCATCAATTCTCCCACTCCTTCTCTATCAATCTTCTGGAATGGGTCATAAGGGAAAATTTCTTTATCAAGGTAGGAGCCTAAAAATCCTCTCACATCATCTCTTGAAATACCGTAAGTTGTTTGAGTCAAATCGTTTGTTCCAAAGGAGAAAAATTCAGCGTAGTTTGCTATTTTATTTGCAACGACACACGCCCTCGGAAGTTCAATCATTGTTCCTACGAGGTAATCTACACTTTCTTTTTCTTTTTCGAAAACTTCAGAGGCGATTCTTTTTGTCAACTCTGAGAAAATCTTCATCTCCTCTTCAGTTGCAACAATTGGTATCATAATCTCAGGCTTGACCTTCAGATTTTGTTTTTTTACGCTTACGGCGGCTTCTACTATCGCTCTTATCTGCATCTCATAAATTTCCTGGAAAGTTACACCGAGTCTGCAACCTCTATGTCCCAACATCGGGTTGTTTTCGTGTAAAGATTCAATCCTTGCAAGAATTTCATTAACCGTTGTCGAAAGTTCCTTTGCGATGTGCTCAACTTTTTCAGCAAAAACTTCAGGTGCAAGCGCCTCTCTTGAGGGGAGAAATTCGTGCAAAGGTGGATCAAGCAATCTTATTGTAACTGGTCTTCCATCCATCGCTTTGAAAATTCCAATGAAGTCTTCCTTTTGCATAGGGAAGAGAAAACTCAAAGCCTCCTTCCTCTCTTCAACTGTCTTTGAAAGAATCATCCTTCTAACATAGTGAATTCTTTCACCTTCAAAAAACATATGCTCGGTCCTGCACAAACCAATTCCTTCTGCACCAAGCATAACCGCTGTCTTTGCCTGTAAAGGAGTATCAGCATTTGTCCACACCTGCATTTTTCTATATTTATCTGCAGAGCCCATTAACTTTTCAAACTTTTGATAGGTTGGGGCATCCTCTCGGTTTATCTCTTTATTTAAAACCTGCATAGTTTCACTTGGCGTTGTGGGAAGTTGCCCGATGATGACCTCTCCTGCAAAACCGTCTATTGAGATGAAATCTCCCTCCTTTAAAACTACATCTTTTACCTTCATTTCGCCCTTTTCATAATCAATGTCAAGCGCACTACAACCAACTATGCAAACTTTTCCCATCTGTCTTGCAACAAGGGCGGCGTGCGATGTCATTCCTCCCTGGGCTGTTAAAATTCCTTCTGCGGCATTCATACCTTTAATATCTTCAGGAGAGGTGAATTTTCTTACAAGAATTACCTTTTCCCCTCTTTTTGCCCATTCTTCTGCATCAACCGCATTGAAAACTATTCTACCCGATGCTCCACCAGGTCCAGCGGGGAGTCCTTTTGCTATAACCTTCCCATTTTTCTTTGCTTCATCTTTTGCTTTAGCGTCAAAAATTGGTGAAAGAAAGGCTGAGATTCCATCCGCTTCAGGTCTTAAGACGGCCTCCTTTTCATCAATCAGTCCCTCCTCAAACATATCAACCGCCATTTTTGCTGCTGCAAATGGGTGTCTTTTTCCGGTCCTCGTCTGGAGCATCCACAACTTTCCATCTTCTATTGTGAACTCAAAATCCTGCATATCTCTAAAATGTTTTTCAAGTTTATTCCTTATATCAATAAGTTGTTTATACGCTTCTTCCATTATCTCTGCAAGTCTGGAAATTGGTTCAGGGGTTCTTACACCCGCAACAACATCTTCTCCCTGAGCATTCATCAAAAATTCACCGTAGAGTTGGTTTTCTCCAAGCGCGGGATCTCTTGTAAAGCCCACACCCGTTCCTGAATTTTCACCCTTATTTCCAAAGACCATTGTCTGAACATTGACCGCTGTTCCCCAATCACTCGGAATGTTGTAAAGTTGCCTGTAGGCTATTGCCCTTTCGTTGTTCCAGGAATTGAAAACTGCCCCGATTGCTCCCCAGAGTTGTTCATAAGGATCTTCTGGAAATTCAACATTCAGTTTATTCTTGATTTCCGCCTTGAACAATTTTACCAATTTTTTTAAGTCTTCTTCTGTCAATTCAGTATCATACTTCACTCCCTTCTCTTTTTTCACTTTTTCAAGGATAACTTCAAAGGGGTCATCATCTTTCTTGCTTTTTGGTTTTAGTCCTAAAACCACATCGCCATACATTGCAACAAATCTTCTGTAAGAATCGTAAGCAAATCTTGGATTATTTGTAACTTTTGCCAGTCCTTCGGCACATTTATCATTGAGACCAAGATTGAGGATTGTATCCATCATTCCAGGCATTGAAGCCCTTGCACCCGATCTTACGGAGAATAGAAGAGGATTTTGGGGGTCGCCAAACTTTCTTCCCATAATTTTTTCCACTTCTTCAATCGCCGTTTTTACCTGTTTTTCAAGGTCATCTGGATATTTGCCATTATTCCTGTAAAAGTAGGTGCAAACTTCCGTTGTTATGGTAAATCCAGGGGGAACGGGGATACCAAGATTGGTCATCTCTGCTAAACCTGCACCTTTTCCTCCAAGAAGGTCCTTCATTTCTCCAGTTCCTTCTGCTTTTCCATTTCCAAAAAAATAAACCCATTTACTCATTGTCTTTACTCCTTCCAGAATCAAAAATAAAAAAATTATAGCATAAATTTTCTCTAATAGATAATTTCGTTAACCTCAAAAAAGAAATCTGGTTTCTGCTTTGCTTTCTCCGGCACAAGTTTGCCTAAAAGTAGATTTCCATTTTTCAAAGTTTTGACTTTTTCAATTCCATTAAAATAGAAGGCTGGAATTGTTGAACCTCTTCCATCGGGGATAGACCAAAAATAATGTTTTTCGCATACAATTTTCGGCTCGGGAATATCTTTTGTCTCTACCGCAAAAAGAAGTGGTGAAACGGAATGGTCAATCGGGTCTATTTTACCAAGCACCTCCCATACTGTCCTTATTTCATTGCCTTTAAGTGTAATATATCTCTTCTGTCGCTTTTCTGCTTTAATATAATTTTTAAACTTACTTTCAAGGTAATCTCTCAATTCTCCAATTTTTCTCTTTTTCAAACTAAATCCTGAAGCCCTTTCATGTCCTCCAATTCTTGTGAAAATGCCATCGGAATCCCTTAACAGTGATGTAATATCAACATCAAGAGTCGAACGAGCGGAGCCAATGGCATTCTCTCCATCAACTGCGATTAAAATAACGGTTTTATTCTTTTCATAAGATAACCTTGATGCTACTGGACCAATAAGCCCTGAATGAAACCTATCTGAGGCAAAGAAAATAAACGGGCAATCTTCATCCATAAAATGGCTTTCTATCTCCTCAGCCATCATATTTTGCATCATCTTTCTTCGCTCGTTTATCTCTTCAAGAGATTTGACAAGTTCTTCCGCCTTTGCCTTTTCTTTTTCAAGAAGAATTTCTAAAACCAGAGAAGCATCAAAAATTCTTCCGGCGGAGTTAAGCCTTGGGGAAAGACAGTAGGCAATGTGGTAACTCCTGAATGGCGGTTTTGGGCATTTGTTTAAAAGCAGTTTTAACCCATAACTTGGTGATTTGTAAATGTCTTGAAAAGATTTTTTGCATAGCAGATAGTTAAATGGGGTTATTGGCACAACATCTGAAATTGTAGCGATCCCGCATAACCTCAAAAAAGGTTCTTCTTTAAGGTCTTCACCTAAATATTTTGCCACCTGCCTTAAAACGACATATCCAACTGTTGCTCCGCAAAAACTCTTATATTCATCGTTATTTCCAAAATGGGGATTAACTATCAAATCCCAATCTTTGTTTTCAAATTCAGGAATGTGATGGTCTGTTACAACAAGGTCAATTCCATTCTTTTTTAATTCCTCACCAATTTCGCTTGAGTTTGTACCGCAGTCGACTGTCAAAACCACATCTGCATTTGTTTTCTTTGCCTCTTCAACACTTCTTTCTGAAAGGCCGTAGCCGTCATCAATCCTTGAGGGAATAAAGGATGTAACATTTCCTTTTAGATACTTAAGTCCACTGTAAAGAATTGTTGTTCCCATTATTCCATCGGTGTCATAATCGCCGTGAATCATTATTTTTTTCCCGTTTTTTATTGATTCTGCAAGAAAAGTAGATACTTCTTTAAGATTGGGTAAATCACCCTCTTCAGGAAAAATCAATTCACTTTCCTCAAAGAAAACCTTTTCAAGGGTTGGATGAAGAAGGCACGATATAAGTTTCGCCTCAAGAGGAGAGAGATTTCTCTCCTCAATTAAGCGGTTTGCCCTTTCATCAAGTTCTACTTCTAAAAATCCATCCAAAAGTTAAATAACCTTTCAAATTAGAAATTCTAATATTTATCTTGAATTTAATCAATAGGCAAAAATTTGTCATTCAGGAAATCAACTAAAAAAAAGAAAAAGAAAGGAATTAAAATCTTTAGTAAGAAGTTTACTCTTATGCTATATTTAGTAGAAGTCAAAATAATTATTTGGAATATTGGGTTGTAATTTTATGTTAGCAGTTTTTAAATGGTATTTGTTATAAGCAACGAATCAATTTTGAATTGATTTTGATAAATCAATTTTGCTTTTAAAGTTTGTTCATTTATGGTATAATTACAACTTGAAAGGAAGGGGCAATGTCAAGGATAATGATTGTTGATGATTACAAACCCTTTTGTATAAAGTGGGCAGATTTTTTTGCCTCAAACTATCCAGGCAAGGCAATAATAGAAATTTTTACAAACCCCTTCTCCGCACTTCCACACCTTTCCTCAGATATTTCCCTTCTACTTGTTGACTACGAAATGCCCTTACTTGATGGAAAAAAGTTTCTTTACTATGCAACAAACAAAGGCGTCGATAAAAACAGAATAATAATTGCAAGTGCGAGAGATTCGGAACATTTACACAAAGAGTTTCCGCAAGGCTCATGTCTTGCTGTTATAAACAAAGATGACCCTGTGCAGAATAGCGCATTTTTGATGATAGTTGATTCAATAATGAGGAAAATTGAGTGTTGATTGAGGGAAAAACCCTTCCATCGCTTTTTCTTAAAAAAGGTGAAGGAAGAAGGTTTAAAAATAACCATCCGTGGGTATTTTCAAATGAACTAAAGGAAATTCCTAAAATAGAGAGCGGCTCTTTTGTTTCTCTTTACGACTTTAAAGGAGAGTTTCTTGCGATAGGTTATTTCAACCCTCATACGCTGATTGCCTTTAGAAAACTCTCATCTGAAAAATTCCTTGAAAAGGAGTTTATTTATCAAAGGATTTTGAAAGCAAAAGAGGTCAGGGATTCAATCTATGGGAAAAATGAGGCAAAAAGAGTAGTTTTTGGTGAATGTGATAACCTTCCCGGGCTAATCGTTGATTACTACGGTGATGTCATAACAATTCAAATTTTGACAGCAGGGATGGAGAGGCTAAAAGAAGAAATTGTGGATTCAATAAAGAGAATATTTAATCCAGAATCAATAATTTTGAGAAATGATCCCTCTGTAAGAGACCTTGAGGGGTTGAAAAAAGAAAAAATGGTTGTCTACGGAGAAAACTCCACAATCAGGACAAAATTCTCAGGGATTGATTTTGAGTTTGATGGTTTAAAGTGTCAAAAAACAGGGCTATTTCTTGATCAGAGGGAAAACATTAGATTACTTGATCACTTTGATTTTAAAGGGAAGAGAGTTCTTGACCTTTTTTCCTACTTTGGAAGTTCAGGGCTTTATTCATTACAAAAAGGTGCAAAGGAGACAATTTTTGTTGATTCTTCAGAATATGCAATTGAAATTGCAAAAGAGAGCGCAAAAAGAAATAACTTAAAAAATGGAGTATTTATAAAAGGTGATGTTTTTGATGTTTTAAAAGACCTTTCAAAAGAGAGATTTGATTTTATCTTTTCAGACCCGCCATCCTTTGCAAAGTCTTCAAAGATGATAAACGAAGCGATAAAAGGATACACAAACCTGAACTCAATGTGTTTTAAACTTTTAAAAGAGAAGGGAATCCTTATTGCATCATCCTGCTCCTATCACATTTCCCTTGAAATTTTTTTTGAATCATTAAGGCAATCGGCAATAAGAAGCAAGAGAGATGCAAAACTTTTGTTTTACGGCATCCAATCCTTTGACCATCCCGCCTTGCTCAATTTTCCTGAAAGTCTTTATTTAAAAACTATCTTTCTTATGGGGTCACTCATTAGCCGGTCG
>DHFQ01000094.1 GCA_002402325.1 Candidatus Aminicenantes bacterium UBA4820
TCGCATCTTACCCACCTAAGTCTATGTTCCCTACCATCCCTTTATTTTTCACTTTGCAGGTGATTCGTTGTCTTGGTTCTAAACTCTGATTACTGTCGTGTTCTGGTTGGAAGCGCATAGCGCAATATCGGATTTTGGGTTTTTTAAATAGTTTCATTTGAATTTTATCTTTTTTTCTGAAAGAATAGATGCGGAGGTATTTATGAAAAATAGCACTGTGGGTTTGATAGTTTTTGCCTTTGGCCTTATTCCTCTATTTTTTTTAATTATCCTTTTAACCGCTTCTTTTAAATCGCTCGGTTCTTATGACAATCCCTTTGAAAAAAGTTTTAAAGAGATAATGGATCGAGATTTAAAAAAACTTGAAGATGAGCAGAAATATAGCGAAGCCTTGAGCAAAGCAACAACATTAAAAGAGGAGGCAGAAAAAAAAGGCGATCTTGCAAATTACACTTTTTATCTTATAGAGGAGTTTAAACTAAAATCAGCGCTTCACGCTTATGAAACCGCATTAAAGGATTTTGCCAGAGCAAAAATGCCTGACCATCCTGTTGCAAAGGCAATTCTTACTCTTTATGAGGCTAACGCTTTATCAAACTATCTTCAGGGCTATCTTTACGAAATTTCAAAAAGAGAAAAGGTTTCAGAAAAGGATGAATTTGATTTTGATAAGTACACAAAAGAGGAACTTTATCAAAAAATTAAAGAAGATTATTTGAGCGTTTTTAATGAGAGAGAAAAACTTGAAAATATCCCATTAAATGGAGTTCCCGATTTTATTGACAAAGGTTCTTATCCAGAAGAGGTTCTTGAAAATTTGAGAGACTTTTTAACGGTATCAACATCATCCCTTCTTTCATCTACCTACAACTGGACTCCCTATGAGTCAACATCAGTTTACACAATTCCAATTCAAACTCTTCTTGATAGAGATACTCTTTCAATCAATCTTGAAAACTACTTAAAGGACAAAGAAACCCATCCACTTTTACTTCTATCTTCAATCCTTTCTTATGAAGAAAAGGAATCCCTAAGAAAAGGAAAAAAGGAAACAGGTCTTGAATTTCATTTAAGAAGGTCTGAAGCAATATTTAACAACATAAGCAACAAAGAAGACAAAAGAGTTGTGATTGATGAACTTATAAAAACTCTTAATGATTTTGAAGATAAAAAATGGTATTCAACAGGGATGGCACAGGTTGCAGATTTTGAAAAATCGCTTGGGGATGAGGAGTGCAACATAAGGGCAAAAGAGTTTGCAGAGAAAGGTTATAAAAAGTTTCCAGCATCCCCTGGAGGACAAAAGTGCCTTGCCATCATAAATGAAATTAAACAACCCGATTTTAACATAGAGAATATGAGAAGCGATATTGGAGGAATGCCTTCAATAAGAATTTCTCATAAAAATTTGACAAAACTTTATTTAAAACTTGTTCCCGTTGATATAAAGGAACTGATTTACAAATTCAATGAAATTCCAGGATGGAATGATCTTTTCAAAATAGTTAAAGAGACAAAAGTTGAAAAAGAATTAGAAATACCTCTTGAAGATACAAAAGATTACAACTACCACTATACCTATTTCAAACTTCCTGATGATTTAAAGAAGGGAAGTTATGTTTGCGTTTCCTCTTACAAGAACTCCTTTTCTGAAAAAGGAAACAAAATCGTGGGAACTCTCTTGACCATTACAGACATTGCTATAATTCCAGAGAAAAATAAAAAGGGGCAGGAAGTAACTTATAATTTCGTTACTGGTTCAAATTCAAAACCTCTTGCGGATGTTGATGTCTCTTTAATCAGCACAGAATGGGGAAAACCGCCTCAGATTTCTTTGAGTGGCAAAAGTGATAAAGATGGAATGCTTAAAGTTGATTTTTCAAGATTGACAACAAATTACTATCTTTATCTTTTTGCCAATAAAGGAGAAGATAGAACTTTTATCCAAATTGACAGACCTTACGATTATTCACAAATAAAGAATGAAGATTGTCTCATTTTTACAGATAGAAGTATTTACAGAGTCGGACAAAAGATTTTATTTAAAGTCATCGCATTTTCGAACTCACAAACGGAAGGTCCTTTCAAACTCCTTGCTAATAGTTCAATAGAAGTGAACCTTATAGATTTGAACTATGAAAATGTTGGAAAGTGTAATCTTACAACAAATAAATTTGGTAGTGCATCTTATGAATTTACAATCCCAGAAGGAAGACCACTTGGCTTGTGGAGAATTCAGACAAGTTTTGGTTCGTCAACATCTGTAAGAGTTGAGGAGTACAAAAGACCCACCTTTGAGGTTGAGATAAAAGAGCCTTCAGGACAAATGAAATTGAATAAAGAGGTTACAATAAATGGTGAGGCAAAATACTATTTTGGAATGGCTTTAAATTCTGGAAAGGTAAGATACACTGTTGAAAGAAGACCTCGTTTCCCGTGGTGGTTCTACTATTTTTATGGAACTATAAAGCCAGAAATGGTTGTAAGCGGAGAAAAAGTTTTAAATGACGACGGGACTTTTGAAATAAAATTTACCCCAAAGGCAGACGAGCGATTAAAAGATGAAAAAAGCATTTACTACACCTATAAATTGTCGGTAACGGTTACTGATGAAGGCGGAGAGACAAGAAGCGATGAAAAGAGTTTCAATGTGGGATTTGTTTCTGTCTTACCATCCATTCTATCAAAAAAGAATTTCTACACCCCTGATGAAAAGTGTCAGTTTGAACTGAAATTGACCGACTTAAATGGAAAAGAAGAAAAGGGAAGTGCAACCTACAAAATTTATTCGCTCATTTTGCCTGAAAAAACAACAAATCCAGAAGATTTTAAATATCAAAAGAAAGATTCAAAATATTTAAAAGAGGGAGATAAAATTATCCCGAGGTGGGAGAATCCGCCCGATTATAAAATCATTTTGTCTCAACTTTTTGAAGATAAAGAAATAAAAAATGGAAATATAAATTTTGATGAGGAGGGAAAGGCAAGTCTTGAAATAAGCAACCTCTCTTCAGGGGCTTATAGAATCAACATTGAGGCTTCAGATAAAGATGGTGAAGTTTCAAAGGATTTTAACAATTTTATAGTCGCTTCCTCTCAAGACAAACTTAATCTTCCTCAAATTTTAATTTCAGATAAAGATGAATACGAAGTTGGAGAGAAGGCTAAAATTCTTGTCTATTGCGGTTATGATGGAAACAGAAATTTAATCAAAGTTTTTAGCAAGAGAGGCATATTTCTTGAAAAGGATTTTTCTACCAATAGAGTCTTTTTCATTGAAATTCCAATAGGCGAAGAATTAAGAGGAGGAATCTCTTTTCAAAGTTTTTTTGTGAAGGACTACTGCCTTTTCAGATCGTTAGCCTCTGCAAAAGTCCCATACTCAAACAGGTTACTTAAAATATCTTATGAGAAGTTTAGAGAAAAAATTACTCCAAATGTAAAAGAGGTGTGGAAAGTTAAGATAGATGACCCAGATGGGAAACCTGTCTCAAAGGAGAGCGTAGAACTACTTGCCTCAATGTATGATAAAAGCCTTGACTTATTTACTCCTCATAATTTTCCCTCTTTTACAAACTTTTTCCCGCGAAGTTTCACTCCTCCTTTTTTTAACACTTCTCTTGGATTAGGACAACAACTCTTCTTTTATGAGGAGGATTTTCGCAATTACGTTGGATACCCCACTTTTGAGGATCCACATTTGATGCAATTTTCTGGCTATGGAATTGGAGGACCGGGAAGAAGAAGTTATTCTCCTTTTGCAAGGGAATCGCTTAATTTAAAAGGTGAAGTTGAGGAGGCAGTGCCTTCACCCGCTGCTGCACCATTGCAAAAATCAGAAATGAAAGAAAAGGCTGACCGCTCTGAAACAGCGAACTCAAGTGTAGAAGGGGGTGTATCAGGAGGGGCGCCGCCTGAAAAAGAAACTACACCAAAGGTTGAAATGAGAGAGAATTTTCAAGAAACAGCCTTTTTCTATCCCCATCTTTTGACTGAAAGCGATGGAACTGTTTCAATTGAATTCGTCCCTCCCGATTCACTCACAGAATACAAATTGATGCTATTTGCCCATCAGCAAGGGATTTCTTCGGCATTCTCTAAAAAGGAGTGTAAATCTTCAAAAGATTTTATGATTAGACCCTATCTTCCAAGATTTTTAAGAGAAGGTGATGAAATAACTTTAAAGGTTATGGCAAACAATGCAACCAAGGAAGACCAAAAGGCGAAGGTCTATTTTAAAATATTGGATGAAGAGACTGAAAAGGATATAACCGGACAATTCCTTACTTATGAGTCTCAAAAAGAGATTTCAATCAAAGCAAATCAAAGTGAGACGACCTATTTCAAATTAAAAGTCCCAAAAAAAATAGGTTTAATAAAAATTGAAGTTGCAGGTGTTTGTAATATGTTTACGGATGGAGAAAGAAGAATAGTTCCCATACTTCCTTCAAGAGTCCACCTATTTGAATCAAAATTTGTTGCATTAAAAGAGAATGAAAAAAGGGAAATTTTACTTGATGACCTTTTATACGAAAAAGACAAAACAAGAGAGAATGAGCTTCTTGTGGTAACCTTAGATGCTCAACTTCTATATAGCGTAATAGAAGCAATGCCTTACATAATTGATTACCCTTATGAATGCAACGAACAACTTGTCAACAAATTTGCAACCGTTGGCATTCTTGACAAAATAATAGAGGATAACCCATCTCTTCAAAAACTCTTTTTAGAATTTTCAAAAAGAGAAACTCTTTTTGAATCATTCTATAACAATGACCCGAATAGAAGGATGGCACTTGAAGAGACTCCATTTCTTGTTGAAGCAAAGGGAGGAAAAACGGAATATCCAATTCTTCAGGTTTTAAATCCTGAAGTCTCTTCAAAAGTAAAAGATAGTTCGCTTAAAAAACTTCTTGCATCTCAGGATTCATCAGGAGGTTGGGCATGGTTTAGCGGAGGAAGACCATCCTCTTATATGACGCTCTACATTCTTTACACTTTTTCAAAGGCAAAAGAATTTGGAGTTGAAGTTCCCGATGAACCAATCAAAAGAGCGTTTGTTTTTCTTAAAAACCAGGGCTTAAATGAAGATATTGAATGGCTAATAAGCCACGATTGCGGATGGGAATTTATTACATTTTTAAATTACACGCTTTCAAACTTTAAAGACGATTCTTATTTTAAAGGCTCATTTTCAGACTCTTTTAGAAAGAAGATGGTTGATTTTTCTTTCAAACACTGGAAGGAGCACTCACCCTATTTAAAACTTCAACTTGCCTTGACACTAAAAAGAATGAACAGGGAGAAGGATTGTAACCTTGTTCACGAGAGTGTTTTTGATTCAGCCATAACAAAACAGGATGAGGGAACATTCTTTATGATTGAAGACAAGACATGGCTATGGTACAACGACACAGTTGAAACTCAGGCATTCGCATTAAAAGAGTTGATGGAAGTTAACCCGAAAGACGAAAAGGGTGAAGGACTTCTTTTATGGCTCTTTTTGAATAAAAAATTGAACCACTGGAAATCAACAAAGGCAACAGCAGAGGCACTTTATTCCATTTTAAGTTACTTAAAATCAAAAGGTGCCATAGCAGTCAAAGAGAGTATAAAGATAGATGTTGGAGACAATTTCTCTAAAACCTGTATCTATGAACCAGAATCTTACACGGGAAAAAGAAACCAGTTAGTTTTTGAAAAGGAAGAAATTAAGAGGGATATGGGTAAAATAAATTTGACAAAAGAGGGTAAAGGTTTTGCTTTCGCATCGGCAACTTTGCATTTTTCAACCGAAGAGTTACCGCTAAAAGCAAAGGGAGATTTCTTTGAGATAGAAAGAACCTTTTACAAAAGAGTTCAAAAGGGAAAGGAATTTGTCCTTGAGATTATAAACGATTCAACCTTATTAAATATAGGAGATCAAATTGAAGTTGAATTAAAAATTAAATCAAAAAATGAAGCGGAATATATTCACATCCTTGCTCCAAGACCTTCAGGATGTGAACCAGAGAAGTTAATTTCAGGATGGCTTTTTTCTACTGGCATTTATTTCTACGAAATGGTAAGAGATTCAAAGGAGGATTTCTTCATTGAAAATATAAAAAAAGGCGAATTCAAATTAAGATATCGTTTAAGGGTTGCAAACGAGGGAGTTTTCAAGGTTGCCCCGGCAACTATGGAGTCAATGTATGCACCTGAATTTAAAGCTTACTCAAGTGGAAAAGTGTTAAAAATTTCACCAAAATAGGGTGAAGTTGAAACATCTACACAAATTCAAAGATTCAAGATAGTTCCTTTGATGAGGAATTGTAATAAAGAGTTTGAAAC
>DHFQ01000164.1:0-947 GCA_002402325.1 Candidatus Aminicenantes bacterium UBA4820
TACTTTGCATACCTTGAACAGTTTCACAATTCCCCCTACGGTATTTCCCTTAGAAAAGATAGAATTGTTGGAATTGGAAATAATGAACCAAGTATTTTTGTTTCAGTTATGGAAGATGGAATTAAGAAAAAGGAAATTAAAGAGATGCCTATGACACTTCTTTGTGCTCTGGTTTTTGGACCAATCTATTTTCTCTCAAGAGACCATCTTTTAGGATTTACAAAACTTAATGATGATTTGATAAAGCAGGGCGCTGAAGCGTGCTGGAAGTCTTTGGTTAGAATAGAAAAAAGGAGATGTGCTTAAATGAATGGAAAAAAGGTCAGATTCATTATCTTATTGGTTTGTTTATTAATTCTTCTAACACTTTTTTTGGCGTGTAAGCAAAAATCAAAAGGTGCACCTCCGCCTCCCGAAGTTGCCTTTGTTGAAATAAAGCCTCAAAAAGTTACTCTTTACTCTGAACTTCCTGCAAGGGTTAATGCTTTTCTTGTCGCTGAAGTTCGTCCGCAGGTGAGCGGAATAATTCAAAAAAGATACTTTGAAGAGGGTGATGATGTAAGAGAAGGACAGCATCTTTATTTGATAGATCCTGCTCCTTTTCAGGCTGCTTATGATAATGCAAAGGCTGCTCTTTTGAGGGCAGAGGCAAATATCCTTTCAGCAAAAAATCGCTATGAAAGGTACAGGGAACTGATACAAACAAAAGCAATTTCACAGCAGGAATTTGATGACGCAGAATCGGTATATAAACAATCAGAAGCGGAAATTGAATTTTATAAGGCTGGTTTAACATCGGCAGAAATAAATCTAAAATATGCCACGGTTACAGCACCAATAAGTGGAAGAATAGGAAAGTCAAATGTTACAGTTGGCGCTCTTGTTACTCAGGGACAGCCGTATCCTTTGACAACTATTCAGGATATAAAAAAAGTTTATGTGGATGC
>DHFQ01000164.1:1062-8055 GCA_002402325.1 Candidatus Aminicenantes bacterium UBA4820
TCTGTCTTTGAAAACAAAGATAAAATATTGCTTCCCGGAATGTTTGTAAGAATTAAGATTGAAGAGGGCAAAGTTGGTAACGCACTTCTCGTTCCTCAAAGGGGAGTTACGAGAGACCCAAAAGGTGCGCCTTACATTATGGCTATCAATGCTGAAAATAAAGTAGAGCAGAAATTCATTTCAGTTGACAGGACAATAGGAAACAACTGGCTTGTTACGGGCGGTGTAAATGAAAACGAAAAGGTGGTAGTTGAGGGTTTGGACCGCGCTAAGGATGGAATAGAGGTCAAACCTGTTCCTTTTGAAGAAAAAAAGGAGAAATAAATGTCTAATTTTTTCTTAGAAAGACCTGTTTTTGCGTGGGTTATCGCAATTCTTATAATGCTCGTTGGACTTCTTGCAATTTTAAATTTGCCAATATCTCAATATCCTTCAATAGCACCACCATCAATAAGCGTACGGGCGACAAACCCGGGTGCATCAGCAAGGACAACTGAAAATACAGTTACTCAAATCATAGAAGAGAAAATGACGGGGATTGACAACCTCCTCTATTTTTCTTCAACAAGTGACTCTTCTGGGACTGCTGAAATAACATTAACATTTTTACCCGGGACGGACCCTGATGTTGCATGGTCAAAGGTTCAGAATAAACTTGAACTCGCAAAGCCACTCCTGCCTGATAATGTTCAGAAAATGGGATTGACTGTTATGAAATCGACAATAAATATGTTGATGATGGTTGGTCTTTATTCTGATGAACCAGGGGTAACAAGATATGACTTATCAGACTACCTTAATACAAATATTCAACCCGTTATTTCAAGGGTTGAAGGGGTTGGAGAAGCAATGGCTCTGGGTGGTCAATATGCAATGAGAATCTGGCTTCATCCTGACAAATTGGTTGATTACCGTCTTACGCCTATGGATGTGAAATCTGCGATAGCAAAATACAATGTTCAGGTCTCCGCAGGACAGTTAGGCTCAAACCCTGTCATTGAAGGCCAGCAACTCAATGTAACAGTAAATGTTAAGGATTTATTAAAAACTCCAGAAGAGTTTGGAAACATACCTTTAAGAATTAACACTGATGGCTCCATCATAAGGGTCAGGGATGTATCAGATATTGAACTCGGAACAGAAAACTACGACATAGATATAACATACAACGGAAATCCATCAGCGGGGCTATTGATCAGACTTGCAAGCGGAGCAAATGCACTTGATACAGCAAATAGAATAAAGAGTAAAATGGTCGAACTTTCAAGATATTTCCCAAAAGGAATGAAGGTAATCTATCCATTTGACACCACTCCTTTTATCAGCGTTGCGATGAGAGAAGTTGTCAAAACCCTCATTGAAGCGATAATCCTTGTCTTCATCGTTATGTTCCTTTTTCTTGGAAGTTTCAGGGCGACATTTGTTCCTACAATAGCGGTTCCTGTTGTTTTATTAGGAACATTTGGTGTACTCGGGTTGATGGGTTATTCAATAAATATGCTTACGATGTTTGCCTTAATTCTTTCAATTGGATTACTCGTTGACGATGCAATCGTCGTCGTTGAAAATGTTGAAAGGATTATGCACGATGAAGGATTATCACCAAAAGAGGCAGCCGCAAAATCAATGAAACAGATTACAGGTGCATTGATAGGAATAGGGCTTGTTCTTTCAGCTGTTTTTGGTCCAATGGCTTTTTTTGGTGGTTCAACAGGAATTATATACAGGCAATTTTCAGTAACAATAATATCTTCAATGCTTCTTTCAGTTGTAGTCGCTTTGATTCTTTCACCTGTTTTGTGTGCCTATATGTTAAAGCCGATTAAACATTACGATGAATCTGCAAAAGGATTTCGTGCAAGGTTGTACCATTTCGTCAACTGGTTTAATGAATATTTCTATAAAATAAGAGGAGTGTACAGGCAGGTTGTTGAAAGGATTTTAAAACATAAAAAAAGATACACACTAAGTTATCTGGTTATTGTCATTGTTACGGTAATTATCTTTGTTGCACTTCCGACTTCATACCTTCCTGATGAAGACCAGGGTGCCCTTATGTGTCAAGTTAGTCTTCCACCAGGTGCAACAATTGATAGAACAATTAAAGTTCTTGAAGAGGTTGCTTCCTACTTTCATGAGAATGAGAAGGATAGCGTTGAATCTATCCAATATCTCGCAGGATTTAGCGTTTCTGGAGTTGGACAAAACAATGGAATGGCATTTATCAAATTAAAAGATTGGGATTTGAGAAAAAAAGATAGTCAAAAAGTGGATGCCATTGTCCCAAGGGCTATGAGAAAACTATCAACAATAAGAGATGGAAGAGTATTTGTCTTTGCCCCTCCAGCGATATTAGAACTTGGCACTTCCAAAGGTTTTGACTTTGAACTTCAGGATAGAGGAGGTTTGGGACACGATAAACTGATGGCATCATTGGGTCAGCTTCTTGCTATGGCTTCAAAGGAAGACACATTAGCCTATGTTCGCCCTAACGGATTGTTTGATCAACCCGAATATAAACTTGATATTGATGAAGAAAAGGTTGGTGCCCTCGGCATTGATATATCAGAAGTGCACGACACGATTGTTACGGCGTGGGGAAGTGATTATGTCAACAACTTCGTAGAAAAAGGTAGAGTCAAAAAAGTTTATGTTCAGGGAGTTGCAGGTTCAAGAATGGTTCCAGAAGATATTGGCAAATGGTATGTCCATTCAAAAAATGGCGAAATGGTTCCTTTTACCTCTTTTACAAAGGGTTATTGGACTTATGGTTCACCAAATATGCAAAGATACAACTCTTTTCCCTCTTTCAATGTTCTTGGAGAAGCTGCAGAAGGAAAAAGTAGCGGCGATGCTATGAAAACTATGGAAAAACTCGCTGCAAAACTTCCGCAGGGAATCGGTTTTGAATGGACAGGGTTATCATATCAGGAAAAGCAGACAGGAAGTATGACAGGTCTTTTATACACATTTTCAATTCTTGTCATCTTTTTGTGTCTTGCTGCCCTTTATGAAAGTTGGTCAATTCCAATCGCAGTTCTTGTCATTCTTCCAGTGGGGGTCTTTGGCTCTGTCCTGACAACATATCTTAGAAATTATTCAAATGATATTTACTTTCAAATTGGAATTTTGACAGTGTCAGGACTGACTGCGAAAAACGCAATTTTGATCATTCAATTTGCAAAAGAGGCAATGGAAAAGGATGGAAAACCTTTGATAGAAGCGACTCTTGAGGCTTCAAGGTTGAGGTTAAGGCCTATAATAATGACCTCCGTTGCTTTTATTATGGGAACCTTGCCGCTCTTCGTAGCAAATGGTGCAGGAGCAGGAGCAATGAGGGCAATCGGGACAGGTGTCGTTGGGGGAATGCTGACTGCGACATTCATCGGAATTTATTTTATTCCTCTTTTCTTTGTAATAGTTCATAAACTGTTCATTGGAAAGAAAGCTGAGGAAGTTGTTGATGAGGAAAAGCCAAATGAATAAGAAACTTTATTGTCTTTTGATTTTGATAATTTTACTTTTTGGGTGTCTTGCTCCAAAATATCAAAGACCAGCGGCGCCGGTTCCTGCTCAATTCCCTTATTCAAAGGAAGGAACGGAAACAAAATATGTTCCAGAAATCAAGTGGGAGGACTTCTTTAAAGATGAGAAGTTAAGAAAAGTTATAAACCTCGCCCTTGAAAATAACAGGGATTTAGAAATAGCCTCTTTGAATGCTGACAAACTACAGTCTCTTTACAGGGTTCAAAGGGCTCAACTCTTTCCATCTATAAATGGTGTGGGAACTTCCTTCAAAGAGAGTATTCCTCCAGCAGTAAGTGGAGCACCAAAAACCTATATTGAAGAGTTATACACGGGCGGAGTTGGAACTTCAAACTGGGAAGTTGACTTTTTTGGAAGGTTGAGGAGTCTAAAGAAATCTGCATTGATGAGATATTTTTCTTCGGTTGAAGGATACAAAAGCGCAAGAATCTCAATCATCTCCGGAACTGCACTTTCGTATTATGCACTTGCAGGAGATAGAGAAAACCTAACTCTTTCAGAATCTACACTTAATACGAGGAAGCAATCTCTTGATTTGATTAGTCAAAGGTATGAAAATGGTCTTGCCTCTGAAATTGCTTTAAATCAGGCAAGGTATGCTTATGAACTTTCACGGACTGAGTATTTGAGATTAAAGACAATAGTTGAGCAAGACCTTTCAGCCTTGAACCTCATTGCTGGAAAAACTGTTCCAGAAGAACTTTTACCAAAAGACCTGTCTTCACTTCAACTTCCCGATGAAATTCCTCCTCAATTATCATCAACAGTTCTTTTAGATCGTCCAGATATTCTTTCTGCTGAAAACAACTTAAAGGCTGCGAATGCTGATATTGGTGCTGCGAGGGCTTCCTTCTTTCCTTTTATCGGGATAACTTCAAGTTTTGGTTCTGCAAGTTCAGACTTAAGCGGGCTTTTTGATTCAAAAAGCGAGCAGTGGGTCTTCTCTTCGCAGGTGAGCATTCCAATTTTTGATTTTGGTTCAAGGTGGAACAGGCTCAAAGCCTCAAAAGTTGATAAGAAAATAGCCGTTGCGCAATACGAGAAGGCAATTCAGACTGCATTTAAAGAAGTATCCGATGGACTCTATCAGAAAGATCAAATTGAAGAGCAGATCGATTCAATAACAAAACTTGTTTCTGCCTCAGAAGAGACCTACCGCCTTTCAAATATTAGATATGAAAGTGGGGTTGACAATTACCTTTCAGTCCTTGATGCTGAAAAATCTCTTTACGCTTCAAGACAACAGGAAATCGCAATCAACCTTCTAAAGATAGCAAACCGAATAACCTTATATAAATCACTTGGCGGAGGAAAAGAGTAAGAAAAAAATCTCTGGTTTTATCCTCTAAAACCTTTCCTTAAAGTGGATGTGAATTTATCAGGGAAGTTAGCCGTCAGTCGTGGTGGTGGAATCCTGAGTAAAACAAACGATCCTCAATCCCCGCCATAAGGAAATTAAAGATACACCTGCCAAAAAGATTTACATAGACCCCGGGATAAAAAAGATAAAGTAAATCAATAAAAGGAAAGTTTATGACACAAACTATAAACTATTATCCGCCCGACAGACCCTTTAAAAATTGGTCGTTGACATCATATTCCTGAAGTTTGCTCAAAAGCAGTTCCATCGCCTCAACTGTTGAAAGAGGATTTAAAATCTTTCTTAAAATCCACATACGGTTGAGTTCAAACTGGCTTGTAAGCAACTCCTCTTTTCTGGTTCCCGATTTATTGATGTCGATTGCCGGGAAGACCCTCTTATCAACCAATTTTCTATCAAGGTGAATTTCCATATTTCCCGTTCCTTTGAACTCTTCAAAAATGACATCATCCATCCTTGAACCTGTATCAACAAGGGCAGTGGCAACTATTGTAAGTGATCCACCCTCTTCAATATTTCTCGCTGCTCCAAAAAATCTCTTTGGCTTTTGCAAAGCATTTGCATCAAGTCCACCTGAAAGAACCCTTCCTGATGGAGGAGTAACGGTGTTGTAAGCCCTCGCCATCCTCGTTATTGAATCAAGCAAGATTATCACATCCCTTTTCATCTCAACAAGTCTTTTTGCCTTTTCCATAACCATCTCTGCAACCTGAACATGCCTCGTTGGCGGTTCATCAAATGTTGACGCCTGCACCTCTCCCTTTACAGACCTCTGCATATCGGTAACCTCTTCAGGCCTTTCATCAATGAGTAACACTAACAAGTAGGAGTCAGGATGATTTGCTGTTATGGCGTGTGCAATTGCCTGCAAAAGCATTGTTTTTCCTGTTCTTGGCGGGGCAACGATCAAGCCTCTTTGACCAAAACCCATAGGAGTGATTAGATCAAGAACTCTCCCGCTCAACTCCTCCCTGTTAGTTTCTAATGCAATTCTTCTATTTGGATAAATTGGTGTCAGAGTATCAAACCACATTCTATCTTTTGCTGCAGATGGGGGCTCGAAATTGATTGCATCAACTTTTATTAGAGCAAAATATTTCTCTCCATCTTTTGGTGGGCGAACCTGTCCCGAAACGGTATCTCCTGTCCTCAATCCGAACCTTTTTATCTGGGAAGGACTTACATAGATATCATCGGGACCTGCAAGATAATTGTAATCCGGAGCCCTCAAAAAGCCGAATCCATCGGGAAGAACTTCAAGTACACCTTCAGCAAATATAAATCCATTTGCCTCAGCCTGACTCTTTAGAATCTGGAAAATGATTTCCTGTCTTTTTAGGTTTGTAAGCCCCTCAATCTTAAATTCTCTTGCGAGTTTTAAGAGTTGTTGTGGGTTCAGTTCGTGAAGTTTTGCTAAATCAAGATTTTCTGCTGACATATTCACCTCTTTCAAAAATTTTGGTTTCTACTTATAAAAGTTTTTAAAAAACTTTTTCTGCAGGTTTCAGGTCGCCCTTTTCAAGGGAAGGGGTGGGTCTCAACACAAATGGGTCTTCCACAAGGGCAATTTTGAAAACCTCTTCAAGATTTTCAACAAAGTAAAAGTTCATTCCTTCCTTTAAATTCTCTGGTATCTCATCTAAATCTCTTTCATTATCCTTTGGAAGAATGACATTGTTGATACCAACTTGTTTGGCGGCAAGGATTTTCTCCTTTATTCCACCAACCGGAAGAACCTTTCCTCTTAAGGTAAGTTCTCCAGTCATTGCTATTATATGACGAATTTTGATTTTTGTAAAGGCTGAAGCAAGAGCAACAGCCATCGTAATTCCCGCCGATGGCCCATCCTTTGGTATTGCACCTTCAGGAATGTGTATGTGAATATCCTGAATTTTTAAATTACTTTCAGACAGCCCCACCTTTTTGCTGTTACTTCTCAAGTAGGAAAGTGCTGCTTTAGCGGACTCTCTCATCACATCACCCATCTGTCCTGTCAATTCAAGTTGTCCCTTTCCTGGCATAAGACGAGCCTCAACTATTAAAACTTCACCGCCATTTTGTGTCCA
>DHFQ01000167.1 GCA_002402325.1 Candidatus Aminicenantes bacterium UBA4820
CTACTCGGTCTTCTTGTTTTCAGAAAATATCTTCATCCATTTATCAATATCTGAAGTTGATAAAGGTTTTTCAGATTCTCCAACCTTTGGCTTCAAACCCATAAGAAAATCATTAAGAGAAATAGTTTTACCACCCTTTAATTTGCATTTTGTTTGTAAGTCCCTATCGTTTGTTACGACAACATCTTCCTTTTTTATTCTCTCAATAATTACCTGATCTGCACTTCTGTTTTTTGAAAAGAGAATATTAAGAGAACCACTTCTTGTTTCATTGATTGCTTCAAAACCATCAAAAACGACCGTTGTCAATTTAGGAAATTTAAATCTCAAAAGATAGTTTAATAGTTTTGTTCTAACATCAGTTTTTTCATCTTTGCCAAAGATGAAAAGGGCTAAATTGTTTCCATCTATATAATATCTCATCTTAGGGTTTCATTTTTTCAAAGGGAATCACCTTTGCTCCGCTTGCCTGAAGGTCGGGTGGCAAAGTTGAAAACTCTTTTTGAGCCTCCTCCTTTGAATTGTAATAACCGTATAAGACTCTAAAGCAATCCCTTCCCTTAAAATTGTATGGGAAGATTATTAACTTATCTGGAGATTTAAGTTCAGCAAGTGCCTTTGTTATTGAATCCTGTTCACAAGCAATCATTAGAGCAATGGTAAAACCGCCAGTTTTTGTCGAGTAAATAGATTTAAACTGCTTTGCTGCATCTTTATAATCACCCTTTGAAAGACTTGAGTATGGATCAAGGGATGACGAAACTATTTTTTCGGGTGGTTGTTGAGATGATTTTGGAGGTTCTTCTTTCTTAATCTCTTTTTCAACTTTCTCTGCAACTACATTTTCTTTTTTCACATCCTGGAAGGCTTGTTTTGGCTCAACTGTTGCGGGTTTTTGAACTTCAGTTTTTGCTTCTACTTTAGGAAGATTAGTCGGCGAAGTTGAAGCGATTGGAACTGCGGGTTGCTCTTTCTTTGCCACTTCTTTTTCAGCAGTGTAGGTATTTTTGGGAAGAGACTTTGGCGGTGGAGGTGTTGAAGTAGTTGATTCTTCTCTTAATAAGAAAAAATAAATTGAAACTATTACCCCAACTATAATAACAAGTGTAATAAAGGGAATTAGAACAAACTTTATCAATTTGCTTTTTTTCTTTGGCATTGGATTTGGAGGAGGCAAAAGAACCTGAGGCTTTTTTCCTACATCTTTTTTGACCTGTTTATCCTCTTCTAAATTAAGAAAAGAAGGTTGGAATAAAGGCTCCTGAATAAATGAGTCCCTCTTTTTTTCAGACTTTTCTTCTTCATTTGAAGGAGTGATCTTTGAAAACTCTTCTTTTTCCTCTTTAACAGGTTGTTGCTCAACTAATGCAGGAGTAAATGGGGTTTCCTGCTTTGGCAAAAGTGTTTCAAAAGGAGTTTTGTCAACTTTATTTTCTTCCATCTTAGGCGCAGTTTGAATTTCTACCTGCTCTTCAAGGAGTGTTGTTGGGATTGCCTGCTCTAAAAAAGAAAGGTCTATCTTCTTGTCTTCTTCTTTAACTTCCTCTTTTTTGCTATCTTCTTCAAGGCTCGTAACGGCTTTCTTCTGTCTAATAAGTCCAAGGTACTGAAGTCCAATGAAGAACTTTGATACGGTGAACGCATCTTTATTGCATAAAGATGAAATCTGCTCGATGCTTCTTTCTCCATCACAAAGCCTTGCTATTTCAAGTTCATCCTGACTTAATGGAAGGGAGAGAACGACATCTTTTTCTGCCTTATGAATCACCATCACCTTATCAATTCCACCAATCACCTGCATCGCAAAATGTCTATTCTCTATTTTCTTTGCCAGATCAAGAATAAATCTTTGTGTCTGTATGGGCAGTTTTGCAACTCCCTGAGGCAAAGATTCGGGCTTAAAACTTGCAGTTCCATTTTCCCAATTCAAAATTGAAAATACAATTCTCTCAACCTGCTTAAGAAGGGATTCAATCAGTTCGGAAGACGAAATAAAGCCCAACTCGGTAAGAGCCTTTGCGATAGTCTTATTCCCCTTTTTCTCCATCGCCATATCAAGTTGCTCTTCTTTGATTTTTCCCTCTTCAAGGAGGATCTGTGTAAACTTGTCTTCAAGTGCATTTGAAGCGGCGAATATAATTTGTCCATTTTGAAAGTAAATGTATTTTGCAACGGGTCCATTCTGGCACAGAAGAGTCCCTGTTTCTCCTTCTTTGTAAATTTCTCCCAGAATGCCAATGATTTCACCATATTTCAAAGTTCTTGGGCTTTTTATCATTCTATCTCCCCTTCAAACTCTAATTTTCTTATTTAATTAGTAATAAGTCAAGTAATCGAAAACTTTTTTGTATGAATCTATTTCCATCCCTCGACATTGAGCCTTAAAAGATTACCCCTTTTATCAGGAAAGAGAATATATCCGTTTTCAAGCCCCTTTTTGTAAAGTCTTCCTGTCAGTTCAACATCCTTTTTACAATATTCAGAAATAAGGTCAAGCCTTCCTTCCCTGAACCATTTGACTGCCAGAAAGCCGTTTGCAGATTTGTTTTCTGAAAAATTGGCAGAAGAAAGGGTATCAAGCGAAAGTCTGAAACCAAGCCTCTTTTCAATCTTTTCAAGAAGGTCCAGACTTTTTAATTCAGAAAAATCCCTGTTGCTATAGGCTTTTAAAACCTGATAATCAAACCTTTTTGAATTAAAACCAATGACAAGGTCTGAGGCAAAAAGTTTTTCAATCAGTAAATCCACATCCTTCTCAAAAAATGTATGCCATCTGTCATCATCAATTTCCCACAAAACAGCAACCGAAAGTCTTAATCCACCGATGTTTCCCCATCCTCCAACATCCTGAGCGAGATTTTGCGTCTCGATGTCAAAGACAACCCTCTTTAAAGGTTCCATTTTTTTTATCTCTTCTTGCTTATTTACTTCAATGATTCTACTTTTTGATTCACTTTTTTCGCTTAAAAGAAATTTTACTGCGGTTATTGTTCCCTCTTTATCCAGAGGCCTATTCCCATTTCCGCATTTTGGTGACTGAATGCAGGAGGGACAGCCATCGTCGCATTGACAACCAAAAACAACGGTGTATGTTTTAGAAAGAAGGTTCAATATGTTTTCAAATCCCTTTTTTGATATTCCTATTCCTCCCGGATAGCCATCGTAAATAAAAATTGCAGGAGTGTTAAATTTAGGGTAGATTTGATAGGAAATTCCACCTATATCCCATCTATCAGCAAGGGTAAGCAGTGGGAAAACTCCTATCATCGCATGTTCCAACCCATGCAAACTTCCCATTGGATGGAGTTTTTTTGATATTAACTCATCAATTATCTCATCATCAATCATCAAAAATAGTGATTCTGTTTCAAAAATTATTGGAGGAAGGTCAAGGGGATATTCACCGATTACTTCTGAAGAGAACAATCTTTTTTTGACATATCCATAAATCTTTTCTGTAACTTTGACCCTTGCAAAACCAAGTTTGAAAGTTGAAAACTCCTTTTCCTTCAATATTTCAAGAACTTCTGTATCCTTTGTTGAACGAACCTCAGTATAGTGTTCAACGATAGCGACTCTAACAAAAACCTTCTTATCCTTTTCAGAGATGCTTATAACTTCATAGCTTTGCCCCTGATGAAGGTAGATTGCCCCTTCGTAGCATTCCCTATAAACTCTTACTCCATCTATTGTTCCAATTGTTTTTCCCGATTCATTCACTATGTCATACCCTGTTCCCATTGAACGAAAGTTGATCAATCTGTGCGGATTTTTTAATACCGTGTGCCAATTTTCTCCGCTTGCATCGAGCACAAGCAATCCTTTCTTATCAAGTTTTTCAAGGGCAGACCTCTCAACACTATTTGGTTCAATTTCATAGTCCTTTATTGGCTTTTCCTTTGCTCTGCAAAGAAGGTGGCTCTCGATAATATACTCGTTAGATGGGTCAAGGATAGGTTCTTCAACTTCTTTTTTTATCAATTCCTCAGGATTTCTTAGATAGTACTGATCAAGGGCATCTGGCATCGTTATCAAGAAAATATCAGCCTCTTTGTCTCCTCTTCCCACTCTCCCCATCCTTTGATATAAACTTACAAGCGAACCGGGGAATCCAATTAGAATGCAAGCGTCAAGCCCGCCGACATCGATTCCCGCCTCCATTGCTGAAGTTGAGACAACTCCAAGAAGAGTTCCGTCAAAGAATCTTTTTTCAATCTCCCTTCTCTCTTCAGGTAAAAATCCCGCTCTGTATGAGGAGACAAGGTCTTTATATTTTGGGTTTTTGTGAATTAGAGAGTTGTAAATGAGTTCTGTTATCCTTCTTGCCTTTGTAAAAGCAACAGTTCTTCTTCCCTCTTCAATCAACTTTTCAATAAGGTATGAAGCGAGCGTGTATGGACTTCCCTTTGGCTCAATCACATACAAAGACCTCTCCGGAGTAGGTGCTTTAGAATTTGCAATTTCTACAACATCTTCGCCAATAAGTGTGCTGAAAAAGTCCGCTCCTTTGCCTATTGTTGCCGATGTTCCAATCCATTGCAATTTTTGAGGAAGAATCCTCTTTAATCTTTTAAATAAGTGATAGAGGTGAGCACCAAAAATTCCCCTATAAATATGTGCTTCGTCAATCGCCACAAAAGAAAGATGTTCAAGAAAATCTCCCCACTTTTCAAGGTATGCCATAAAGGATAAATTAAGCATTTCAGGGTTTGTCATTATCACCGATGGAGGATTTTCCTGAATTTTCTTTCTCTTGTATGGTGAGGTGTCTCCATCATAAATTTCAGCCCTGAAATTTTTAAAACCTAAATTTGAAAAGAGTTCATTGAATTTCAAAAGTTGATCCTGTGCAAGGGCTTTGTAGGGATACAGGAAAAAGAACTTTCTTTCTTGATTTTTTAGATATAAGTCAAGGGCAAAAAGTTGATAGATTAAACTCTTCCCGCTTGCGGTCGGGGTTGACACAAGAATATTTTTTCCCTCATTCAGGTTGATAAATGCTTCTTCCTGATGGGAATACAATCCATTAAAACCGATTGAAGATAAGGCTTGCTTTAAACGATCATCAAAGAATTGAGGAATTGAAACTGTCGTTGCTTCATTTTGATTCAATTTTAAAACCGCCTTTATGCTGTCTTGCAATTCTAAATCTTTATTTATAAAATCTAAAGAAAATCTTTTCATAGTTTCCCTTCAGTATATATTTTATAAAATTAAAAGGGGATTGTCATCTTTTTGGGTTTTAAGATAGGATTTGAAACTTATAGATTTAAAGAACTTATCTCCATTTGACTTTACTAATGATTTAAGGTATCATTTTTCTGTCCTCTTAGGGGAACCAAGGGGAAAATTTATATAAACAGGAGGTACACTCTAATGAATTCTGAACATCAAAAGGACGCAAAAGAGGTGTCCGAAAAAAAATCTTTTGTAAGTCCACTGGACTTAAATTCTGAAAACATAGGAGATGGTGAACAAATAGATATGTCTGACTATCTTGATATTCCATCTTCTGAATCTATGGAAAGGCAACTTCTCAAGGGAAAGGTCGTTGCGGTTACGGGGACAGATGTCCTCGTTGATGTGGGTTTGAAAAGCGAAGGAATTATCCCGATTGCTGAATTTACTTCACCCAAAGGAGAAATTCTCGTTCATCCCGGTGATGAAATAGAGGTCTTTCTTGAAAAGATGGAAGATGCAAATGGCTATGTTGTTTTGTCTAAGGTGAAGGCGCAAAAGATAAAAGCGTGGGAAGAAATAGAACAGGCTTTCAAAGAAAATAGACCAATAAAAGGTATAATTCTTGACAGGGTAAAGGGTGGACTTGCTGTGGATGTTGGTGTAAAGGCTTTTCTTCCCGGTTCTCTTGCTGATGTCCAGCCTGTAAGGAATTTGAGGGCATTAAGAGGGCAGGAGTCAGAATTCAAGGTAATAAAAGTCAATCGTAAGAGGGGGAATATAGTCCTTTCAAGAAAAGCATACCTTGAAGAGTTGATGACAACTCAGAGGGAAAGAATGATGAAGGCAAAAGAGACCAATTCACCCATAAAAGGGACGGTTAAGAACATTACTCCCTTTGGTGCCTTTATTGACCTTGGTGGAATTGATGGACTTTTGCACATAACCGATATGACATGGAAGAGAATAAACCATCCTTCAGATTTACTCAAAGTTGGACAGGAGGTTGAAGTCCTTGTCCTTGATTACGATGAAGAGAACAGCAAACTCCAACTTGGAATGAAACAGCTTGAACCATCCCCGTGGGAAAACATTGATGAGAAATTCCCTCCAGGAAGCAGGGTTAAAGGAAAAGTTATTTCTCTTACAAACTATGGCGCTTTTGTAGAACTGGAACCAGGTATTGAGGGAATGATTCATGTTAGCGAAATGTCCTGGACAAAAAAGGTTAAAAACCCTTCAACAATAGTCAATGTTGGCGATGAAGTCGAAGTTGCGGTTTTACAGATAGATAAAGACGCAAAAAGAATCTCTCTTGGATTGAAACAGATTGAAGAGGATCCTTGGGAGAGCATAAAGGAAAACCTTGAGGTTGGAGATGTTATTCAGGGAAGGGTTAAGAACATAACAGAATTTGGTGTTTTTGTTGAAGTTTTGCCTGATGTTGACGGGCTTGTTCACATATCAGATTTGTCATGGAAAAGGATTACTGACCCTTCTGAATTATACAAAAAAGATGACATTGTTGAAGCGAAAATTTTAAATATTGACTATGTAAATAAAAGGATTTCGTTGAGCATAAAGGAAATTCTTCCCGACATCTGGGAGGATTTCTTCAGTAAGCATTCTCTTGATGAGGTTGTCGAAGGAAAAGTTACAAAGATAGTTGACTTTGGCGCATTCGTTGATCTGGGAGAAGGTGTTGAAGGGCTTGTTCACATTTCTGAACTTGCTGAAGAGCATATTGAAAATCCTGCGTCCGTTCTTGAAGTTGGGCAAAGTTACAAATTTGCCTTGATCAAACTGGACAGAGATGAAAAAAGGATAGGACTCTCTTTAAAAGACGCAAAGAGGAAAGAACAGGAGGAAAAAGAGAAAGAAAAGCAGAGATTGAAAGAGGCAGAAGGAAGATTGAGCCTTGGAGATATCTTTGATTTAAGCAAGTTCCACAAGAAGGAGGATGAAAATGACTAAAGCGGATATAGTTTCTTTACTTTCAAAAAATGCTTCTCTGCCAAGAAAACAGGCTGAAATCATTGTCAACACCGTTTTCTCTGCGATTGTTGAGGCACTTGATGAGGGGGAAAAGGTGGAACTGAGAGGCTTTGGAACTTTCAAAATAAAAGAGAGGAAATCTCATCCCGCAAGGAATCCTAAAACCGGTGAAAAGGTTTTTGTAAAAGATAGAAAAATTCCCTACTTTAAACCGGGAAGGGAACTCAAAAACCTTGTGAACAGTTGAGGAAATGGAGATAAATTTTACGCCGTGGAGGCTTGAATACATTAAATCAGAAAACAAAAACGAAGAGGGCTGCATCTTTTGCAAAGCATTTGAGATGGAGCCCTCCTTTTCTAATCTTTTAATAACAAAGACAAAAAATTGTGCAGTTATGCTCAACAAATATCCCTATAACAATGGACATCTCCTGATTGTGCCAAAATCTCATAAAGATTCTCTTACGCTTTTATCAGAAGAGGAAATTTTTGAAATGGCAAAGATGCTTGTTTTGAGTGAAAAGATTTTGAGGTCAATTTACAATCCTCAGGGAATAAACTTAGGAATGAATTTAGGCATCGCAGCAGGTGCAGGGATAGTTGAGCACATTCATTACCACATCCTTCCAAGATGGATTGGAGATACAAATTTTGTTACTGTTTTAGGAAATTTGAGGACAATACCTGAAGACCTTAAAGATACTTATGAAAAAGTGAAAAATATTTTTGATTCTACTCTCAAAAAACAAATCTGAATTAAAAAATGATTAATGCTCTTCTTGTGGGGATAAATTTACCCTTCCTTCCCATCCACAAAGTAGAAGAGTATTTGAATGAGTTAAAAAGCCTTGCCAAGACAGCGGGAGCAATTGAGGTTGAAAGGATAATACAGAAAAGGGAAAAAATTGATCCCGCCTATTTCATTGGTCAAGGAAAGGCAAAAGAAATAGGGGAGTTGTGTAAGGAAAAGAAAATCAAACTCATCATTTTTGATGAGGAGTTGTCACCATCGCAGGTAAAAAATCTTGAAAAAGTTACAAGTGTCAAAGTGATTGATAGAACAGGCTTGATTCTTGACATTTTTGCAAAAAGAGCAAAGACCAAAGAGGCAAAAATACAGGTGTCTCTTGCTCAATACAACTACCTTCTTCCAAGACTTACAGGCGCGTGGGAGCATCTTTCAAGACAGGCGGGAGGAATTGGAACAAGAGGAGTTGGCGAAACTCAACTTGAGACTGATAGAAGAGTAATCAGAGACAGAATAAGAAAACTTTCATCGGACATTAAAAAATTGTATAAAAGAAGAGAGGTTCAATCAAGAAGAAGAGAAAACGCTTTTACCGTTGCGGTAGTAGGCTACACAAATGTAGGAAAAACAACACTTCTAAACGCTTTGACAAAATCAAAACTCTTTTCAGAGGATAAACTATTTGCGACTCTTGATACCACCTTTAGAAGAATGAAATCAAAAGAATACTTGAAAGAAATTTTGATTGTTGATACAATCGGTTTTATAAGAAAACTTCCTTTAAGCCTTGTTGCATCATTCAAGTCTACTCTATTAGAAATAAGAAATAGTGATCTAATCTTAAACATAGTTGATGTTAGCCATCCCGAGTTTGAAGAACAGGTTTCTGTTGTCAAAGAATCCCTTGCAGAACTTGAGTGCAGTGATATTCCTCTTATGAATGTTTTTAATAAAATTGATGTTGCCCCAAAACCTTTCCTTGAAAGGGCAAGAGGGCTTTATCCTGATTCAATTGAAATTTCAGCAAAGTTAAGAGATAATCTTGATATTTTAATAAAAGAGATAGTCAAAGAGGCTGAAAAGTCTTTTGATGGAGTCGTAATAAAAATTCCATACCAGAAAATTGATAAGTATAACCAATTCAAAGATAAAATAACCATTTTAAAAGAGGAGTATTTTGATAAATACCTCAAAGTAAATGTAAGAGGCAGAAAAGAAGAGCTCAAAGCCATCTCCAAAATATTCAAATAGATTTTTTTGATAAGGGATTCAACAAAAAGTTAAAAATTTAGGGCTTTGGAGAGATTGCGAAATTAATTATTGCAGAAGTGGGGAAGAGAAAAAGTGCAGAAGAAAAAAAATTTATAACGAACCTCCCCTCCTTTCAGGAAAGAAGACCCATCTCCTCCTGTCAGGAACCGAGGGGAGG
>DHFQ01000053.1 GCA_002402325.1 Candidatus Aminicenantes bacterium UBA4820
GCACTAATTCAAATGGAAATTGGAAGATTCCTCAAGGGCTACACCCACGAAGAAGTGTTCAGAATGACAATTTCCATTTTGCAATTTACAATTTGCAATTGTCAATGTCGGATTTTGGGGGAGTATGATAATTTGACTTAACTTTCAAAATATGGTATAAATAATTTCCTTTTTATGGGAAAAGCCGACTGGCAAGAGAGGAGGCGATTTGAATGCCGTTAGTTGTGGTTAAAGATGATGAGACAGTTGAAAGTGCACTGAGAAGATTCAAAAGAAAGTGCGAAAAGGCAGGTATCCTCTCTGAATTGAAGAAGAGACAGCATTATGAAAAGCCTTCTGTTAAAAAGAAAAAGAAGACCGTTGCTGCAAGGAAAAAACTTCTTAAAAAACTCGCTCAGGAAAGAAGATATAATTCTTAGGTGTAATTAGGGAATGGATTTTAGAAGCCGAGTCGCCCTTGATTGGGAAAGGCTTCTTTCGCTTGTCTCTTTGTGTGCAACAAGTGAGGATGGAAAAAGGGCTGTTTTTGAGTTGGAACCCCTTTTTGAAAAAAATCCGCTTGATATTTTGCACAACGAAGTGAAAGAGTGGGGAAGAGGAGAAAACCTTCAGGGGAAAATCTCTTTTGAGAGTTTTAAAAGAGTGCAACTCAATGCACCGAAGGGCATTTTTTTATCAATTGAAACTTTTAGAACCTTAAAAGAAGACTTGAGATTGTTCAAGGTTTTGAGGGATTGGCTTAAAGATAAAACTTCAGAAAAGAAGACTCTTTTGACATTTTTTAATGATGATGAAGATATTTCAAAACTTGGAAAGAGGTTTGACATTGTCTTTGATGAAAGGGGAGAGATTTCAGATTACGCAACCCCAACTCTCTTTAATTTAAGAAGAGAGAAGGAAAAAGCGATAGAAAACACTTCACTTTTGCTCAAAAAAATTATGGACAAACTCGGAAGTGGATACTTTTCTCAGGAAAACCCAACGATAATTAATGGGCGTCTTGTTTTACCTGTGGTTGCCTCAAAAAAAAGGGCAATTGATGGCATAGAGCTCGATTCTTCTTCAACAGGCTCAACGATCTACCTTGAACCTTTTGAGGCCGTAAGTTGCAACAATATCCTTGCGGAATTTGACTCAAAGGAGAGGGAGGAAATAAAGAAAATCCTTCTTGAACTTACCGAAGAGGTTATGCAAATAAAAGATTTGATTGAAAATTTCTTTGATTCTATTGTTCATTTCGATACAATTCTTGCGCGGGCGAGGTTTTCTTCAAGGTATAAAGGAATCTTTCCTGAGTTTTCTGAAAATGGTGAGGAGTTCACAATCGTTGATGGTTCTCACCCACTGCTTTTGTCAGAATTGAATGATTTAAGAGCAATCGCTTTTAATGAAAAGCCCAAAAAACCGCCCATTCCACTTGGGCTCAGACTTTTAATCAAAAAGGAAAAAACTTTAATTTTGAGCGGACCAAACGGGGGTGGAAAGACCGTTGCACTAAAAACCGCCGGTCTCCTTTCTATGATGAACCAATCAGGGATTCCAATTCCTGTGAAAGAGGGAAGTTTTTTTCCATTTTTTGAGGATATTTGTGCGGTTATTGGCGACATTCAGTCAATCTCTGATGATTCCTCAACGTTCACGGCGAGAATGAGCCAGATTGCAGATGAACTCAAAAACCTGAAAGAACCTTTTCTTTTTCTAATTGATGAACTTAATTCGGGAACAGACCCGACTGAGGGTTCGGTTTTAAGCAAGGAGATTGTAAGCTACATCCATAAGAAGAGAGGTTATCTAATCTTGTCTACGCACGATGAGGCTTTAAAAGCGATGGCTCTTTCAACAAAGGGGATGGTAAATGCAGGTTTTGGATTTTCAGAAAAAGAGGGAAAACCGACTTACATTTTGAAAATGGGTGTAGTAGGAAAAAGCAGGGCACTTGATATGGCTTTAAAGGCAAATATCCCAGAAGAGATAATTGAATCTGCAAGGAAAGAGTTGCCTGAAGAGGGTGTAAAACTTTCAAATCTCCTTAAACAATTTGAAGAAAAAGTTGCCGAAATTGAGAAATTGAAAGATGAGATGTCAAACAAGGAGAAGAAACTCGAAGAGGAGATAAAAAAGAGGGAAAAGGCAATTAAAGACCTTGAAGACGAAAAGCTCAAAATTTTAAGAGAACTCCCTAATAACCTCAAGAAGTGGAGAGAAGAATTTTTAAAGCCACTCAAGGTCGAGGTGAACCTCAAATCGATCAGGAAGGTTTCAAAAAAATCCATAGAAGATACAATTGAGATTGCAGGAAAAGAATTAAATGTCGGTGATAAAATCAAAGAAGTAAAAAAATTTATTTTTCCTCAAGAGGGGAGTTTTGTAAAGGTTTCGCCTTATGGATTTGAAGGGAGGATTAAAAGGGTTGATGAAGGAAGAAATGCAATTGTTCTTGAGAGGGATGGGAAGGAGATAACCGTTGGCATTGGTGATGTTGAGGTTATTGATGAAATCTCTTCTTCAAAAAGGATAGAAAAAAATCAAAACTTTTTTGAGAGACAGTTTATAAAAGAGATTATGCTTATTGGAAAGAGTGTTGCCGATGCTCTCGATGAACTTGATTTTTTTGTTGACAAATCCTATTTAGAGGGAGTAGAGATGATAAGAATTGTCCACGGAACTGGAAGCGGAAAATTGAGGAGTGCTATAAGAGAGTATCTGAAAAAGGATAAGAGAATTGCACATTTTGAGTCCGCTTCTCAAAATCAGGGTGGCGAAGGCGTTACACTCGCTAAAATCAAAGGATGAATAAAATGTTGCAAAATTTTTATAAAAACTATATAGATTTAACTGATGGTATTAAATGGCAAGAATAAATAGTCTTGAAGAGTTGAAGGCGATGGTTTCGCCGATAACAATATATGGTGAGTATCTTCACCTTATTGGAAGTGGGAGGAAAAGAACCTCTTTATGCCCATTTCATAAGGAAAAAACGCCCTCTTTCTCTATTGATGTTGAAAAGGGGCTTTTTTACTGTTTTGGCTGTCATAAGGGAGGGGATATAATAAAATTCATCGAGGAAATAGAGAGATGTTCGTTTGAAGAGGCAGTTTCAATACTTGCCAGAAAAGGTGGCGTTGATTTCAGTTTCCCAAAAAGTGAGAGAGGCTCTCTTGAAGGCAAGAAGAGGGAAAAACTTATTGAAATACTCTCAATTTCTTTAGAGCACTTTAAAAAATCTCTTGAAAATCAAGATAATAGTGGAACTATCTTTAAATACATAAAGGAAAGGGGAATTCCGAAAGAGAGTTTGAAAGAACTTTCAATCGGTTATAGCGGAAATAAGGGGGAACTTCTGTCGCTTCTTTTAAAAAAGGGTTTTACTAAAGAAGAGTGTGTTCAAGCAGGAGTTGTCAGAGAGGGAAAATCTTACGAATATTATGAGTACTTTAGGGATAGACTAATTTTTCCAATATTTGACCTTCAGGAAAGGGTTGTTGGCTTTGGAGGGAGAACATTGTCAAACGAAGAGCCTAAATACTTGAATAGCCCTGAAACTCCTGTTTTTAGAAAAAGAGAACTTCTTTATGGTTTAAATCTTTCAAAAGAGTTTATAAGGAAGGAAAATAGAGTAATCCTTGTAGAAGGCTATATGGATTTTGTAAGTTTGTATATAAGAGGGATAAAAAACTGTGTAGCATCGCTTGGCACTGCTCTCACTTCTACCCAATCCTCTTTAATCAAAAGATATACTGATAATGTCGTTTTACTTTACGATTCTGATGAAGCGGGTAAAAAAGCAATGGAAAGGGCGATCCCGATCCTTCTTTCTGCGGATTTGAATGTAAATGTGGCAATTATCCCTGAAGCAAAAGACCCTGATGATGCAATAAAACTTCTTGGAATTACTGAATTTAAAAAGAGAATAGATGAAAGCGTATCTTTTGTTGATTTTATACTCTATCAATTTAATTTACAAAATATGACAAATCTTGATGAAAAACTCAACTTTCTTGAAAAAGTATCGGGAGACATAGCAGAGATAAGGGATCCCATTAAAAAAGAGGGCTTTCTTAATGAAATTTCATCAAGAACGGGAATTTCAAAAAAGACGATTTCAAAAAAAATTGATTCCTTAGAAAAGATAACTTCCTCAGAAGTTGTCGAAAAGGAAAAGGAAATTTTTCTTTCAGTGAATGAGATTATTTTGATTAAAGGTTTGCTTGCGTTTAACCGGGAATATTTTTCTTTAATTTCCGCCATTCCAAAAAACATCCTTTCGACCTTAAAAACATTTCCTCTGGTTGAAAAAATGCTTGATGGACAGGAAATAACAGGTGAAGAGGAATTAAAGATCCTCGCCTTTGTTAATAATTCCTGTCATGAAGTAGTCAGTGAAAGCGACATAAAAGGAGCAATAGTTTCTTTAAGGAAAGATGCTTGTGAAAGGAAAAGAAAAGAACTGACAGCAAAGATGAAGGACGCTGAGGTTAAAGGCGATAACGAGCTTGTTGGAATTTTATTGAGAGAAATAAATGCAGTTTCTAAAGAGGCAAATTCAATTAAAATGGATGAAATGAAATAAAGGAGAAAATTATGGAAGAGACCTTTGACGATCTTTTTGACATTTTGAGTTTTGCAAGAAAAAAAGGCTATATAAATCTTGAAGAGATAAATGACCTTCTACCACCTGACCTTCAAAATCCAGAGGCAATCGAATATCTATGCCAGCTTCTCGAACTTGAAGGAATTGGCATAATTGAAAAAGGGTATGAAGAGGAAGATGAGGATCAACTTGGTGCGGTGGAGAAAAATGCCATTCCTCCAAACCCCGCTATTATTTCAGAACTTGAAAGAACTTCTGATCCTGTAAAAATTTATCTTAAGGATATGGGGCAAACAGCGCTATTGAACAGGGAAGGGGAGGTAAAAATTGCCAAGAGTATTGAAAGAGGAAAAAAATTGATGATCAAAGCCCTTTCTCGCTCGAGGTTTGCAGCAGAACAAATCCTTGAGATCGGAAATAAGATTGAAGAGGACAAGGAGTTGGGACGAGAATATTTCTCTTTTTATGATGATGTTGAAGAGGAACAGATAGATGAAAAGTTAGAAGAGCAGAAAAAGATCATAAATGAAATTGCTCTAATTCAAAAGTTAATTGAAAAAACTACAAAGGGGTTCAATAGAATAAAGAAGCCTGAGGGAAAACCAGCCAAAAGGATTAAATGGCAACTTTCAAGGCATTATGTTGAACTTACCCAAAAAATAAGGCTTCTTGAGTTAAATCCAAAGACAATAAGCCAGATGATCAACACTTTTAAGCAGAAGTATTCAGAACTTTTGGCGCTTGAACAGCAGTTAAAAAGGGCTGAGAAAAGGCTTTCAAAGCTTAAAGAAAAAGGCTCCAAATCTGATCAGAGAAAAAGAATTGCTGAAGTTAAATCAAGGATAGAGCAGATTGAAAAAGAGATGTCCTCCTCTGCAGAAGATATTAAGAAAATAACGGAAATGATTGAAAGAGGTGAGGAGGAGATGGAAAACTCCAAGCACGAGTTGATACAGGCTAACCTGAGGCTTGTTGTTTCCATCGCAAAAAAATATACAAATAGAGGCTTGCAATTTCTTGACCTGATTCAAGAGGGAAATATAGGTCTGATGAAGGCTGTTGAAAAATTTGAATATAAGAGAGGATACAAGTTTTCAACTTATGCTACATGGTGGATAAGGCAGGCAATAACAAGAGCAATTGCAGACCACGCAAGGACGATAAGGATTCCCGTTCATATGATTGAGACAATTAACAAACTTTTTAAAACGATGAGGGTTCTGGTTCAGGAAATAGGAAGGGAGCCAACCCCTGAAGAGGTTGCCCAAAGAATGGGGATTAGTGTCCCAAAGGTGAGAAAGATTTTAAAAATTGCTCAGGAACCAATTTCTCTTGAAACACCTATAGGTGAAGAGGAAGATAGCCATCTTGGAGATTTTATTGAGGATCAAGACATTCCATCTCCAGTTGACCATGTAACCCATCAGGATTTAAAAAGTCACATTAGAGACATATTGGCTGAGCTTCCAGAAAGGGAGGCAAAGGTGATTCAGATGCGGTTTGCTTTGGGATACGACTATGAACACACCCTTGAGGAGGTTGGCAAAGCATTTGCAGTAACGAGGGAGAGGATAAGACAGATAGAGGCAAAGGCTTTGAACAAACTTCCAAAGTACTCAAAGCATTTAAAGATATTCCTAAAAGGAACAAAATAGTGTATAATTTTATCCTACGGAGGGAATTATGAAAAAGAATTGTTTGATAGCGTTTTTTCTTTTGATGGTTTCTATGTTTTCTTTTGGTCAATTAAGTAAAGGTATTAAAGGAAAGGTTTTAGACAGAGATGGTAAGCCCGTTCCCGACTGCGTTGTTAAGATGGTTGATAAATCAAATTCACAAAATAAGTATGAGATAAAAACTGATAAAGATGGTATGTATGTCTATGCTGGACTTCCATATTCCTCAGAGGGCTATCTTGTTTCAGTACAGGTAGGGGATTTGCCAGAAGTTCAAAAACTAATTAAAGTCAAAACTCTCGAAATGGTTGAACTTAATTTTGATATGAGAAAAGACCTCGTGATGAAAGAAGAGGTAAAGGAGTCAAAACCAAACCCTGCCGCAGAGGCACAAGAACTTTTTAAAAATGAGGACTATCAAGGTGCAATTTTGAAAGCGGATGAGGCTTTAAAGGGAGAGGACAAAACTTATGAGGCAACTGTTCTTTTGATTAAGGCAAGGAGTTTTGAAAAATTGAACAAATTTGATGATGAACTTGAGACCTATCTGAAATACCTTGAACTTTATCCCAAATCAAACAATGAAAAGGAGATTGTAGGAAGAATCGCCGATATTTATGACCAAAAAGGGGATAAAATAAATTCCGAAAAATATAAAAAAAGATTCAAGGAACTTGGTGGGACAATAACCGCTGAAAATTATAATGAAGGGGTAAAAAGACTCAACGAAGGAAATGCTCTTGAAGCAATTCCATTTTTCAAAAAGGCAATAGAAGATGACCCAAACGATGCAGAGGCGCACAGGGAACTTGCAAGGGCTCTTGTTCAGACGGGAGATTATGCAGGAACAATTGAGCAGTTGAAGATTTATTTAAAAATGAAACCTGATGCAGAAGATGCGCAAATATGGAAGGATGCTATCAAAGGGTTAGAGCCGATGGTAAAAAAGTAGTCTATTCTCCACAGACTTCACCAATCTATAGCCCCCCTCTTCCAGGCCAGGTTTTACTCCTCCTCTTCCCACTTTGATAGTTGAATTTTTGAATTTGACTTTTTATTATATGTTTATGCTAATATTCACTTTTGAAAGGTTATTAGGGTATCAATGGCGTATATAAACGAGTTATATGAAATTCAGAACCTTAATTTTGAGAAGTTGAAGTTCTTATTAAGTACTGAACTTATTGAAAAGGAAGATGATAGATTTTATTTTAACTGGGCTGGGAAAAGTAATCTTGATAAACTTATTCAATCTCCCGCTTACGGGACCTTAAAACCAGATGAAGATAAATCTGTTGATTTTGATAATACAGAAAACATTGTTATTGTCGGTGAGAATTTAGAGACATTAAAACTTTTGCTCAAACCTTACTTTGGCAAAGTAAAAATGATTTATATTGACCCGCCATATAATACAGGCAAAGATTTTATTTACCGTGATAATTTTAAGGAACCATTAAAGGATTATCTTGAAAAAACAGGGCAGATTGATAGTGAAGGTAAAAAACTAACTACAAATACGGAAGCAAGCGGGAGATATCACTCCGATTGGCTCAATTTTGTCTATCCGAGATTATTTTTAGCAAGAAGTTTGTTGAGAGATGATGGAGAGGATGTTGAGGAGTTAAAAAAGAAATATTTGAAGTGGCTCGGTATATTTGCTGACCAACCGTTAGTTTCTGGCTGGCAAAAGATTGATATTATTTATGAAGTAATGTTAAAGGAGGGATTAAACCTAAATGCTAAAATTGAAAATATAAAAATTAAAAATGATGAGTTTTATTATGTTAAAGACGAAATACAAAACCTTGATTTCTACATTACTTTTAAAGATCAATTTAGCCACGAAACTATAGAAGAAATAAGGACTACAAAATATAAAGGGAAAATGTTTGTCTTTTTAGACAATTCATTGACAGATAGTGATAAAATAAACTTGAGTGCTTTTGTGAGACTAAATGTAATATAGCGAGGAGATAATTATGGTCAAAGATGAAAACCTGTTAAAAATAAAGGTGGTAATAAAAAAATTGTTTCCTGATTGCAAGATTATCTTATTTGGGTCAAGAAGTAGGGAAGATTTTAAAACTCAAAGTGATTATGATATTTTGGTGATAATAAAAAATAATCTGAATATTAAAGAAAAATTTCAGTATGAAAGTAATATAAGAAAAGAGCTGGCTCAAATGGAAATAGATGCCGACATTATTGTGAAATCTGAAGATGATATACCTGTCCACTTAAAAAGAATTGATAGTGTGTTAAAGGAAGCATTAGAAACTGGGGTAGTATTATGATAGATGATGAAGTAAAAGACTGGCTAATCAAAGCTGAAAGTGATTTTAAGGTTATTGAGCATGAATTGAAACTTTCAGAAGATGAAATTGTAAAAGATGCAGTATGTTTCCATTGTCAACAAGCAATAGAGAAATACCTAAAAGCATTTTTAATCTATCATAAAGTTTATTATGAAAAGACTCATAACATTGAATATTTACTTGTTGAATGTGGAAAAATTGATGATGATTTTAGAGATATAGAGCATAAAAGGCACACCTCTGAAAGTTTGGATTTTAAGACAGACAAAAAAGGTAGAGCCTTTGTAAAGGCAATAAATAAAGTTTTTGGCTTCATTTTAAAAAGAGTTTTTAGTGCCGAAAATGTGTAGCATTTAGTTGCGTTAAATAAAATTATAACTTTCATTCCAATTTTAGGGGGTCTTTAAAAAATTTGTGTTTTATAAAAAACTATGATACAATTAAAAGGATTTGGCGGGCCCTTAGCTCAGCTGGTCAGAGCTACCGGCTCATAACCGGTTGGTCCCAGGTTCGAATCCTGGAGGGCCCACCAGTGAAAGAAAGGGGAAATTTTGTTTAAAAGGCTTGCCTTTCAAATAAGAAAAACAATTCAAGGGGTGCAGAGGTGCACCCCTATTTTTTTGGAGAATAAAGGTGAATAACATACTTGAAAAGTTGGTAGAACTTCAAAAACTTGATCTTGAGATAAGAAATTTAGGTCATAACCTTCAACAAATCCCCAAAAGAGAAGCTCTTATAGACAAAAAAATTGAAGCGACAAAACTTCCTTTTGAAAATGGAAAAAAAAGAAGCGAGGAGTTGAAAAAGAAGGCAGACCTACTTGCGGAAGAAGTCATTAAAATTGAAGAAGATGTCCGTCAAATAAAACTAAAAACCCCCAAAGTTAAGTCAAATGATGAGTATAGTGCTCTGCTCAAAGAAATTGATACGGCGAAGAAAAAGAAAGAGGATCTTGAGGAGGAACAACTAAATGTCATTGAGGAAATAGAAAACCTTGAAAAAGAGATTCCTGAACTTGAAAAGAAGTACCTTGAACAGGAAGAGAGTGTTAAGGAGGAGAGGGAATCTCTTTTAAAGGAAAAAAAAGAGATTGAGTCTGCACTGATGAAGAAAAAAGAGGAGAGAAACGAACTTCTTCCCAAAATCCCAAAAAATTATCTTGATAAGTATGTTCATATAGCCTCTGCAAGAAATGGACTTGCGGTTGTTCCAGTAAAAAAGGGAATCTGTCAGGGATGTTTCATCGGTGTCAGGCCTAAACTGATACAGGACCTACATTATGGGGATGAAGTGATCTTTTGTGAAAGTTGTCAAAGATTTCTATACCTTGAGGAGCAATGAGACTTCCTAAAGAACTTATAACGATAGTAACAAGGGGTATTTTAAGACATCTAATTGAACGCAAAATCATTTCTTCTGAAAATGCAAGGGACACACAACAAAAATTGGAGAAAATAGTTTTTCTTGACCTTGAGAAGGATGAGGAATTTTTGAGGGAGGCAAAATCGGTACTTGATAAGAAACTGGCTGAAATAAGAGAAGTAAAAGACCTTGATTACCATCTTCTCCTGCTCAAAGCAAAAAAAGAGATTGCTTCAAAAGAGAATTTTGTAGTGTGGGGAGGGGAAGGAAAGTTTTCCACAGAAAAAATCAATCAACTATCAAAAGACTTTGCAAACTTCTTTGAAAATGATGACCTTATTGAATACTATGTCAAAAAAGAAGACCTTTTTAAAGAAATTAAGAGAGCTTTTGAGAATGAAATAAACAAAGATAAAAAAAGAGAAATTAGGGCTGAAGAGAAGGTTAGATCCATAAAAAGAAATATTGCAAAGGGAACATCTGAGTACGAAACTTTAAAAGAGCAATTTTACAGGGAATTCCTTTCTAAGGAAGCATAGAAGTGGCAAGAGTTATAGTAATAGGCGGAAACGCAGCAGGATTGAGTGCGGGTAGCAAAATCTTAAGAGAAGGGAAAAATTTTGAGGTTTCTGTCTTTGATTCGTCAAATTTCATTTCTTATGGTGCCTGCGGGATGCCGTATCTTTTTTCAAGAGAGGTTGAAGATATAAACAAACTTTTTGCTTTGAGCGAAGAAGAAATCTCTAAAAGAGGAATTGAAATAAGGAAGAATGAGTTAGCGACTGAACTCCTACCGGGAAGAAAGAGAGTGGTATTAAAGAATCTAAAGAGTGGGGTTGTTAAAGAGGAAATCTATGACTATCTTGTAATAGCGACAGGAAGCAACGCAAATAAGATGAAACTTCCTGATTTTGAAGGAGAAAATGTTTTCTGCCTTCACACTCTTGAAGATGCTTTAAAATTGAAAGATTTTATTGATTTAAAGAACCCATATTCCGTAACAATAATCGGACTTAGTTATGTGGCTATAGAGATGGCTGAAACTTTAACAAAAATTGGGATAAAAGTTAATCTCGTAGGTAGAAGAAAAATATTTTTAAAGAAACTTCATTTCCGTTTATCAGATTATCTTGCAGAAGAACTTGAAGAAAATGGTATAAGACTTTATGCAGACTGCGATATTTTAGAAGCGAGAAAAAAAGGAAACACCCTTGAATCCATAATGACGAATAGAGGAGAAATAAAGGCGGATTTTTTCCTCTATGCTGTTGGTGTTCATCCTGCAACTCGATTTCTGAAAGGTTCAGGGATTTCTTTTGAATTGAACGATGCGTTAAGGGTTGATGAAAGATGCAGGACAAATCTTCACAATATCTACTCTGCGGGTGATTGTTGTTGTGTAAGAGAGATAATCACAGGAAAATACAAATACATACCGCTCGGGACAACCGCAAACAAAATGGGAAGGGTTGCAGGTGCAAATATCGCAGGCTTGCGCGAAGAATTTGAAGGCGTAGTGGGAACTTCAATTTTGAGATGTTTTGGCTATGAAATTGGAATGACTGGACTTACCTTAAATGAAGCTCTAAAAGAGGGGATTGATGCAAGGGAGGTTTTTATAGAATCAATTCCGAAGGCAAGATATTTAAAAGGGAATGGCAGAGTTTTTCTAAACATCGTAGCAGAAAAAGGAGGCAGGATTCTTGGTGGTCAGATTATTGGAACTTACGGCACAAAAGGAAGGATAGACACACTATCAAGCTTGATTTACGGGAGAGTAAAGGTTAAAGAAGCAAAATATATTGACCTATCTTATGCACCTCCATTTTCACCTGTTTGGGACCCACTTTTAGTAGCATTTGACAAACTTGATAAAATGACTTGATTTTTATATTTTAAAGTGATATAAAATAGTATGGTTTTTAAATTCTTTAGAGAAAGGAGGACTGAATGAAGACAAGGTTACTGATTTTATTTTTGATTCTCGCTACTGCAGTTCCCCTCTTTGCTCAAGTCCAGGATGGCGACTGGGAATTTAGCCCGATGGTTGGTATGTCCTATCCCGGAAGAGAACTCAAAAGAGGGGCAAATTATTCGTTTGACCTGGCTTACAATTTCACAACACACTGGGCAGGAGAGGCTCAATTTCTTTACACCGACACCAACCTTCGTGAAATTGATTCGGATCTTTGCGGCTTAAGACTTTCTGCGGTCTATAACATCCATCCTGAAAATTCATTAGTTCCATATTTCAAATTTGGAGTTGGAGGAAGGGCACAAGAGCCGGATAAGTTTGATGAAGTGTTTTCAAATGATTTTTTAGCACATGTCGGCTTCGGCTTAAAGAAGTTCCTCTCTCCAAGGACGGCCTTCAAAATTGAAACGGTTGTGGGCTACGATTTTAGTGACAGTTATTACAATGACTATCAATGGTGGCATGTTCCGGGCGGGACAAATACCATTCCCTCATTCTACAAGGAAAAGAATTTCTATACTTTTGAACTTATGATTGGACTTTCATTTACAGCAAGAAAAACGCCACCACCGCCACCGCCACCGCC
>DHFQ01000025.1:0-6147 GCA_002402325.1 Candidatus Aminicenantes bacterium UBA4820
TGCAAATCAATATCGGATTTTGGAGCAAAACCCCATCTCCTTCTCAATACACCTTTGAAAAATTTCCTAAATCATTTGTATTCTGGTATCCTTATTTATTGAAGATATATATTGTAGATTTTTTTGAGGTAATTTTATGACGATTAATTTGAAAAGACTTGCCCATATCAGAAAATATAAAGTTTTTGAAGATTATATTGAACTTACCGCCGGTTCATTAGTTGTAGCACTTGGCGTTGCGATGTTCCTTCTTCCCAACAAAGTCATTTCCGCAGGGGTAACTGGTATCGCAATGATTCTTGAAATTAAATTCAAAATGCCAACAGGAATAACCAACCTCCTTTTAAACATCCCTCTCCTTATTATGGGGATCAAATGGGGAGGAGGATTCAAGGTTTTTTATAGAACAATATACGCAGTCGTGGTGATGTCAATTGGAATTGATCTTTTTACAGCGATCACTCCGGCAATTACAGGGGACCCTTTTGTTTATTGTCTTTTTGGAGGACTTCTTGATGGATTTGGGATAGGACTTGTATTAAGGTCTCAAGGGACAACTGGCGGAACAGATATTATCGCTCAACTTCTATACAGGTATCAAAAAATATCTTTCGCTGCAACATTTCTATTTATTAACACGGCAATCCTTTTAATAGCAATACCGGTAGTTGGAATCGTTCCTGTTTTATACGCCATCGTCGTTAACTACATTTCAACAAGAATTCTTGATACGGTTCAGGAGGGGCTTGGCTATGCAAGGGCAGTATTCGTTGTTACGGAAAAGGTTGAAGAGTTAAAAGAAAAAATAATAAGCGAATTAAATAGAGGGTTGACCATATTGGAGGGTAGAGGAGGATTTTCAGGAGAGTCAAAACCGATTCTGTATGTTGTTGTTTCAAGATCTCAAATTTCAAGATTAAAAAGAATAATTGCAGAAACCGATGAAAGCGCCTTTATTGTTGTTTCTGAAGCTCACGAAGTTTTAGGTGAAGGCTTTAAACCTGTATCAGATACTTAGGTTAAGAAGCTTCAAATTTATTGCTCATCTTTAGAGAGGTTTTTTTGAATTATTTACTTCGTGCTTAAAAAACTTTTTCTTTCATTTGATTTTTATATTAAAATAGTTTTTCAGGATGGAGATTAGATTGTTATTCACATTCAAGGAGGCAGAAGATGAGAAAATCGTGGGATGAATATTTTATGGACATAGCAAAGGAGGTTTCATCAAGGGCAACCTGCGATAGGAAGTTTGTCGGGTGTGTAATTGTAAAAAACAAATACATCATTTCAACGGGATACAATGGTTCGGTTTCGGGGCTTCCCCATTGCGATGAAGTTGGACATCTAATGGTAAATGGGCATTGCGAAAGAACTTCTCACGCTGAAGCGAATGCCATCGTTCAAGCTGCAAAACACGGAGTTTCAACCGATGGTGCAACCGCATATATTACGGCAAGCCCCTGCTGGACCTGTTTCAAATTACTTGCATCTGCAGGAATTAAAAGAATTGTCTTTGGAGAATTTTATAGAGATGAAAGAATTTTTGAATCTGCAAAAATTTTAAACATTGAACTCGTTGACTTTTCAAAAAAGGGTTAAAAAATTAAACTTAAAGAAGCGTTTTTTAGAGGTTTCAAAATCCTTAAAAATAGTGGTCTTAAAAATCCTCAAAGAGACGCAAGAATTCTTCTATGCTATTCTCTTAATTTAACTAAAGAAGATTTTTTCAAAAATAATGACCTTGAAGTAAGTAAAAAGGATTGCAGAAAATATTTCTCTCACATAAAAAGAAGAGCAAAATTTGAGCCAATTCAATATATTACAGGAATTCAGCCTTTTTATAACACTGAAGTTTTTGTTAAGAAAGGGTCGCTCATCCCAAGGGCTGAAACTGAATTTCTTGTTGAAGAAACTATTAAAATTTCATCAAAGATAAAAGATCCCGTAATTGCAGATTTAGGTTGCGGTTCAGGGGCTATAACAAAGGCTCTTTCAATGGAATTAAAAAATGCAACTTTCATAGCAATAGAAAAGAGTAAAAGAGCTTTAAAGGTTGCAAATATCAATTTGAAAAATCACAATTCAGTTCTTCTTGTAAGAGGCGATTTTTGCAAGAATCCTTTTTTAAATAAGATTGGCATAATTGTTTGCAACCCTCCCTACATAACAAGAAAAGAATTTGAGAAACTTCCCAAAGAGATAAAGGACTATGAACCAAAAGTTGCACTTTTTACACCGGAGGTTTTTTATTTTTATAAAAAGGCGATTGACTTTGCCGAATTCTCTCTTAAAAAGGGAGGATATATTCTTTTTGAAATTGGTTCATCACAGGCAAAAAGATATAAACACTTTGAAAAACTCTCCCCAAATTTCAAACTTCACTCAAAGATAAAAGATTATGGGAATAAACTAAGAGTTGTTGTATTAAGAAAATGCTAAACTGTATTCCTGAAAAAAATTGACTTTTACATTACCTTTTCAACTTCCTCTTGACTTACTTTTCTTATACCAAAGTCCGTTTTGGAAGCCATTCAAATATTTTAATTTTACGAAACTCTTTAAGATGCAAAAAGGGAAATTCCTCAAGCTGTTTTTATGGAGATTCCAAATGAATTTTTCTGCCTTTCCTTACCAAAAAGTCTCATATATTGTGGACTTCTACAAAGCCTTTGACAAAAGCAATTATATGTTATACTATAGGGTATGGTAAAAAGTGATCAATTTCGATATATCGAAAACAAAAACTTTCTTGTTTTTTTATGCCAAGGGAAAACTCTTTTTTGCAATAAGACCTCTTGCACTGAGGTATATTTTATCATCATAGGAAATCAAAAGCCTCCGCCGAGAGTTTCCAAAGATATAAGGTTTTACCAAATTTAAGTTGATCTTCTTTATAACATAAGGAGGAAGAAATGAGAAAAGTTTTCTTTTTATTAATTATTTTGGTTTCCATTAGTTATTTTTGCCAGGAGGATAAAATTGAACCGGGTCAGGTAGTTTACCAAGCCCAAAAAAATGGGAGCAATTATAGAATCTTTTTACACGCGTTGCAACCTTCTTCAAATATGTTTACCATAAAGGCAATTAAAGTTACTTACGAACCAAGTGGAACTGTGGCTCTGGTTGTCTACGATTCGGATTGTCCTCAATCGTTAAGGTCTGACTTCAATAAAGATAAATCCCCTTTGTCGGTAATTGAAACTAAAATTACTGAAATTGCCCCATCTGTAGTCGTTCCTTTTCCAAGTCAAATAGAAAAAGATAACCTCATCAAGATAGAATACTTAATTGATGACGGAAAGGCTTTAAAGGAGATGCTTATATCTGCAGCATCAGTTAAAGAAATATCATCTGTAGCCTTCTCTTCTACAATTCTTTTTGGAGGAGGAGGAGGTGGATTCCGCCATTGCTGTACCTGTGGCGCGTGTGGGCCGTGTTGTGTCACTTGCAATACTCCCTACTTTACTTGCTGCTGCTTATCTGGAACAATTAGTTGTGGCATCATAAAATGCCCAGGTGAACCATAACAGAACCTCTTTCTACAGTGTCGCCTTTGTAATCATTGTTCAATAAGGGTGGAAATTTATCCACCCCTTTCTTACTTTGTGCCGATTTGTCTCCACTAACCCCCAATTTCCCTTTATGAGTGAAATCATCTTCCTTGATGTAAAAGAAAGATTTTGCCTTAGATAAGATTTTACTAAACCTCTCTTAATATCGCAATTCGTCGCTTGAGTAATGTAAAATATCACCGAAAAGGTATTTTCACGCAATTTAATTTGTCACCCAAATTTTGTGATGATGATTAGAACATCTTATAATTTTTCCATTCTTTTCTTTAGGGGAGAACATCACCTTAAATATTATTTCACAATGATCCTTACATTGCCTCCCGACTTTGAGGGTTTAGAGGGGGTTGTGATTCATAACTATTTGTAAAATAAGGATGTTTTAGTAGGCCCTGTCGTGTAGTGCCTACCAAAAATTGCATCATCATAATAATCAATAACTTACCATTCTAAACCGTCAAAGTCGGGTGGGCAATTCTTTCTATAGGTTATATTTTCTTTATCTTTCCTCTTTCAATCGCTACTTTCGTTATAAGGAAAAGTTTTTTTAACTCTTCTTCAACATTTTTTTGAATTTCTTCTTGAGATGTCAAGCCATCAATCTTTTCAAAGTAGGAGTGGAGTTTGCGGAAAAGTATCATTCCTTCAACATAAACCCTCACTTCAAACGAATTTTGTTTTTCTTTGTTCTCAATTTGAATATGGTATGTGGTTCCCTCAAATTCTACATTTTGATTCAGTCCGCCATTCACGAACCTATCTCCAGACGGTTTGCAAGGCTTTCAGGAAGATTTTCTTTTAAAATTTTTCTTTTTGCCTTTTCAATGTCGTAATCTATTCTTCTAAAAACAAATTTCCTTGTTTCAGGATAGTATTCTGCAAAGGAAGATTGAGGGTTTCTATCCCTTGGTTGTCCAACAGAACCGGGATTTATCAGATATCTAACTCCCTTTTTTAAAGTTTCCTCATAGTAATTTCCTCTCAAATGGCTGAATACCACTCCTTTTTCTGTGAGTGAGAACATACAGGGATAATGGGTGTGGCCAAAAAAGCAAACATCAAAATTGAACGATTCGAAAGCCTGATAGGCATCAAACTCGGAAAAGAGGTAGTAATCTTCATCTATTGGAGAACCGTGGCAAACTATCAATCCCTTCTCAATTTCCATTGGACCCTTTGAAAGTTTTTTTAGATAATTTAGATTTTCTTTTGTCAATGTTGAAATTGTCCATTTTACAGCAACTTTAGCAGAGTTGTTAAAGTTAGCCATTAAAGAGGAATCAATAACAGCTTTGTCGTGATTGCCTCTTACAATTTTAAGATTTTTTATTTTTTGAATTCTTCTTATGACCTGATTGGGGCTTCCCCCATATCCAACGAGATCTCCAAGGCACAAAACGGAATCATATTTTTTTCTTGCAACCGCTCTTAAGACTGCACTCAGCGCCTCTTCGTTTGAATGAATGTCCGAAATTAAAAGATATCTTCTTCTTACCATACTTGCATCCAGAGATTATTATATCAATCTTAATGCAGATTCAACAACTTCATCAACACTAAGTGATTCAGTCCAAATTCTAAAATGTGCCCTTGTGTAAAGACTTCTCCTTTTGATGAATAGTCCAAAAAGATTTTCATTTTCTAATATTTCTTTTTTCTTACCGCTCATCATCATTCTTCTTTTCACCTCTTTAAATGAAAGATCAAGATAAATAGTGGGACCCATATTTTTCAAAGTTGCTATTGTCGTTTCATTAAAACCGCCTTCTCCCACCGCCATTACCCTCTCCTCTTCAGATGTTGACAAAACGATTTGATTTTCAAGGGTTCTGAAATATTCTTCCCCTTTTTGTTTAACTATTTTATCAATGCTCATCTCTTCCAGATATTCAATAACATCGTTTGTGTCTTTGAAGGGAAGGGCAAGTCTTCTTGCCACGATTCTTCCCACCGTTGACTTTCCACATCCCATAAAGCCACAAAATGTTATTGTTCTTCCTGCCATAGCAATTTCTGGTGGGCGATACAGGATTTGAACCTGTGGCTCCTACCGTGTGAAGGTAGTACTCTTCCACTGAGTTAATCGCCCATCTTCAAAGTTTTAATTCTAACCAAAATAAAGTTTAAAATCAAAAAGGCTATTTGATTGATTCCTTCAAACTCTTTGCAGGCTTGAATGCGGGGTAATTTCTTTTTGGGACTTTTACCTCAACACCGTTTCTGGGATTTCTTGCAGTTCTTTGACTTCTCTTTCTTGCGAAGAATGTTCCAAACCCTGAAATTGTAACTTTGTCTCCCCCCTTTAATGTTATTGAGATTATTCCTTTTCCGGGTCTAAACATCACATCAAGAACCTTTTTGACACTACCTTGCGGAACTCCACTTTTCTCTGAAATTTTTTTAATCAGTTCGGACTTGGTCATAGTCTCCTCTCCTTTCCAAAGACAAATTATAAAATATTTCAAAGAAAAAGAAAATGGATTGTCAAGAGAATAAAAAAGCCCGTTTAAAAAACGGGCTTTAAATTTTGGTGGCGGGGGGAGGATTTGAACCTACGACCTCTGGGTTATGAGCCCAG
>DHFQ01000025.1:6164-11346 GCA_002402325.1 Candidatus Aminicenantes bacterium UBA4820
GGTTCCCGTAACCATCCGATATATAAATCAATATCGGATTTTGGGATTTTTCCAGAGCTGGATTGATTCTTATCTTCCATTTTGAAAAAGATTTAATAAAGTTATAGAATTTAGTTTGTGGAGGTTAAGATGACGCCACTCAAAAAAGAGATGGATCTGTTTTATGACTCAGAGTTAAATTTTCTTCTTGATTCCAAAAAAGACGGTTCATTAATTACTTATGAATCCCTTGCAATGGGGCTCAACATCAGGGCAATGATCGGTCTTGCAAGTAAAATTTCAAAAGAAGGACTTTTAAAATTTCCCAGAAGTAAGAAACTTTTTAAAGAACTTATTCAGGCAAATTCAATTTCAGAAGAGGCGCTAAATGAAATTGAAAATGACCTCAAACAATCAAAGTTACAAAAAGAGGAAAAGTTAAAACTATTCGCACTTCTAAAATATTATAAGGATGATTCCAATTGGTATGAACTTTTAAAAAAAGGCGAAATAAAGGAAAAGGATGAACTTTATTACGAACTTCTGGGTCACCACTACATTGAGAAAAAGGAGTACGAAAAGGCAATAGAATCCTACTTCAAAGCATCAAATATAACTCCTTTCGATCCTCGCCTCCACTATTACAGGATTGAAGCGTTAAGAGCATCAGGAGATAAAGAACAATCTTTCAAGGAACTTATTGATCTTGTTAGAAATTTTGACTATTTTGTTCAGGGATGGAATGGAATAGAGAGATTTTACCTTGAGGATGAAAAACTTTCACCTGGTTATCAATCTTTCGGTAAGGCGCTCTCAATAAACCCAAACGACTGGGGTGCATTTTTTGTTCTTGCAGATTTTTATCTCAACAAAAAATCCTACGGAAGGGCGCGGGACATAATTGAAATTCTTTTAAGTTTAGAGCCAAATAAATGGGTTTTCGCTGAAGGTTGCAACTATTTAGGCTATCTCTTCTCGCTTGACCGTAGAAACAATGAGGCTCAATTTTATCTTGAAAAGGCTCTTGAAATAAATCCAAAACTGAGCGAAGCGTGGTATAACTTAGGAAACATTTTCTTTCATCAAAAAAAATTCAAGGATGCTTTAAGTTGCTATGAAAATGCAGCCGCTTCTGAGGAGAAAATGGCTCAAGCCTACACTCAGATAGGGTTAACTCTTCTTGAGATGGGAAAATTTTCTCAATCTGAAAAACCATTTAAAAGGGCGATTGAAATTGATGAGACGGAGTATTTCGCCCACCTTGGTCTTGCTGAATATTACAGAAGAATGAAACAGAAGGATAAGGCTCTTGAGCACGCCCTTCTTGCAAAGCATTTGCGTCCGGATGAACCAAATGTCTACAACATTTTAGGAACTATTTATGAATCTTTTAACCAGTTTGAAAAGGCTGAGGAGTGTTACAAAAAAGCGTTAGAGATTGATCCAATGTACAGATGGTCTGCAAACAATTTAGGATATCTTTACGAGAAAATGATGAAAAAAGATCCAAAATATAAGAAGGATGCAATTGAAGCGTGGAAGAAAAGGCTTTTAATAACATACAAAATGGGCTCATCTATCAACGGCGCCGTCAACCATCTTTTGAAGTTGGGCTTAAAACCCTCATCCATAAAACATTTCATTGAAAGGGCAAAAGATTAAAATGATTTTTGCTATTGGGGTTGATATCGTTGAAGTGGAAAGGATAGATCGTGCCAATAAAAGAAATCCATTCTTTTCAAGACTCATCCTTTCACAAAAGGAGTTTCAAATTTTTGCTGATCGCCATTTTTCTCCTTCTTTTCTTGCGGGAAGATTCTCTGCCAAAGAGGCGATTTTAAAATCAATAGGCGTTCCATTGGGATGTGGTAAAAAATTAAGTCAAATTGAGATACTCCCCTCAAGGTCTGCAAAACCTAAGGTCATACTAAAAGGTGAAGTTTTAAAACACTTTAACTCAAATAACCTCACCAAGATTCATATTTCAATTTCACACGAAAAAGAGTTTGCCATTGGCTTTGCTGTGGCTGAAAAGTAATGCAAAAAAAAAGTCTTATTTTACTCTTTCTTCTTTTTGAACTTTCAATAATTTTTTACGGAAACTCCTTTTTAGGATTGTTTGAATCATCAGAAGGGAGATACGCAGAGGTTTCAAGGGAGATGCTTGAAACAAAAGATTTCATCTCTCCTCAGATGGATTATGTCTATCATTTTACCAAACCCCCCTTTGCATACTGGATAACCTCTCTTGGAATGGCTATATTTGGAGTTAATCCTTTTGGTGTGAGATTTTTCATTGCAATATTTGCAATTCTTACGATGGTTTTTGTATACAAAATTTCTGAAGAGTTGGGAGCGGATTCTTTTAGTTCTATGCTTATTTTAGGCTCTTTCCCTCTTTTCTTTATAATGGCTAAAGTCCTCACCACCGATATGTATCTGACATTCTTTGTAACACTTGGAGTCTATCTATTTTTGCTCTACGATAAAAAGAAAATAGATAAATTAAAATTTTCAATCTATTTCGGAATAACATTTGCACTTTCAGTTTTGACAAAGGGACAGGTTCCTATTCTTTATTGGGCAATGATTTTTGTAACATACACATTTTTTAAGAAAGATTTTTCATCTCTAAAAGGATTCCTCTCTCCCCTATTTATTTTAATTGCGGTAAGTTTATGCGGTTGGTGGTTTGCTTTAGTTGGAATAAAGCATCCCGGGCTTCTCCACTATCTCTTTTTCAAAGAGGGAATAGAGGCTTCCTATTCATCTCAAAGATTTCATAAAGGTCCCATCTATTATTACATTCCTGTCCTGATTGCGGGGCTCTTCCCTCTAATTTTTCTTTTTCCGAACCTCAAAGAATTAAAGGAAGAGAGAAGCAAACTCCTCTATGGATATACATTTCTACCACTTATAATATTTAGCCTCTTTCCCGCAAAGTTACCAACTTATCTTCTTCCTTCACTCCCGGGATGGGCAATTCTTTTTTCCTTGAACACTTCAAAAAAAATAAGGTTGATTTTATCCGCAATATCTCTCTTCTTGTTCCAGATTCTACTTTCGCTAATAGTAATTTTTAGAGGTGAAAAGTTGTTGGGAGTCAAAGCAACGGATGTTTCAATTCTTCTCATTATTTCTTCTCTATTTTCACTCATCTGCCTCCTTCTCATAAAAAGAAAAGGTGAAAAGAGTGCCTTAGCGGTACTCTTTATATCAATTTTAATCTCATCAATCTCATTACCCCAAATAGTTTCAAAAAATCAGGAGAAATTCAAAATTGCAAAAGAGATTTCTTATGCGATAAAGGAAAATTTATGTGATGAAGACAAAGTTCTTGAGTTAAGGACGACAATCTTTTCAATTCCCTTCTATCTTGAAAGAAAAGTTTATGCGTTTCAAAACAACTTTTTCAAAAAGAAGTTTTTATCAAATAGACCAGACCACATTCTTCAGGAAGAGGAGGAGTTAAAAGAGTTTATAAACAAATCACCATTTCTTTGGGTGATAGTTGACCAAAAAAGTGAACAATATTTAAAAGAAAATTATCCCTCATTCTACCTTTACAGAAGAGGCGAGAGATATATTCTTTATGTTTCATCGGAAATAAAAAAGCGGCTTAATGTTGTTGCAGATTGAAAAATTGCAACTTCAATTTTAGATTAAAAAGCAACTTTTTATTTTGAAACTAACGAAGGATGTTTTTTTTCTCCTGCGGGATAATCGCCGTTGAAGCAGGCGTAGCAATATGAGGAGGGGTCTTTTACACACTTTCTTAAATCTTCAATTGAAAGATATTTTAAGGTGTCGGCGCCTATAAATTTTCTAACCTCTTCAACCTCCATCTTTGAAGCAATCAGGTTTTCTCTGTTTGGAGTATCAATGCCATAGTAACAGGAGTATCTTATCGGTGGACTTCCAATTCTTAAATGAACCTCATTTGCACCGTTTTCTTTCAACATTTTTGTAAGTTTTTTTATTGTCGTTCCCCTCACTATTGAATCATCAACGAGGACAATCCTTTTTCCTTTAAGAAATTGGGGAAGCGGGTTGAACTTGACTCTCACGCTTTCATCTCTTGTTATCTGCTCGGGTGCTATAAATGTCCTCCCAACATAGTGATTTCTAACAAGTGCAAAAGAAAAGGGGATACCTTTAACTTCTGCATAAGCCAGTGCTATGTAGTTTGATGAATCTGGAACAGGAACGACGACATCCGCTTCAACATCATCGGATTTAGCAAGTTTTATTCCTATCTCTCTTCTAACTTCATAGACGCTTTCTTTGAAAACTATGCTGTCGGGTCTTGAGAAATAAATGTGTTCAAAAATACAGTGTCTTAAAGGCTTTTCCACCCTTTTGTCAAACTTTACAAAACCCTCTTTAGAAATTTTATATACAGAGCCAGCCTCAATTTCTCCCTTTAAAGGAATTCTCAAAATGTCAAGAGCAACGCTCTCACTTACAATAGCGACAGTTCCATCTTTTTCACCAAAACACATAGGCCTGAATGCCCACGGGTCTCTGAAAGCATAGATTGCATCTTCCATCAAAAGAACCGCAGAATAAGCGCCGCTTGCTTTTTCAATGAAAGAAAAAATAGAATCAACGATGTTTTTATTTTTAACCTTTAACTGTAACCCTATGTATTTTGAGATAACTTCAGCATCGTTGGAACCTTCAATTGGAATGTTTTCACTTTTTATCTCTTGAGACAGTTCAGGGAGATTTGTTAAATCTCCATTTGACGCAACTGCGAAAATCTTTTTCCCCTCCCATTCAAAAATTGAGGGCTGACAGTTTAAAATACTCACGGGACCTTGAGTGGGATACCTTACATGGCCAATTGCGAGATTTCCTTGAAGAGGTTTTAGATTCTCTTCCTTAAATGTCTCTCTCACAAGTCCAAGACCAAAACAACTATAAAGGTTTTTACCCGTTGATGAGACCACTCCGCAGGAATCCTGTCCCCTGTGCTGTTCTGCAAATAGAGCCTCAACAACACTCATAGAAGCATTTTCTTTGTTAAACAAAGCGGCAATGCCGCACATCATAACCTCCAAAAAGAAGTGGTTTATTATACCACAGGAAAAAAAAGATTTCCTCCCATTAAGGAGGAGACCCAAAATCCGATATTGGATCAACTCCATATTGTTAAAAGATAAAACCAATAATCGGTTGGAGAGGAAACAACGAATCACCT
>DHFQ01000036.1 GCA_002402325.1 Candidatus Aminicenantes bacterium UBA4820
CTATCCTTACTACCTTCTCCCCTTTTAATGTTGCAACGCCAAATCTCTCGGGATCTTTAACTTTCTTCAAAGCAATTCTTGCACCTTTTTCTTTTTGATATTTGATGAAATTTTTAGCACTATCTTTCAGTGAATCCTCAAAGATGTTGTCTCCAAGCAAGACGGAAATTGATTCTCTTCCCGCAAAAGTTTCCGCAAGAAGTAAAGCCTGTGCTATTCCTCCAGCCTCATCCTGAACCTTGTAGGTAAATCTGCAACCAAAATCTTTCCCTGAACCAAGCAAACTCACGACATCTCCCATATGCTCAGTTCCTGTTACGATGAGGATTTCTTCAATCCCTATTTCAGTGAGTTTTTCAACGGGATAAAAGATCATTGGTTTTCTCCCTACCGGTAAAAGGTGCTTGTTTGTTACCTTTGTGAGTGGATAAAGCCTTGACCCTGTTCCTCCCGCAAGAATTATTCCTTTCATTTTGCCCCCCTTTTCAAAATTTCTTCAACCGCCTTTTTTATTCCTTCAGATTTATCAAGTGGCGTGCATAATGACCCTTCCTTCAAACTCACAAAAACCATTGAATTTAGTTCTCTTGCAATCCCCTCTTCTCTATCTGAAATTATAAGAGAGTTAGAGCAATTTTCAACCTTCGCATTTCCAATTACAGCATTACCCTGCTCATCCTTTGGAAGAATTTCATAAAGCGATTTGAAATTCCCAACATCAGACCATTTAAAATCAGCCCTTAAAACATAAACATTTTTTGCTTTTTCCATAACCGCATAATCAATTGAATCGGGCTTTAGATTTTTGAAAGGTTCTTCATTATTTTCAAGAACACACTTTTCGGCAGCCTCTAAATAATCGGGGCAAAGTAAATCCATCTCTTTTAAAAGAACATCCACAGGAAAAGCGAACATTCCCGAATTCCATAGGAAGTTTCCACTTTTTAGCATTGTTTCTGCGGTTTTATAATCGGGCTTTTCTCTGAATGATTTAACCTTAAAGCCTTTTTCAGCCTCCTCTCCTACTTCAATGTAACCGTAACCTGTTGCAGGATATGTTGGTTTTATTCCCATAAGTCCGAAACCATTTTTATCTCTTGAGAGTTTTGCCAGAGTCAAAAATCTTTCTCTAAATTTATCAGTTTCAGGTATTGAATGATCAGCAGGAAGAACTATTAAAACACAATCATCTCCAATTCTCTCTTTTGCATAAATCCCTGCAAGGGCGACCGCGGGTGCTGTGTTTTTAGCGCACGGCTCTTTTAAAAGTTGAACATTTTCTCTTTTGCAAAATGGAAGAAGTTTTTCTGAAGCAACGGTTAAAACCATTTCTGGTGAAATCGAGAAAGCCCTTCTTATAGCCTCATCATAGAGAGTTCCGATGGTTCCAAGCCTTATGAATGGTTTTGGAACTTCAGGGTTGCTTAAAGGCCAGAGCCTTGTACCAAAACCTCCCGCAAGGATTGCGACAACACATTTCACATTATTCACACTATTTTTTGCATTCATTTTCTATGCCTCCGCTTATAAATTGTTAATTTTATTTTACAAAATATCAGTTAAGGATGGACTCTGGCACTTCAATATTGACATCTCTGCCAAAATATTGAAGCAAAAGTCTCACCCTCTCTTTATCCTTTAAATACTCTAAAACAACCGCTTGAAGCCCCGCAAAGGAACCTTCATTTATTCTTACAACCTGTCCTCTAAAATATCTATCTGGCTTTTCAGCGTAAATAATTCCATCATGATTTTGTCTTCCTTTAAAAAACTCAATCGTTTCATCTTCTAAGATTGCAAGTTGCTCGCTAAATTTCAAGGGACATAAAACATTCGGTGATTTCCTCACCTTTAAAAGTTCAAACCGTGGTGAAATTTTTGTAAAAAGATAGCCCGGAAAAAGAGGTTTTGGCTTGAACCATTTACCTTTTTGTGTGATAAAGGGAAGATAAACTTCAAACCCGTCACTTCTTAAAAAATCTCTTACAAACACCTCTTTGTTGGGCTTACTTCTTATAACTGCCCATACCCTTTCAGAAAGTGACAGGTCGCAGAGCATTACTTACTTCCCGAATAAAAATTGGCTATCTGTCTTATAACCTCTTTCACCTCTTCTTCCCTCAATTCTGCAAAAATGGGTAGCGCAAGAACTTCACCAGCAACTTTTTCAGTTTCAATTAAATCACCTTTTTTATAACCAAGGAACTGAAAACAGGTTTGAAGATGAAGAGGGACGGGGTAGTAAATCATATTACCTATGCCGTTTTTATCAAGATATGCCTTTAAATCATCTCTATTTTTTGCTCTTATAACAAATTGGTGGTAAATGTGTTTTGAATAGGGGGGAGCAACAGGGGTTTTAACCTCTTCAATCTTTGCAAGCAAATCTCTATAAAGGTCTGCAATTTCTGCTCTTTTTTTATTCCACTCATCAAGATATTTTAGTTTAATCCTTACAACCGCCGCCTGAATCTCATCAAGCCTTGAGTTGTAGCCTATCTCGTCGTGGTAATACCTTCTTTCAGAGCCATGAACCCTTAATTTTTTCAACCTTCTTGCAATATTTTCATCATTGGTTGATATCATCCCTCCATCACCCGCACCACCTAAATTTTTTGTCGGAAAGAACGAAAAGGCAGATGCATCTCCAAAACTCCCAACCTTTTTCCCCTTATATTCAGCCCCAAATGCCTGACAGGAATCTTCCAATATTTTTAACCCATATTCTTTACAAATTTTGAGAATTTCATCCATTTCACAGGGAAGCCCGTAAAGATGGACGGGAAGAACAATTTTAATCTTCGCCTTACTCATTTTGTGGATTACACCATCATCAGCCTTTTCGCACTCCTTTTTAAGAAATTCCTTCAATTTTTGTGGGTCAATGTTGAAGGTTACAGGGTTCACATCAACAAAAAAGGGAATCCCCTTTGCGTTGTGAATCGCACCGCCCGTCGCAAAAAAGGTAAAAGAGGTTGTTATCACACCTTCACCCTCTTTCAAATCCATCGCCCTCAAAGAAAGTAAGAGAGCATCTGTGCCAGAAGCAACGCCAATACACTCTTTGACACAGAGATAATTTGCCGATTCTTTCTCAAGGGAAGAGCCATTTTCCCCGAGTATAAAGTGTTGTGTTTCAAATATATTTAATACTTCACGCTTTACTTCTTTTTTAATTTGCTCGTATTGTCTTCTTAAATCAAGAATTGGGACCTGCATATAAGCCTCCTTCAAACTTTAATTTATATCATAAAAACAGTGTATTTGTAAAGAAAAGTTGACCTTTCCCTAAATCCGACATTGCATCA
>DHFQ01000015.1 GCA_002402325.1 Candidatus Aminicenantes bacterium UBA4820
CCCTCCTGCTGAAAATTCCTACATTAGCTAATTTTGTATAATCCTTCCAACCTTAATGGAAAGACTTTTCGTTGCTGTTTGTGAATGGGAATCCGTAACTTTTACAGTTGCTGTATACACCCCCTTTGTTTGATAGGTATGACTTGGGTTTTGAAGCGTTGATGTTCCCCCATCTCCAAATGTCCAATAGTATGTATATGAAGGATAACCATTTTCATTCGGACCTGAAACCAAAACACCTCCTTTCGTCGTCTCAACTACCCATGGATAAAGTGATTTGCTTTGTTCAAAACCACCATTGACAATTAGTTCCGTTGGCGTCTGACAAAAATATAACAAAGACCCCATCATCAAAACTATCAGAATTACTATCTTTTTCATNNATCCGATTATTCTTTTCTAAGGATTTTTGGCGGGGGGCGGGCGTATTCTCCTGTGAGTGGAAGAATTGATTGATTGAGCAAGAATCGTGCCAATCAATTCTTCAGTTGTTTTAAGCTTTATTAAACCAGGGAAATAATTCAAACTTACTTTCACAATTTTAAATATATTCCCTTTAGAATTCTTTGTCAAGAAAGGTTATCTCTTCTTATAGAATTAAAAATTGTGATAAATGTTTATCATCAGTGAGTCATCGTCAAAGATTGTAGATTTTTTAAAGGCTATAATTTACCTGCGTCAAATCAAACTATAATTAAATGGGAGATTTAGGGAAATAGCTTTTTTTATAATTTTTATTGTTGGCACTCTTGAAAAAAAGGGGGCGTGGAGCCCCCCCTTTTTGGTTCAGGTTAATTGCTTCGTGGTGTCATAAAGCAATCCTCAAACTCCTTCCACCCTTTTTCATCAAGAAATTGAACCGCTCCCATAATTGGTTTTGCTCCATCAGCAAGGGCACTTTGTAAAGCAGGGGTTGAACTCTTTGAGAGAAAATCAATAAATCTTGAATATTCCTTTTCAAGAAAGTTTTTTGCACTTACTCCGATAAGCAATTCTTTGATGCTTTCTTTAATTTCTACTGGACGCATTTTGACAAGCCAACCACCAAAGTAGGGATCTTCAAAAAGAGCGGAAGGATTACTCATCGCATTCTGGTTAAAGGAAATGATCGTTCCTGAAACGGGGCTGTGAATTTTCAATCTTTTTCCACAACTTTCAATAAATCCTATGGCATCTCCCTTGTTGACTTTTGTTCCGCGTGGCAAAAATTCAATTTTTGAGATTTCTTTTACTGCTTTCAAAATCAGTTCATCTACTCCAACCTTCATTTCACCATCGTCGTTTAGCCTTGCATAGGTGTGAGCGGTGTCAAAGAAGATTCCAAGGGGAGTCTCAAGAGTGGCAAAAGGTTTAAGTGAAACAATATCCTTTACCTCAATAGATTTACCCTTTAAATAGAGTCTAAAAGCATCAACCATCAAGAAGAAAAGAATCATCGAAACAACTAAAATCGCTACCATTTTAAACCTCCTTAGAGACCTTTTTGTCTCTCAACTCTTAATTAGCACAAAGCGTGCCAGCCCTTGTAAAAACTCCATCTCTTTAATTTTCAATGAATTATAAAATATCAGGGAAAATAATAGTTGAAGAACTCAACAGGCAATTTGAGAAACATAGGGGTAGTTTTACAATATCTTGATTTACAAGAAGATAGGGGTGTTGAGAATATCCACATAACTTAATATGAGGGCAGATTTTTCCTCTTGTGACAGGTTTCACAACCTTCTTTGACCGATTTACCCTTTTCAAAATGACATGCAAAACAAACTTTATGGTAGGCATCCTTAAGCGAAACTTCATCTTGCGATTTTTTCACTTTATTGTGGCAAGTGTCACAGTTAGCCCCATTGTCAAAACCTGCATGATGACAGGATTCACAATTTATCGAGGAGTGAAGTTTATGGTCAAAGGTTACCCCCTGAAACCAATCTGAAATTTTATCTATAACTATCGGTTTTTCCGGGGATTTCCCTTCACCCACAAGATTTATAGCAACAAAAATTAGCACTACTAAAAGAAACAATCTAAACTTCATTTCTTTCTCCTTTTAAAAGAATATCCTTGCAAACTTCGCAATAAGAAAAGTCCTTTGCATCTATCTCTTCCGGTTCAAGAGATGTGTGCATAACACACCACGGAACCATACAATGCTTTAGTCCCATTAAATGTCCCAATTCGTGGATGACCTCCTTAACTCCTCTTTCAGCGGTCAAATTTAGATCAATTTCCTTTCCGTTCAGCCCGAATGCTTTAAGCCTTGAGATTGAAACGATTCCGCTGTATCCATTTAGCGGGGCAAAGCCATAAAGGTGGGTAAATACTGGAAGGAAAAGGTCGTTGTCGCAAATTCCGATTATTTTGTTTTGAGATTTAACATTTCTATCAATATCTTCAATTAAAAGGTCAGCCCTGTATTGTCTTCTTACCTGATCAAAGGCAAAATCGGGAGTAATAACAAGCCCTAAGTCCTCTGCGACATAGCCATTATTCTGCAAAATTTTAAACATAACTTCTAAAAGATTGGGCATAAGCAAACCAATCCTTAGAATCGAAATTTTAATCACTCAATCCTCATCGTTACCTTTTGAAAGATTGTATTTTTTGATCTTGTTATACAAAGTTACTCGATCAATGTTTAAAAGTTTTGATGCCTTTGTTATGTTGTGGTTGCATATTTTGAGGACATTTTCAATATGTTTTTTCTCTATTTCGTCAAGTGAAAATATTTCTAAAGGAGAAAGACCTTGATTTTCTTTCCCAATCCTTATTGGCAAATATTCAGGTTTTATCTTGCCCTCTTTACATAAAACAAGCGCTCTTTCAACAGCATTATAGAGTTCTCTAACATTCCCTGGCCAATCGTAATTTAGCAGAATAGCCTTAGCCTCATCAGAAAATCCGCTGACCTTTCTCCCCATATTTTCTCTTAACTTTTCAAGAAAAGATTCAGCAAGAATGAGTATATCCTCTTTTCTTTCCCTTAAAGGAGGAAGATTTATGACAAAAACATTTATTCTATAGTAAAGATCTTCTCTGAAGACTCCCTGTTTTACGAGTTGCAAAAGATCCTTGTTCGTTGCACAAACAACTCTGAAATCCACTTTAATTTCCTCACTACCTCCAACCCTGACGATTTTTTTATCTTCGATTGCTCTGAGCAGTTCCACCTGAACCTTTAAGGGAATTTCGCCTATTTCATCGAGAAAAAGGGTTCCTGAATCTGCAAGTTCAAGTTTTCCCTTTCTTCTTCCTATTGCCCCGGTGAAGGATCCTTTTTCATGGCCAAAAAGTTCAGACTCAAGAACACCCTCAGGAAGGGCACCGCAGTTGACGGCGATAAGCGGACCAAAACATCTTTCGCTTTTGGCGTGTATTAGCCTTGCAATCAGTTCCTTTCCTGTTCCAGATTCTCCATTTATCAAAACAGTTGTATCAGTTGGGGCAACGGCTTCAACAAGTTCAAAAACCTTTTGCATTTGAGGACTTTTACCGACAACAAGTTGCGGCAATGCTTGAGAAATTCTCTCTTTTAGCACAATATTTTCATCTTTTAATTTCTTCTGGGATAAAGCCTTTTCAACAACTCTTGAGAGTTGTTCAGGGTCAAATGGTTTAGTAATATAGTCATAAGCCCCTTCCTTTAACGCCTGAACCGCTGTTTGGACTGATGCGTAAGCCGTTATGAGAACCACCGCAACTGAAGGAGAGACCTCCTTTATTCTTCTCTGAAGTTCAACGCCATCCATACCCGGCATTTTTATATCGGTGATCACTATGTCAAAAGGCTTTTTAGAAAGAAGATTTAACGCTTCATTTGCATCCTTTGCCGTTTCAACTTCGTATCCATCCTCGATGAACCAACTCGAAAGGGATTCTCTAACATGCATCTCATCGTCAACGATAAGGAGTTTTCCTCCCTTCTGCCACTCTTTCATCTTAATTCTCCTTAAGTTTTATTGGTAGGTGAATGATAAATGTCGCTCCCTTTTGAGGGGCGGTATCGATTTCAATTTTACCTTCGTGTCTCATCACTATACTGTAGACGACTGAAAGCCCGAGCCCTGCTCCACTTCCGTCTGTCTTTGTAGTAAAGAAAGGTTCAAATGCCTTCTTTGCAACATCTTCTGTCATCCCGGGTCCATTATCAGAAACAACTATCTTGACAAAATCACCATCTTTCGACAATTTAATTTTGATAAATCCTCCCTTATCCATCGCTTCACAAGAATTGATAATCAAAGCCATCAAAGCCTGCTGAATTTGAGCTGGGTCTGCAAAAATCATAGGAACATTGTCTTCTTTTTCCACCTTTATATCGACTTGAGACATTTCAAGTTTGTGATGGAGAATGAAAATAGCCTTAGATATGACCTCTTCAAGGTTGCATTCAACAAATTTTTCACTTTTCATTCTCGCAAAGGAAAGCAATTGGGAAACTATTTCGCCACATCTTTGCGCTTCTGAGGTAATTGCCTCAAGATATTTAAGGTTTTCCTGACATTCTTCAGAAATGACTTCCTTTGATTTGAGTTTTTTGATGATCAACTTTGAATAGGTTACTATGCTTGCAAGAGGGTTGTTTATTTCATGGGCAACGACCGCCGCAAGCCTTCCTAATGAAGCCATTTTTTCAACATTCATTATTTGAGAATGTGCCCTTTCAAGTTCCTGAGTCTTTTGATTTACTCTAAACTCAAGCGTGGAAGCCCAATCGACCAATTCCATGTGCGCCTTGTGAAGTTCCGATGCCATTCTGTTAAAACTTTTTGCTAATCTGCCAAGTTCATCGCGGCTTAACTCTGGAACCCTTACGCTTAAATTTCCATTGCTTATTTCTTTTACTCCAACCATAAGTTGTTTTATTGGTTTATGAACAAACCTGTTGATTGCAAGAAAAGAGATGATGGCGGTAAGCAAAATACAGAGGCAACTTGCTATTGCAAGCCTTATCGTGCTTTTATTTTTTATTTCATCAAAGGGGTCAAGCCTCGTATTTATTTGAAGATAGCCAAGAATCTCATCAGATTTGCTATGGGCGTGGCATCGGGCATTGTAGCACGATTCTTCATTTTTTATTGGAGTTAAAAGTTCAAGCAATCTCAACGATCCTTTTTCACCTTTTTCTTCAACTTCTCTAAAGGTTTCAGCCTTTTCACTAAAATTTCCGAACTTTTTGCCAATATCCTCTTTCTTTGACGAGTATGCAACAATGTTATCTTTATTCAAAATCCTGATTGCTGAAATTTCATATTGACTGCCGAGTGTTTCAACTGTTTTTTGTATCTGTTCTCTATCGTTATGTAGCATTCCCTCTTTTGCCGCACCCGCAACTATGGAAGAGAGTTGCTTTCCGCTCATTTCAAGAAGTTTTATTACCCCCTTCTCCTGGTTGTAAAGGTTATACCATGTAGTAAGAGTATTTAGGAGTATCAACCCTCCAATGATTATCAAAACCAATTTAGGGCCAAGCGAACCGCTTTGTTTTTCTTCCATCTTTTCCATTTTACTATTTTTTTAAAATAAATTCTTCTATTGGATTTCTCGGGTTTATCTCCTTCAATGGACCTTCTGGAAATACAGGAAGAAACCTTACCGCAAGATAAAAGAGGAAAAAACCAATCGAAACTATTGAGATTGAAACAACAATTTCATAAAAGTGAGGGAAATATTTAACACCTGTTCCAATCTGGAAAGCGGTTGTTGAGACATTCATCCTATTTAAAATAGTTCCAAGAACAACAAGAAAGTTTGCTATGAAAAGCAGTAGAGGATTTTTCCTCACTTTTTCTTTGAAAAGCATAAAAAGGGGCACGATTCCAAATACAAATACTTCAAAAAAGAACATTATTGATGCAAAATTCAATTGAAAGGCATATTTTATGCTCTTTGTGTAAATAAGGTCTTCAATTCTTACTGTTAGATACAAAAGGAGCATAACAGCGCAAGCCTTCCCTAATTTTTGAAGGATTTCATTTTCCAGTTCCTTTCCAAATGCCCTGAAGGAGAGAAATGATTCAACATTTGTCATCGCAAGCCCGAGAGGTATTGCTGAGCAGAAGAAAAGAATTGGTAAAACTGGAGAGTACCATAAAGGATGAAGTTTTTCCGGTGCAATGATATAGAGAGTTCCGAGCGAGGATTGATGAAGTGTTGATAGAAGAATACCTGCAATTACAAAAGCGGGTGTAAGCCAATTGGAGAAGTGGAGAATCTTTTTAAACCCAAGCCTTTCAAGAACAAGTGGCAAAAACTCAAGAAAAAGCACCGTTGTGTAGGTTGCAACGCATAAGCCAACTTCCCACATAACCGAATGTTCATTCCAGTAAAAAAATGGTCTCCACAGGTTCCACGGTCTTCCAACATCTATAAGAAGGGCAAAGATAACCATCAAGTATCCAAGAAAGGCGGTCAAAACGGTGGATCTCACTATTGGTTTAAACTCTTCAAGGTGAAAGATGTGAACGACGCCAGTAACGGTGAATCCGCCCGCAGCGAGTGCTACTCCGCAAAGAAGGTCAAAACCAATCCACAATCCCCACGGCATCTCATCATTCAAGTTTGATATTGCCCCAAGCCCGAAGAAATATCTCCTGAATAATGCTACGGCAAAAAGGAGCATCATTATGATAAAAAATGTGTTCCAGAATGTAAATCTAAATTTACTTTTCATCCTCTGACTCCTCTTTCGCTATCTCATTTTTTCTTTTGGTAAGCCAGTACATTCCTCCGAGAAAAACTCCCCACGCCGGTATTATTACGGGAATTTTTTCAAGGACGCGCCATGTAAGTTTCGGCAAGGAATCCTCTGGAACATTTTCAATTAAATTTGAATCCTTCACAGGTTTCTTTAATAGTATCAATACGGATGTTCCTCCCGCCTCTTTTTCTCCGTAAAGCAATTTCTGATATTTATCGGGATTTTTTTCAATTTTACTTTTAGCAATTTTAAAAAGTTCATCTCTATTGCCAAAAATGGTTGCCCCTGTTGGACAGACGGAGGCACACGCTGTCTCTTCTCCCTTTGAGCTCCTCGTTTCATAGCATAAATCGCATTTTTTAACTTTCGGAAAAGGAGAATGCCACTCATATTTCGGTATATGAAAAGGGCAAGCCATTATACAATATCTGCAGCCCAAACAAATTGTTGAATTGTAAATTACCGCACCTTCTTTCGTTTTTTTTAAGGCGGAAACAGGACATACCGAAGCACAGGTTGGCTCAATGCAGTGCATACAGAGATGTCTTTGATATAAATCACCGTTGATTTTTTCAACATAAGTAAGACTTTCTTCATCAAGAAGTTTTGGTTTATGCGGTTTTTGGTTGTGCTCCTTTTGACAGGCAAGTTCGCACGCTCCGCATCCGATGCAAAGTGTTTGATCAAATAGAAGTCCGTAACTCATTAAGTAACCTCCTTCAAACTAAAAACAGATGCTTAAATATGCAACAAGTTTGCCATTGTATCACACTATTAAAAAAATAAAGAGATTGACCGGCTGTGGAAATCCATATAGTTGAAATATTCTACACACTACTTTTGAACTGTTGAATTATTCCATAACTAACAGTTACCAGATTCCCTCTTCAACCATAAAACATTGGTTTGATGTTACTTTTACCCCATTGTTTACTGCTTTTTCAATTGCTTGCTCCGATTCTGAGGTCGCATCCAGATTTCTTTTATTCCCAGTTTAATACAATCATCAACCACCTTACCCGTTACTGAAGGGGAAACTACTGTGATCACCAATTGCGGCTTTTCCTTTAAATCATTTAAAGATTTGTAGATATCTTTTTCAAAAATTCTCCCTCCCTTTGGGTTTATACCCTCAACATCGTATCCTTCCTTAAGTAAGTCTCTAAAAATTTTGTAGCCAAACTTTTTGGAATCATCCGATACACCAATTATCGCTATTTTCATTTTCTTGGGTTCTTACATTCTAACCTCCAGATTTAAAAACAAATTTTATAGTTTTATATTTTTTATCTTTGATGTAAAATATTTCCTTTAAATTTGGAGGAGATTAAAATGAAAAAAGTTTTCCTTCTTTTTCTTGTTTTGACAATCCCTATATTTTGCGTGGAGAAAAGTGATTCTTTCACAATTGATAAGTGGTTCATTTCAAAGGAAGTAGATGTTCCGAAGTTTGCTTATGGTGAAGAAGATCGTTTAGAATGGACAAAAAAGATTCTTTCTTATAATACTGATTTTAAAAACTTATGGGTTGAGAAAGAAGATGATTTTTATAAAAAAATTGAGGCAAGTAAAGGAGAAATTTCTATACAAAGTGCAGGTCAGGACAGGGTTTTTATAATTTTTACCTACCTTAACGCTGAAAGATGGACAAGAGTGAACTTCACGATAAACCACAACATTCCGCTCGACCTCTTTTTTGACGGCGAGAAAAAGGCTGAAAAAGCCGAAGTTAAAGAAAATGATGAAACTTCTTCGGAACTTGTTTTAACAAAAGGCTTACACAGGGTTGCGATTTCGCTTTTAGTCAAAGCGGGAACAAAACCGATTTTTAAAGCGTCTTTGAAAAAGGTTAATAACCTTCCTTTGTGCAATGTTACTTTAAATTGCAAACACCCTCTATCATGGGAGGATGTTTTAAATGCCCCCTTTGTTGTTGATACAGAAATTTCTTCCGATGGAAGGTTGGGCGTAATTGTTTCATATTTAAACGATCTTGCTGAGGATAAGAGGTTGACAACTTTACAGATAAGAAATCTTGATAAAGGGGAATTGCTTTTTGATAGCGGGCCATTTAATGGAATTTCATCACCAACCTTTGATTCGACAGGCACTTTGCTTGCATATTTAGTAAATTCCTCTGAAAAAGGAAAAAAAGATCTCTGGCTTTTAAATCTCCAAACGATGAAAAACGAAATTATTCTAAAACAGGTTGAAGAACCTAAATCTCTTAAATTTTCGAAGGGTGGAACAAAACTGTTTTTTATCTCAGTCGCAGAAAAAAAACAATCTGATAAAAAATCATTTGATCATATAAAGGAGATGTATCAAAGATGGGGAGATTGGGATAAAAGGCCACAACTCTTTGTGGTGGATATTGCTAAAAAATCTCTTTCACAGATTACAGCAGGAGAAACAAATCTTATAGACTATTCGCTCTCCTCTGATGAAAAGAAAGTTGCTCTTTTAAGGTGCGTTTTCATTAAAGAGAGACCCTATTTAAAAACACAGATTTATCTTTACGACCTTGAAAACTACACTTCAAAAAAAATTATTGATTTTCATAGATGGCCGGATATTAGCGAAATTGCCCTCTCTCCCGATTCAAAGACTATTGCATGGATGGCTTCAAGGGATGATATGCCACCTGATGGATTAAAGCCAAAGGAACACAACGCTTATAACTTAAACCTTTTCTTAATTGATGTAGATAATCCTGTTCCTGAACTTGTTACAGAAAACTTCGTTCCTACACTCTCTTCTCAGGCTATTTCCGTTCTTCCCGGTAGAAGAAACTTATGGTGGAGTGAAAAGGACAACATAATTTATTTTATAGCAACAGATAAGGATAGAGTGATGTTGTATAACCTCAATCCAAAGACAAAGGAGATAAAATGGGTTCCCTTTGATGACCCGGTCCTCTCCTCTCCTTCGCTTTCTTTAGAATCAAAGAAGGCTTTATACTTTACATCAAAACTCGGCTCATTCTGGAAGGTAAAGGTAGGCGACATTGAAACAGGGGAAACGAAGGTTGTTTGGTTTCCCGGAGAGGAGACTTTTTCAAGGGTTGAACTGGGGCTTTTGGAACCTTTTGATGTGGTTGCAAGGGATGGCGTTGTTATTCAGGGATGGTTACTCTATCCTCCAAACTACGACAAAAACAAAAAGTATCCTACGATAATTGGCTACTATGGAGGAGCGATGCCTTATGGGAGGGCTTTTAGAAGCGAACTTTTCTGGCTTGCAGGAGAGGGTTACATCGTATATATCGTAACTCCAAGGGGAGCGGTTGGCTACGGCCAGGATTTCGCAGATGCTCATTGCAACGATTGGGGAAAGGAAGCGGGTGAAGACATAATTGAGGGAACTAAAGCACTTATAAAGTTAAGACCTTCAGTCGATGAAAAAAGGGTTGGTTGCTTTGGAGGCTCTTATGGTGGCTTTATGACACTTTATCTCATTGGTAAATGCGAACTCTTTAAAGCCGCAGTTGACTATTTTGGAATTTCAAATATCGCCTCATACTGGGGGGCAGGTTGGTGGGGATTCAACTATGGTGATACAGCAATTGCAAACAGTTACCCGTGGACAAGAAAGGATATTTTTGTCGATCAATCACCGCTCTATTTTGCTGATAAAATAAACACCCCTTTGCTTCTCATTCACGGAACTTCAGACACAAATGTTCCAATTGTTGAGTCTGACCAGATTTTTACGGCGCTTAAGGTTCTTGGGAAAGAGGTGGAATATGTCCGCTTTTTTGGCGAAGACCACGGCATAAACTCAAAACCTTCCGTCAGGATAGCAAGCGAGGTCTTGATGCTTGAATGGTTTGATAAATATTTAAAAGGTGAGAAGGAAGCGTGGGATTATAGGTGGAAAGACGAACCTAAGGCGGTAGAAGAGGAAAAATGAAGGTTGTAGATTTTACTGTAGAGAGGGCAAAAAGATTTAATCTTTATTGCGAACTCGTTTTGAGAGGAGATTTTAAACCCTCTCTTCCCGGTCAATTTTATATGCTCAAGGGAGATTGGGGCTACCATCCTCTCCTTCCGAGGCCAATTTCTGTAATGGATGAAGATGTTAAAGATGGAAAAATCTTTTTTCTAATAAAAAATGTTGGGGAAGGTTCAAGGAGACTAACTGAGTTAAAAAGGGGTGATAAAATTTCAGGCACAGGTCCGCTTGGAAATTGCTTCCCGATTGATAAAATTTCAAACAAAGATTTCGTAGCAATAGTTGGAGGGGGAGTTGGTGTTCCACCTTTGTATTATCTTTTAAAGAAACTAAACGAGAATGGGATAAAGCCCCACTTTTTCGAAGGGGCAAAGACAAAGGGAGATTTAATTTTACAAGGGAAAATAAGAAAACTTGGATGCGATTTAAAATTGGCAACAGAAGATGGAAGTTGTGGTAAAAAGGGGTTTGTTACAGAACTTTTTAAATGGATTAATCCTGATTTTATTTTTGCCTGCGGTCCTTATGAGATGCTCAAAGCGATTGCAAAAACTTTCGATAAAGATGGTGTTAACTGTTATGTGAGCCTTGAAGAAAGAATGGCTTGCGGATACGGAATCTGTCTTGGTTGTTCGGTAAGAACTTACGATGAAAGAAGTAATGAGCACTTTGAAAGAGTTTGTTGTGAGGGACCAATTTTTGATTCAAAGAGGGTTAAATGGATATAGACTTATCAACTGAAATTTGTGGAATAAAATTCAAAAATCCCGTTTTACTTGCATCGGGCTGCGCGGGATACGGGGAGGAATTTGACCCTTTCTTTGATATTTCAATCGTGGGAGGAGTTTGCCTCAAAGGACTTTCTTTAAATGAAAATGAGGGAAACAATTCTCCAAGAATATGGGAAACTCCATCTGGAATGATAAATGCGATTGGATTACAAAACATCGGAGTAAAAAGATTTTTAAAAGAGAAGGCTTCAAAACTTAGAAAGATAGAAACCGTTTTTATAGCCAATTTCTATGGTTCAAAAATTGATGATTATGTTGAATTGGCAAAAATCTTAAACGATGAGGAATCTATAAAGGTTCTTGAGATGAACATCTCCTGCCCAAATGTTCAGGAGGGTGGAATTCAATTTGGAAGCGACCCTTCTCTTGTTTATAAAATAGTTAGCAGTTGCAAAAGGGTGGTAAATAAACCTTTGTGGGTTAAACTCACCCCTTACGGCGAGATAAAGAAAACATCAAAATCGGCTTATGAGGCGGGTGCTGATGCGCTTGTGGCGATAAATACAATCCCTTCAATGGCGATTGATGTTGAAAATTTTAAGTTCAGGGTTTCCAATAAAGTTGGAGGGCTCTCAGGACCAGCAATTCATCCGATAGCCCTTAAAATGGTTTATGATGTTTTAGATGAAGTTCCAATTCCTGTTATTGGATGTGGTGGTGTTTCAAAGGCTCAAGATGGAGTTGAGTTCCTTTTAATTGGCGCAAAGGCATTTCAAGTCGGAACCTCACTTTTTTATAATCCAGAGACTCCAGTTGAAATTATTGAAGGATTAAAAGATTATCTTCAAAGAAAGTCTTTAAATTCAGTTTCAGATATAATCGGAAAAATGAAAAACAATAAATTAGGAGGTTAAACTATGCCGAAAGTTGTGGTTGCCCTTGATGTAAATGAGAGAGAAAGATTAAATTCAATTTTAAAGGAGATTGAAGGTGAAGATGTGTGGGTGAAGATTGGGCTTGAGGCTGTCTGCTCTTTTGGGCTTGACATAATCAAAGAGTTAAAAGAAAAAGGATTTAAAGTTTTCGCTGATATGAAGTTGCACGATATCCCAAACACTGTTGAATCAGCGGCAAGAGTAATAGTTAGAAACGGTGCGGATATGTTAAATGTTCACTGTACGGGTGGGAAAACTATGTGCGAATTTGCAGTAAGAGGAGTTAAAGAGGAAGCAGAAAAATTGGGAATTAAAAAGCCGATAATCCTTGGAGTAACTGCTCTAACCTCTATGGGACCTGAAGATTTTGGTGCAATTGGTATGAGAGGAACAGCAAGAGAAATTGTCATAAGGCTTGCAACACTCGGAAAAGAGTCGGGCCTTGATGGGATTATTTCCTCAGCAAATGAGATACGGGTTGTGAGGGAATACTTTGGAAAAGATTTTGTAATTTTAACTCCAGGAATAAGGCCTCAAAATGGATCAATAGATGACCAGAAAAGAGTTTCAACTCCGACTGAAGCGGTAAAGGCAGGGGCAGATTATCTTGTAATTGGCAGGCCCATAACCGCATCTGAAAATCCAAAAGAGTCTCTAAGAAAAATTTTAAAAGAAATTGAAGAGGCTTGTAACTCTTGAACATTTTAAAAAAACTAAAGACAAGATTCTATGTCCCCTCAAAAGAGGATAAATTTTTAAAGAGAGTATTTCTTACTGCGACATCAAGAAAAGTTCCCCATTTTCCAAAGACTGTTCAGTTTGAAACCCACTCCTTTTGTAATGCAAGGTGCATTTTTTGTCCCTATCATCTTTATTATGAAACGCAACCAAAGGGATTTATGACCGATGAGCAATTCAAGAAAATTGTTGATGAATTAAAAAGGCACAATGTAAGAAGAATTTCACCCTATATGAACAATGAGCCATTTCTTGATAAAAAAATCATTGAAAAACTCCTGTATATAAAGCAAGAAATAAAAGATCCAAAAGTTGTTCTAACAACGAATGGCTCAATGCTTGATAGGAATTGCGTTGATGACCTTATAAAATATAATCCTCTTCATGCGCTTTACATCTCTTTTCAAGGTGTTGAAAAGGAGAGTTACGAAGAAACTATGAGGGGCGGTTTAAAGTTTGAAATAACGATGGAGAATGTTTTATATCTTATCTCAAAATTAAAAGAATCAAAGGCTAAAAAGCCCTTTAAAGTAATAATCACTATGGTTGCAACGAGTAAAGTTGATCCCATAAAGGCTGTGCAATTCTGGAGAGAAAAGGGGATCAAAGCAAAGTGCACTCCCCTTGAAAACAGAGGAGGCAATATTGAGGAATTTCAGTCTCTTCTTCCGCCAAACGCAAAGAGCAAAAGGTTTGTAAATTGCACGAGACTTTTTAAACAAGGATACATTCTTTTTAATGGGGATATGGTCCTGTGTTGCACAGACTACTCAAGGAAGGTTGTTTTAGGAAATGTGTTTGAAACATCAATAGAGGAGGTCTGGAACAACGAAAAATCTTATGAGATACGAAGGCTTTTTTATGAGGGCAAACTTGATGAAATCCCCTTGTGCCGCACCTGTGAAATTGCGGATTCTTATGGAGATGAGGAGTATTATTATGATTGATTCAAATTTGGTTGCAGAACTTGACAAAAACTTCCCCCATTTTTTAAGAAGCATTCTACTTTCTGCCATTTATCTGGTTGTTGGCTATTTTTTAAATCTTTTCTTAAAACAGGCAATAAAAAGAATATCAAAGAGAGTTCTTGATTCTGATCATAAAGACCAAAAAGAGTTAAAGGCAAGGATTGATACAATAACAGTAATTTTAAGGAAAAGTTGCACGGTCTTGATCGTAATCATTGTTATAATGATGGTTCTAAGCGAAGTGGGCATTGCGATAGGTCCTCTACTTGCTGGACTTGGTATTTTTGGCGTTGCTTTTGGCTTTGGAGCGCAATATTTAATTAAAGATTTAATAAGTGGCTTTTTTGTGATTTTCGAAGATAGGATGAGAGTCGGGGATTTCGTTAAAATAGATTCCTATGAAGGCACAGTTGAAAATATAAGTTTGAGGACCACGGTTCTAAGAAATTTGGGAGGCCAAATATTCATAATTCCAAACGGAGAAATAAAAGTCATTGAAAATTTTTCAAGAGGTTTTATAAGGTGCATAGTAGATATTGATCTCCCTTACTCTTTATCTATTGAAAATGCCCACAATATTCTCAAAGAAGCAAAAGAGGAGTTGATGCAGAATCATACATTTAAAGAAAATCTTCTTGATGATGTAGAAATCAAGGGAATAATGGCTTTTTCACCCTCCTCTTTGAAGTTTCGGATTCTTGCAAAAATGACACCAGATATGGGGAGAGTTGAAGCAGAGACAGTTATAAGAAATACAGTTTTTTCAACGCTCAAGAAAAATGGTGTAGAAGTCCCCTATCCTCAAATGGACATTCACTTAAGAAAAGAGTAGGTTATCCCAATTTTTTTCAATTAAATAAACAAAATCTGACATTGTGATAGTTTCTTATAGCCAGATGTTAGCCAACATTCTATGGAAGAAAGAGCAAGGGGGGCAAAGGATGGAGAAAAACAGGCAGTTTGTACATAGTGAGATTCCATTTTTGCATAGTGATAATCTTTCCGCGCATACTGAAATTTCTTTCGTGCATAGTGAGATTCTCTTCACGCATAAAGAGGTCCTTTTAAAGCACGGTGAGATTCGTTTCGCGCATAGTGAAATTCTTCTCGCGCACACTGGGATCCTTTCCGCGCATAGTGATATTCTCTTCGCGCACGCTGGGATCCATTCCGC
>DHFQ01000092.1 GCA_002402325.1 Candidatus Aminicenantes bacterium UBA4820
GATTCTCGTTTTGATGTTAAATTCTTACTGCTATTATCTTTTGATAACAAGACTTTATAGCAATGTCGGATTTTGGGATTATCAATTAGCGAAAAATGAAATTTTCCATTTTGGTGAGGCATTGTGTTAAAATTAGTTCTGGAGGTATTTTTTTGAACTTTGATATAAAGATGTTCACGCTCGGTCCACTTCAAAACAATTCTTATCTCTTATGGGATAAAGAACAAAATAAAGGTGTGGTAATAGACCCAACATTTGATTCTGAAACAATAGTTGCTTTTGCAAAAGAAAATGGCATAGCAGTTGAGAAGATTCTTAACACACATTGCCATTTTGACCATATTTCCGGAAACGCGACAGTGGCAAAATTTTTTAAAGCAAAACTTTTTATCAATGAAAATGATTATGAATTGTTAAAAAATGGTGTATCTTTGGCGGACTATTTTGGATTGGATATAGAGCCCTCCCCTGAACCAGACGGCTTTTTGAATGAGGGAGATAAAATAGGATTTGGGAAGTGCTATCTTGATGTGATTGAAACTCCCGGTCATACAAGAGGAGGAATATGCTTTTATTCGAATTTATGCCTTTTTTCGGGAGACACACTTTTTGAAGGAAGTATAGGAAGAACAGACCTTGAAGGGGGAGACTTTGATGCAATTGTTAACTCAATAAGGTCTAAACTTTTTACACTTGATCCAAAGACAAAAGTTTATCCTGGTCACGGAGGCTTAACAACGATTGGAAGGGAAATAGGGGACAATCCCTTTTTAAATGGCGAGATAAAATGAATGAAACTGAAAATAGACTTAATCTGCAATCTCAAGTAATATATGGACCGGTGAAGTCAAGAAGACTTGGAAAATCTTTAGGATTGAACCTTTCCCCTAAGGAAATTAAACTCTGCTCACTCAATTGCTCTTATTGTCAATATTCATGGACAGGCCTTCTTGTAAGAGATGCAAAGCCTTTTATAAATCTTCTTCCATCAGTTGATGAAGTTATAAATGAATTCAAGGAGAAACTGAAGGGCATTTTAGATAACAATCAGGAAGTAAATTTTATAACATTCAGCGGAAATGGTGAGCCGACCCTTCACCCCGATTTTCTAAAAATAGTTGAAGCTATTATCAAAATAAGAGATAAATTTTTAAAAGACGCAAAAATTGCCTGTTTGTCAAACTCAACTACGCTTGGCAATAAGGATGTTTTAAAGGCTATGAAGATGATAGATGAACCAATTATGAAATTTGATACCGCAATTAAGGAAACATTTTTAAAACTCAATAGACCTTCAGTGAAAATAGAATTTGAGGAGATTAAAAATAATTTAAAAAAGTTGGATGGAAAAATGACAATTCAAACACTTTTTATTGAGGGAAGTGTTGACAATACGAGTAATGAGGAGTTAAGAAGTTATATAAATAGTCTAAGATCTTTAAAACCACGATTGGTTCAAATTTACTCTCTTGATAGATTACCTGCTGACAAAAATTTGATAAAGGTTTCAAAACAAAAGTTAAATGAAATAAAGAAAAAAATTGAAATGGAAGTTAATTTAAAAGTAGTTGTTTATTAAATATGGAGGAATAAAATGGAAAACAATATCTTATATACACTTTTAGGAATATTGGCAATCGCCGTCTCATTCATACTGGGTTATTTTTTATCTTCATACATAAGCAGAAAAGGTGTTCAAGGGGCAAAGAAACTTGCAGAGACCATAATTGAGGATGCTAAAAAGCAAGCCCAGCACATTAAGAGAGTTGAGGCAACAAAGATAAAGGAAGAGTTAAGCAAAGAGCAAATTGCCCTTGAAGAGGATTACCAGAAGAAATTGGAATCCGTAAAAAACATTGAGAGAGCAATGAATAAAAGGGATGCAAACCTTCAACTTTATGAAAAACAACTGAAACAGAAGGAAAGCGAATTACAGGAAAAATTAAAAGAAATTGATCTTCATTATGATGAACTTCGCTCAAAGGAAAACTCTCTAAAGGAGATGACTTCAGAATATATGACAAAACTTGAGAAAACGGCAGAAATGTCTCAAGAAGAGGCAAAAAAGAATCTTATTGAGGAGATACGGAAACAGGCTGAATTTGAAGCATCTTCAATGGTGAGAGAAATCAAAGAGGAAGCCCAGAGAGTTGCTGAAATAGAAGCACAAAAAATTATTACGCTCGCGATTGAAAGAGTGGGAATTGAGCAGGTTGCAGAAAGGACGACGAGTCAGTTCCGTTTAAGCGATGAAAGTCTAAAGGGAAGAATAATCGGACACGAGGGTAGAAATATTAAGGTGTTTGAAGAGGAAACGGGCGTTCAACTCCTTATCAATAACGATGATCCTTTGACTGTCGTTTTATCTTCATTTAATCCCGTAGCAAGAGAAATTGCCAGAGAAAGTCTTGACAGACTCATTCAATCAGGGAAAATTCATCCTCAAAAGATAAAGGAATTGGTTGGAAAATCAAGAAAGAAGATAAACAAAGAGATACTTATTGAAGGAGAGAAGGCTTTTAAGACTCTTGGGCTTGATATGCCACACCCTGAAATAATCAAACTTGTTGGACAGCTCAAATACAGGACGAGTTATGGCCAAAATGTTTTAAACCACTCAATTGAAGTCGCCGAACTTTGTGGAAATATGGCAGCGGAATTAAACCTTGATGTTAAACTTGCAAAAAGGGCTGGACTTCTTCACGATTTAGGAAAAGCGATAGATGTGGTGAGAGAAGGGACGCACCCCGAGCTTGGTGCTGAGGCTGCAAGAAAATATAAGGAGCACGAAGTCGTTATAAATGCGATTGAAAGTCATCACGAAGATGTGGAGGCAACACATCCGATATCTGTTCTGGTTGCGGTTGCCGATGCCATTTCGGGTTCAAGACCGGGGGCAAGAAGGTCGTCAATCACAGATTATTTCAAGAGAATACAAACGCTTGAATCAATAGCAAATTCTTTTGAAGGCGTCGAGCAATCTTTTGCGATTCAAGCAGGAAGAGAAGTGAGGGTGTTAGTTAGTGCTGATGAAGTTTCTGATATGCACCTTCCATTCCTTGCAAGAGAAATTGCCAAAAAGATTCAAGAAGAGATGGACTATCCCGGCAAAGTGAAAGTTACTATCATAAGAGAGAAAAGGTCTGTTGACTATGCAGGAGTTGCAATGTAACAGAGTTTAGTCTCTGTCTTTTGCGCTTATAACCAATAATTAAGAATAAAAAAGGGGCGGCAAAAGCCGCCCCGAGTGTCAAGGAAAAGGAGAAGAAAAATATCAGAATTTGTGTTTTTTTGATGAAGTTTTATAACTTCCACCGCTGTAAGATGTTTTTGAAGTTGTGTATCCGGAGGTTGCTTTATAAGAGTTACCCCTTGAATAGAAATGCGCACTCTGAACTTGACTGTTTCTTGTTACACTTGATCTCTTGTTTGAACTTGGCGGAGGCTGCGGCGGAGGAGATGAAGGCGGAGGAGAGTAGCTTTTTGGAGAATCCTGTCTTGGAGGAGAATAATCATTTCTTGGTGAATCATTTGTCCTTGGTGATTCCCTGTAAGATGGTCTTTCTCTTTCCTGTGGAACCTCTCGTGGTTCGTAATTTTGGGGAGATTCTCTTGTTACCTGAGGCTCTCTCACTTTAGGAGAATCATTTCTATTTCTATCTGGACTTACATCTAGCTTCGGCTCGTCAGAAAATTTTGATGGTTGTCTTATGGATGGAGATTCATCATCAAATGAACCTCTGCTCCTGTCTGAATTAAAGGATGGAGAAGGCTCATCTGAAAACTTTGAAGGGGTTCTCACTGGAGGAGAAGTCCTATCAGGATTAAAATTCCCATCATCTGAGGGCTTTGAAACTACCCGTCCAACCCCATCTCCACTTCCTGGATTAATTGGGATATCAGTCGTTTTCGATCCCCTAATTGAAGGCGAAGAAATATCTATATTTTTATCCCTATCAAGACTCGTCGGCATGACCTTTCTATCTCTATCAAAAGAAGAAGGTTCTGCAGAGATTCTCTTTATATCATCAATCGTCATTCGTTTTGACGCTATATCCTGAATCCTTGAAGGGGCAACTTTTAAGCCACCTGTTGGTGTAACAAGGACATCGCTGTCTTTAGGATTAAATTTCTTTGCCAATTTTGGGTCTGAATCAAAGGCTTTTTTAGATACAGGGATAACAGGCTTTACTGGAGGTGGTCCATTCTTGTGAACGACAGCAACTTTTGTTACATTCGTTACATAGATGTTGTTTATATCCACCCTGTACCATCCACACGGTCCCCATATAGGTCCCCAGCATCCTCCATAGTATCCCCACGGACACCAGCCACACCATCCATCGCCCCAATACCAGCTAACCCACGCTGGTGAAAACCAGATATCTGGCATCCATCCCCAGCCTACTCCACCGATGTATGTCCAGCATCCATAATGGAAGGGAATCCATCCCCACGGGTCGTAACTTATCCATGTGCACCCCCAACGCGTGTATCTCCAACAACCATTGAAGTATGGATTCCAACCCGTATAAACATAGGCTGGCGAAATAAACCAAACATGCCCGTATCCGGGAACATCTTCCCAGTAACCATAATAGTCAAGGTCAGTAGCAAAACTGTAAAGTTCAGGATCGACATATTCCCATGACTTTGGAGTTCTTACAGGTTTATTTGTCATCCTTTGCCTGAATTCAACGACTTCTGGATATGATAAATTTCCCACAGAAACAGGCGCAGAAGGCTCATTACCATATTCCGCATAACTCATCTGATTTCCCCAAACTGTGTTTGAATAGCCTCCACTGGAAATTATTGCACTCCCATCAAGAACCGTAAGCCTTGTTCTGTCAACGCTTTCAATCTCTATTATTGATAGACTTTTTCTTGCGGTCCTTATAGAGGAAGAAGGAGTAATTACTATGTGGGAACTTTCACTTGGTACGGGGAACTTTGCTTCGAGAACGATCATTCCCCTCCATAAATTCATTTTAAGTCCAATTGGATTTTCTGAATAAGGATTGGGAAATTGAGAAATTTCAATGTGGGAGTCTGTTCCAAGCCATACGATTGTTCCATCGTAGAAGACTATTCCCATATTTCCCTCTGTAATCCAGATGTTGTCCCCTTCAAAAATCGGTGAATTTATTGTAAGCAACTCTCTTTCAGTTGAAGATTCACCTTGAACATAAGCCTTTCCCTCAAGATACCTGACCACACAGGCATTTTCAGCAAGAACCAGATTTGAAATTAAGATGAGGGTCAAAACACTTAAAATCAATCTAACCCTTTTCATCTTTATCACCTCCAATTTTTGTTAAGCAATAAGTATGCCAGATTCCTTAAAATAAAAAGTCCCTGAAAATCAGGGACTTGCATTTTAGATAGTTTTACAAAATGTCCGATTATTCGGACATGTTCGTCAAATTATTGAGCGTTTGTCTCTTGAGACTCTGAAGACTGATTGCTGTTTGTTTCTGTTGGCTGGGCGGGAGGAGGAGGAGGAGGAGGAGGCGTCTCAAGGACTATCGGAGTTGATGCAATTTCCTGCTGGGTAGCGGTTATCTGATTATCAACCGCTGAAAGGTTCGACCTTGCCTCATTTAGTCTTCTTTGCACATCGTCTATCTCTTTTTGCAATCTCTCCTTATCTGCCGCCATAGTTGCAAAACCATACTGGTCATTCTTGCTGTTCAACTCCTGCATAAGGTTTGTTATATTACTCTGTAAGGCACTTCTCTGGTTCATCAAGTCAGAAAGTTTCCTTTGAAGATCCTTCGTTCCTCCGCCCTGATTACTTAATTGCCCGCCTCCCTCTATTGACGTGGAGGATTCTTCTGACTCAATTGCATTTGGAAGTTCTTCTTCATTAGCAAGTCTTGATCTCTGACTTATTTTTTCAAGTTCTTCTTCACTTATCTTGATGACTTTCTTTTTCTTTATCTCTTTTCCTTGAGCGGGAGTTATTGCTCCGCCACTTTCCGTTGCTTTGATATCGACAAGATTAACATCGAGATAGAGAAGCATTCCAAACCTTTCAAAATAGACTTTGTCTCCTTTGAAATCGGGTTTGGTGTCAGACTTGACTATCTTTCCATCATTCAGGTAGATATTATAGGTTTCCTCTGCAAAAACTGAAACAACGAGTAAACAACAAACCAAAAGAATCAATCGCTTCATAGCGACCTCCTTTCTAATACAATTATATTATGTGGCAAATTATTTAATGTGTCAAGGGGGTGAGCAAACCCAAAGTCCGACATTGCATCAACTCCTTATTGTTAAAGGATAATACCAATCACCGATTGAAGAGGAAACAACAATCACCTAAAA
>DHFQ01000013.1 GCA_002402325.1 Candidatus Aminicenantes bacterium UBA4820
TTGATGCAATGTCGGATTTTGGGAAGGAAGTGTTTTTATATCGCTACCTATTTTTCAAATTCTTTCTTTGACAATTTTGATTGCCTAATAATTGAATAAAGAGTTCCTATTTTTATTTCTTTATGGTCAGGAACTACGATCGTTATTGTTCCTGCTTTTATTTTCTTTTGCATAACTATATGACTACTGCTTTGCCTGATTTTTAAGAAACCGTGTTTGTTGAGTAACCTACAAATCTCTTTTCCCGAAAAGGTCTTTAATTCATCCAACAGCAACCTCAACCTGAGTAACGAAGATATCTGTCTGCATTCTTTCTTTTATTTCCTCCGGGGATGCTGTTTCAAAAAAAAGTTCAAGAGCAGATTTTAAATTATCTCGTGCCTGTTCGATACTTTTTCCCTGACTTGCAATATCTAATTCAGGGCATAGTGAGACATAACCATCTCCTTCCTTTTCAATGATAACCGTTAGTTTCATAGCAACACTCCTTTCCTTGAAAAATAATATCATACAACAAAACAAATGGGCAATGTTTTTAGTTTGATTTTCTTTGAAAGAACTTTCTTTAGAAATAAAATAAGGCTTTGTAAGGAATGTAAGTTACGATGAAACTTCTTCTATTCATCCCTTTTCTCCTTAATTAATGTTAGTAGAAACACCATTCTCTTTGTGGCGTTTATTGCGTGGGGAAGTCCTTTGGGCATAACAAAAAATGAACCTTTCTCTCCGGTAAATGTTTCATCTCCAAGAATAAATTCCCCTTCACCTTCAATTACAAATATGTGTGCTTCAAAAGGGGCATTATGCTTGCTCAGTCCTTGACCTTCCTCAAAACAGAAAAGTGTAATGTTTGAATCTTTTGAATCATAAAGAGATTTTGAAACAATTCCCTTTTTAGCGAACTGAATCATTTCATCAACCTTAGCAAAAAAAGCCTTCTTTTTCATTTTAACCTCCTGAAATTTTAAATATCAAAACTATAATTTCCACTAATAAACATCTTAAACTTTAAAACCTTCAATACGCTTAAAGAAAAAACCTTCTTTTAATAACAACAACTTTACTTTATCTGCTATTCCTTAAAAAGATTTGATTACTAATGTGTTATCGAACTGGATCAAAAAAATATTACTTTTAAGTTCATTGTTTTAAATATTTGTCTCAAAAATTGCGCTTACAATTGCTTTGGCTAAATCTCTTGATAATTGGTCGTAAGATATATTCTCTTCACTCGTAAATGATTCCATTTTTGACGCTCTTGAATATTCCTGCTCAAATCGGTAGCCTTCCATTTTGAAAATCTCTTTTCCCTCTTTATCCTTTAATATGATTCTTACAACGACAGAAACATTGTATCTATTTGCCCGTCCGTCGCTTCCATAAGACAGAGCATACACAGAGTAGTTTGTTATATTTCCAAGTAAAACAGCATCCGCCCCCTCTTTTTCAGAAACGACCTTAACTCTTCCCCTTCTTCCTATTTCTGCCCTTACAGCCTCAGTTAGTCTCTGGTCTAAAACCATCACATTTTCTGTCTTTTCAAAAATAGGAATCGCTACGACATCTATTCCTTTGGGAAGTCCGCCACTTCCGACCAGATGGTATCCACAAGATTGTGCGATAACTAAGAAAATTGTCAAAAAAACAATTCGTGCTATTTGCATACCAAAGTTACTATCTTTCCTTTTACAACAATTTCTTTTATGAGAGTTTTATCTTTGATATAACTTTTAACCTTTTCATCGTCCTTTGCTATTTTCAAAATATTCTCTTCGCTCTCATCCGCTTTTACCTTTATCACGCTTCGAAGTTTTCCATTTATTTGAACGGGGATTTCAATCTCCTCTTCTTTTGCAATCTCTTCATTATATTCAGGCCATTTTTCATTGACTAAAAAAGTGTGATTTGGGGATAGCGATAACCACAAATCATCCGCAAGATGTGGAGAAATAGGAGAAAGGAGTTTCAACAGCGTTTCAACAGACTCCTTTAAAGCAAATCTCTCCTCCTTCGTTTTTTGATATTTTGCAAAAAAATCAATTTGAGTGTTGGTAAGTTCCATCAATGAAGCAATTATAGTATTTAATTTTAACCTTGTATTGAATTCTTCTGTAACTTTTTTTATAGTTCTATGAGTAATTTTTCTCAATTCGTAAGCCCTTGTCCCGAGCTGTGGTTCTGCAACTTCATCTTTTAGCAGTTCATCTTTTGCGTCTTCAACTAAGGAGAAAACCTTTTGAAGATACCTCCTCGCTCCCTCTGCGCCCTCTTCCTTCCAATCAAGTTGATCAGTCGGAGGTGCAAGAAAAAGTATATTTAGCCTTACAGCATCAGCACCATACTTTTCAATCATCTGGTCAGGGTCAACTATATTTCCCGCACTTTTTGACATCTTCCTTCCATCTTTTGTCACCATCCCCTGACACATTAATCTTTTGACAGGTTCCCCAAAGTCAAGGATGCCAATATCCCTCAAAAACATAGTGAAAAACCTGCAATAGATGAGGTGCATAGTTGCGTGTTCAATTCCTCCGATATAAAAATCAATTGGGCAGAAAAAGTGGGCAAGTTCTCTGTTTATTGGTTCTTTGTCGTTTTTGGGGTCGAGATACCTGAAAAAATACCATGAAGAATCAAAAAAAGTGTCCATAGTATCCGTTTCTCTCATTGCCTCTTTGCCGCATTTTGGGCATTTTGTATTCAAAAAAGATTCGGTTTTCAAAAGAGGACTTTCTCCCTTTCCTGTAAATGGAACATCGTAGGGAAGTCTTACGGGTAAATCGCTATATGGAACGGGAACTGTCCCGCACTCTTTGCAGTAAATTATTGGAATGGGCGTTCCCCAATACCTTTGTCTTGAAATTCCCCAATCTTTGAGCCTATAAGTTACCGTCTCCTCTCCAAAACCTTCATTTTTTGCCTTGAGTGCCATCTTTTTCATCGCTTCGCGGTTATTCATCCCGCTAAACTCTCCACTTTGAACAAGATAGCCATCACCATCATAAACGCCTTCAACCTCTTTTTCAGGCTTTACTACAGTTTTTATCGGAAGAGAATAAATTTTCGCAAATTCATAATCCCTTTCATCGTGAGCGGGAACGCTCATAATTGCACCCGTTCCGTAATCCATTAAAACAAAGTTTGCAACATAGATTGGAATTTTTTCGTCGTTAAATGGGTTTATTGCATGACTTCCTGTGAAAACCCCTACCTTCTCTTTTGAGACAACCCTTTCGTGAGTTCCCATCGAAGACATAGTTTTCTTAAAGTTCATCACTTCGGCTTTTCTGTCATCTGTGGTCAACTCATCAACAAGGGGATGGTCAGGAGCAAGGACAAGGTAAGTTGCCCCGTAAATAGTGTCAATTCTGGTCGTAAAAACTAAAATCTTTGTCTTTTTTTTAAAAACTTCAAAGTGAACAAAACAGCCTTCAGACCTTCCGATCCAGTTTTTTTGCATCAAAATTACTTCATTAGGCCACTCTGTGAGTTTATCAAGGTTATTGTAAAGTTCCTCGGCATATTTTGTTATCCTTATAAACCATTGCTCCATCATCTTTATTGAAACGGTTGAGGAACATCGCCAGCATTTTCCCGATACTACCTGCTCGTTCGCAAGAACAGTCTTACATTCAGGACACCAATTCACGGGAGATTTTGCCTTATAGACGAGGTCCTTCTCATACATTTTCAAAAAGAACCATTGATTCCATTTGTAGTAATCTGGCTCAGATGTCCTCAATTCTCTATTCCAATCATAGAGAAAACCAAGTCTATCAAGTTGTAATTTCATATACTCAATGTTTGTTTCAGTCCATATTTTGGGATGTGCCTGCCCCTTTATCGCAGCGTTTTCAGCGGGAAGTCCGAAGGCATCAAATCCCATAGGATGCAAGACGGCCTCTCCAAGCATCCTATGATACCTTGCAACCGCATCGCCAATCGCATAGTTCCTAACATGGCCCATGTGGATTTTGCCCGATGGGTACATAAACATTTCAAGGCAGTAATATTTTTTCTTACTTTTATCAACAGAAGTTTCAGCAACACTCTTTAAAGCCCATTTCTTCTGAATTCTCTCTTCAACAACTCTGGGAATGTGAGGCATATTCTTCCCTTTTCTCCTTCCTTCAAAAATATTATACAACAAATTGATTAGGAATCAAAGAAGTTTTCCGTAGGAGATTAGAAAGGCAGACATCGGACAAAAAAGCCGACATTGGACTTCAGACAAAAAGCAGACATCGGACTTCTGACTTCTGATATTGGACAAAAAGACTCCTTCCTTTCAGGGGGAGATGTAATTCTTGGGGACACAATACTCATTTCCTGACATCGTGTCGCTCGTCAGGAATCGAACCAAAAATCCGACATTGCATCAACTCCTTATTGTTAAAAGATAGTACCAATCATCGACTTAAGAGGAAACAACGAATCACCTGTAAAGTGAAAGATAAAGGGATGGTAGGGAACATAGACTTAGGTGGGTAAGATGCGAGGAAGACAAGGGTGGGCAAACC
>DHFQ01000075.1 GCA_002402325.1 Candidatus Aminicenantes bacterium UBA4820
CAGAGGAACCAGATTCAGGGAATGTCTGGTACTATTTAGTCAGGATAGAGAATCCCTGTGGGTATCAGATGGGGAGTGGTTCAAACGGCACCCCAAGAAGTGGAAGAAGTTGCCCTTAGAAAGCATTAGATAAATTCTATAAAAAAGGGGAGGCGATATATCGCCTCCCTTTTTTTGGGTTTTAGAAAAAATAGAGAAAGTCTCTTTTTCTCAATTGAAAAAATAAATAAATTTCTTCATCTTTTAATCTCTCTAATCTCACTTTTCAAGATGAGAAAATTGCAATGTGTTTAATATTCTACCTGACTTGACAAAAAAGTTCTGTAAGGGGAAAATTGTGGTGGAGGAGATTTTGGAATCAGCAAGCAGAGGTTCTTTCAAAAATTCTTTGAATGAAATATTAATGAAAATATTTGATGAAAAGAGTTTATTTATCACACCAACTCCTTTTCTTTCAAAAAAACTTGTTCATCTGTTTAGAATGAATAAGATAAAAAAGGGTGATGCTGTGTGGAGGTCTCCTGAGATTTATTCGCTTAACTTCTTTGTTGAGAAAAAATTTCAGGAAAGCCCTTCAAATTATAGAATTATGAATGTTGAAAATGCAATTTTGTTATTTTACAAAGTATTTAAAGAAAACCAGTTTGACCATTTTTCAAAGGAGTATATAAGCGAATTTTTAAAACTATTTAATTTTATAGACAAAATGGCGATTCAGTTAAAGAATGATGAAGAGGATGAACTTTTCAATGAAAGAGAGTCAATACTTTATAAATTTAATTCTATAAGAAGAGAAAACAAGTTTCTTTCTTACAGCGAAATTATTGATGAAGTCATTTCTCTTGTCAATCAAAACAGGTTGAATCTTAAAGAAAAGATAGTGGTATTTGATTCTTATGAATTTTCGCCCGTTGAGCAAAAGTTTATAGAATTTTTTAAAAGCAAATGTGAAGTGGAAACAGTTTTCCTTGAAGATGGGGATGCTAAAATTTTAGACCTCTTCTTGTATGAAAAGCCGCAAGAGGAGGTGGAATCCGTAGTAAATGAAGTTTTAAAAGAGTGGGAAGGCGGAAAAAGGTCTATTGCCATAGCATATTTTGAAGATGATTATAAAAATTTAGTAGAGGAATCGTTCAGGGAGTTTGAATCAAGAAAAGGGGATAAAATACTTTATAACCTTGATGATGACCTGTTTGTTACAAAGACTTCTGCCTATCAACTTGTCTTAAGAGTGCTTAGCATAAGTTCTGGAATTTTACCTTACAATATAACCTTCCTTTTAGAAAATCCTTTTTTTAATAAAAAGATTGATGTAGAAGCATTGAAGAAAAAAATCGCTTTGTCAAATGACCCGATTGGAGAGGTGAAATCATATTTTAATTGTGACTTTTCTTTTTTCCTGAAGAAAGAAAAAATAAAAGTTAAGGAAATTACGGGTAATATTGAACAATTTCTTCAAAACTACCAATTTAACGGTGTAAATGAAGAGGCTTTGTCAATCATTGATGATTACTTAAAATTTTTTGAGGTGGAATTTGGTGATGAAGAGATAGAAATAAAGGATTTTTCATATCTGTTTGAAAAAATCATCTCCTTTTCAAAAATAAAGGGAAACTTTTTTGAAAATATTGGAATTGATATTATTCCATACAAACTTCTTCCTTTTGCAAACTATGAAAAAGTTTTTCTTGTGGGATGTCATCAGGGAGTTTTGCCGTCAAGTATTGAAAATTACTCACTTTTAAGCGGTAAAGAGAAGGAGACTTTAGAGTTCTTTAAAATTGAGAAAAACTTTGAAAAAGAGAAGAGATTTTTTGAAAGTATTGTAAAAAGTAATGAAATTCAATTTTCAAGAAGTAAGAAGAATGACAAGTTGGAGCCCTATCTGTCCTCTCCCTTTATTAAGGGAAATGAGATTGAAAAAACATTTTCAAGGTTTGATAAAAATCTTAATCAAAATTTTCATTCTCTTGAATCAAATAAAATTGTTGAAGGGTGCAAAAGTGAAAGAGTGGTCAGGAAAAATACTTTCAATTTGAACTTTCCGTTTCCAGAGAAAATGAGTGTTACAGGAGAGATAACCTCTATTTACAAATGTCCCTTCCAGTTTTTTGTAAAATATATTTTAAAAGTTGAAGAGGTAGATGAATACACACTTCTTTTTAACAGAAAGGATTTTGGGAATTTCCTTCATCAAATTATTGAGAAATGGACACAAAAAACAAAGGATTATGAAACAATAGGTGATAATGAAAAAAGCGAATTGAAGAGGATTGTGGATGATGTAATCAACGGGTACAACGGTTCACAATTTGAGAAAGAGTGCTTGTATATCGTTTTATTTGGTAGAGAGGGTAAAAGGGGAATTCTTGATAATTTCATAGAATTTGAGAGAAAAAGAATTGAAGGGGGTTTTAAAGTTGTCGAAATAGAGGCTAAAAAATCAGTAAATTTTGAAGGGATTGAAGTAACAGGAAAGATGGATAGAATTGAAGAAAATGGAGAAATATTAAGAATCATAGATTTTAAGAGCGCAAAATCTACAACAGAATGGGACAGATTTCAGGTAAAGTCTTATATAAAAATTGAGGAAGGGACAGAAGGCGACAAAAAGGTTGAAGGAGCTCTTTGTCATATCCTGGATAGATTCAAGTTTGATAATATAACTTTAGCAGGAGAGGATTTTCACAGGGTGAGAGCAAACATTGAAGAGTTAAGGGAAAAAAATGTCAAAGTGGATCCCTTTAAAGATGCCTGCAAATACTGTACTTATTCAAATATGTGCCACTTTAAAGAGTTTGAGAGAGAGGAAGATGGCGAACAATCTACCTGATGAGGAACAGAGAAAAGAAGCGTTAAATAAAAATGCTTCATTTGTTGTTGTAGCACCTGCAGGCTCTGGTAAAACTGAACTTTTGATAAAAAGATTTTTGACACTCCTAAAAGATGTAAAATCAATTGATCAAATAGTTGCCCTAACCTTTACGAGAAAAGCTGCTCAAGAGATGAGGGAGAGAATTTTAAAAGCAATAGAAAGTGCGTTTAAAGGGGAAAGTGGAGAGGAAGAAGAATCTAAAAAACTCATTTCACTTGCAAGTGAAGTTATAAAGAACAAAAATTTAAAAAAAGAGGAGTTACTTTCACCAAATTTCTATCTGGTTACAACTTTCCATAGTTTTTGTGAGTATGTCCTGAAGAAATACCCTCAAAGTGAATTGATTCCTGACTTTAAAATAGAAGATGAAAATGAGGCAAATCTGACAACATCTCTTATTTCAGAGGAACTTTTTGATAAGGCAAAGAGGGAGGGTAATAATCTTATTGAATCTCTGTCAAGAAGAGTTTTTTCTCTTGACCTGAAATTTGATAGTTTTAAAAAGCAGATAGTTACGCTTTTAGAAAACAGAGATAGAATTTCAAATGTTGAGACCGTTGATAAAGAAAAAGAGGAGGAAATTCTTAACTGGATACTTTCTAACTTTGGCAAAAATGTTTATGAGTTTTTAAGTATCAGGAAAGAAGAGTTTAAAAAGATGGCACACCATTTAAAGGAAAATGGTTGCTTTCAAGAAATTGAAGAAGAGGTTCCACAACTAAAAAAAGAGAGATTGAAACAGTGGAGGATAATCTCAGATTTATTTTTGGTCCAATCTGGAACAGTTAGAAAAGATTTTTCAGGCAGGACACAAGGTGCTTTTCCAAAAAATTTCCCCCAGGAATTCAAAGATTTTATAAAATCCCTCCCCAAAGAATGCGCGGAAGAACTGAACATTCTAAGGAATCTTTCTCTAAAATCTAATTACGAAGTTGATGAAGACGCAATGGTTGATATTTCAAAGATACTTAAGGCAGGTTGGGACCTCCTTGAATCCCATAACGGAAAAGAGAAGACAGATTTTACAGGGCTTGAATTGAAAACCTTAAACTCGCTTGAATGGCAAGATAAAACGCCGTCCAAAGTTCTTCAATCTTTAAACGCTCAAATTCAACACATTCTTGTTGATGAGGCTCAGGATTTGAGCGATTCAGAATATAGAATTCTTGAAAAATTGACCGAAGGGTGGAGCGATAATGATGGAAGGACGATTTTCTTCGTTGGCGATCCAAAACAGTCAATCTACAGATTTAGAAAGGCTAATGTTGCACTTTTCAATCAACTTATTCAAAAAGGTTTTAATCGCGAAGAAGAAGAGAAACTATCTTTAAAGAAACTGACTCTTGAGACAAATTTCCGTTCAGAACCTCAAATAATTGATTTTGTAAATAAAACTTTTTCTAAGATTTTTCAAGGATACAATTTCCTTGATGATGTTAAATATGATCATTTTAAACATCCCGAAGAGGAGGGTAGAGACTTTTCTCTCAAATACAACGAGGGGGTAGATTCTATAAATGACATCTATCTTTTTTACGATAAAGAGAACTATATAAATGCTTTTGTTAACTGCCTCAAAAAGGTTTTAAAGGAGAAAAGAGAGGAAGAGAAAGTGGGAATTCTTTTTCCCACAAGGAATAGTTTTAAGCCTTATAAAGAGAAACTTTCCGAAAATTTTATAAATGTTGATGTTGTTGAAGGCAATAAACTAAATGAAGAACCTGCGATAGANNTCCGGGATTCTTTTCTCTCCTCTCTTTGACTTTGACATTGCAACGGTTAAGGAGATTAAAGATGAAAAGGGTGAAAAATGGTTTGAAAAAATAACAAATTCAAATCTTATAGAAGAGAATAAAAGAAATGTATTGAAAAGGATGGCAGATGAGTTCTATCTTGAAAAGGAGGGGCAGAATTTTATAAGACATTTTAAAGAACTTAATGGATTCTATCTTTTTTCAAAATATTATGGGATTAAAGGGGCGATAGCGGTTAAGGTCTTTTTCAACTATTTGAAAGAGATTGCCCATCTTTCCCCAACAGAGTTAGTCTCAAAGATGGAAAATTTTCTTGGCAATAACTATGCTCCAGAAGATCCTCTTCTAATCAAATCAAAGGTTCAGGCGATGACAATTCATAAGTCGAAGGGGCTTGAGTTTGACTACATCTTTTTTGTGGGGATTGAAAAAGGAATAAATAGAGGTGGAATTGATAATTCTGCTCCCTTCATTTTAGAGAGATACAAATTTAATGAAGATTTAAACAGGTTTGATTTCATAATGATTCCCTATGAAAAAGAGGAGTTTTCTTATGAGGTTTTAAAAATACTCTCTCAAAAAAGGGAAGAAACAGAGCGAGAAAGGCTCTACTATGTGGCAACCACAAGGGCAAAAAAGGGGTTGTTTCTATTTGGGAAGGGCTCAAATAATGCAGGCGGATTTTTAGGTAAATTAAAGGAGATTTATTCTCTAAATAACAAGGAAATACCAATTGAAGAAGAGGTTGATTTTACAATGACATCCATAAATCCTGAAGGGATGGAGAAAAATTATGATTATGAAAGAAGACCCTATAAGATAGAGAAAGCGAGTGAAGAGGTTGAATTTTTTAGGGAGACTTTCCTTCCCTTTAAAACATCAGGTGAGAAGGAAAAAAATGGTAAAGCAAGAGGAATTGTGATTCACAGGATTCTTGAACTTCTTGCAGGAGGAGAAAAACAAATCTCTATATCTTTTGTAAAAAATTGTTTAAAAGAAATGAGAGTTAAAAATGAGGAAGTTGCTGAGGAAATAGTTCAAGAATCTTTAAAATCTTTTGAAAAAATTAAAGAGATTGCTCAAGGTGGGGAGATGATGTCTGAAATTCCCTTTGAAATGGCAGAAAATGAAAAACTTCTTGTGGGAAGGATAGACCTTATAATAAAAAAGGGGGAAGAGATAATTTTAATTGATTACAAAACATCAAAAAAGAGGGGAAGCGAAGAAGAGTTTATAAAAAAAATTGTTGAGGAATATCGTGGGCAGATGGAGGTCTACAAGAATATTGCTCAAAGTTATTTTAGGACAGAAAAGGTTACGGCATATATTTTACTCACCAGTATCTGCAATTTAATTAAAGTGTAAAAATCGTCATTTAATCCATTTTTTTATATGATTATCTTTTGTGTTATTATAAAAGACTGGGATAATGAAATTCCTCAGGGAGGAAGTTATGGCAAGTGATGTTTTTGTGGCAGTTTTAATGGGAAGCAAAAGCGACTATGAGAAGGTGGAACCTTGTATAAAATTGCTGAATGAGATGGGAGTTCCTTATGAAGCAAAAGTTCTATCCGCTCACAGAACTCCTCTTCAAACAAGAGAATATGTGGTTGATGCTGAAAAAAGAGGTGCAAAGGTTTTTATATGCGCTGCAGGAATGGCTGCCCATCTTGCAGGGGTTGTCGCTTCATACACAACAAGGCCTGTTATTGGAATTCCAATTTCATCAGGTGTACTAAATGGTATAGATGCTCTTTATTCAACGGTTATGATGCCACCCGGGGTTCCTGTCGCAACTGTAGCAATAAATGGTTCTCAAAATGCGGGTTATCTTGCAATTCAAATAGTTCAGGATGAAATTGAAGGACTTAAAGAAAAACTTAAAAAAGAAAAAGAAAAAATGGCAGAAAAGGTATTAGAGGCTGATGCCTCAATAATTAAGTAAAAAATTTTGACTTTAGTAATTGTTGGAGAAAAAAATGTGCGGAATTTTCGGAATTATAGTAAAAGATGAGCAAAATCTTGGAAAAATTATGGTTGAAGCATGTAGAAGGCTTTCTTACAGGGGATATGATTCTGTTGGAGCAGGTACCATAAAAAGCGATGGATCAACCGATTTAAGAAAAGATGTGGGAAAGGTTGACGAAGTTTCAATGAGATTAAATCTTGAGGAGATGGAAGGGATAATTGGAATTGCCCAGTTAAGGTGGGCTACTTTTGGTGCACCATCAAAGATAAACGCTCAACCCCATTATGATTCTGAAAAAAAGATGATTGGAGCCCACAACGGAAACATTGTAAATAACATCCAGTTAAAAGAAGTTTTCAAAAATGATGGAATGGTTGTAAGGTCTACAAACGATGGTGAATCCTGCGTTCATGCCGTTGAATATTTTTTAAAAAGAAATTTTTCAATGGAAGAGGCGATTAGAAAATCAATGGAGATTCTTGAAGGGGATTACTCTTTTTTGATAGCAAGCGTTTATGAGAAAAAACTTTATGCAGTAAAAAAAGGTTCTGGGCTTGTTGTTGGGCTCGGAAAAGATGGAAACTATGTCTCTTCAGACCTTCCCTCTCTTCTTTTTTTGACAAAAAAGGTTATTAAAATTGATGATGGTGAGATGGTGATCCTTGAGTCGGATAAAATAACAGTGAAGAATATTGAGACTGGAAAGGTCATTGATAAAGAGGTTGAGGAAGTAACGGAAGAGATGGAGAGCGTAAAGAAGGGAGGTTTTCCCCATTTTATGCTAAAGGAGATTTATGAACAGCCGAAAGTGGCATCAGACCTTCTTCACCTCTTAAATGCCTCTACTCTAATGGATAAGTTTTTATCAAAACTTAAAAATGCAAGGAATTTATACTTTATAGGTTGTGGAACAAGCTACCACGCTTGTTTGTTC
>DHFQ01000168.1 GCA_002402325.1 Candidatus Aminicenantes bacterium UBA4820
AAATCAATATCGGATTTTGGGTAAATTGGATATTTTTAATTTAAAATTTGTTTGCTTCTGCACTTCTGTCCTTCCGTTCTTCTGCACTAATTCATTTTGCCTTTTGCAATTTCATTCAAAAAAATGTATATTGTTTTTGAAATGGCAAAGTTTATTGAGTCTTTGAACAATCCGACTATCAAATGGATTAGAAAAATTTGCTCCAATCCAAAAAAGGAAGGGTATGCTGTTTTTGAAGGGGAACATCTTTTGGAGGAATCCTTAAAATCAGATTTTTTCATTTCATTGATTGCTATCACAGAAGAAAAATATGAGAAATTTAAGGAAAAACTTGGTGAATATGAAGTTATTATCTTATCTGAAAAGAACTTTGAGGCAATAACTCTTTTTAAATCTCCACAGGGAATTCTTGTTGTTGGAAAGCCTAAGCAAAGTATCCTTGAGCAACCAAAATTTGATTCAAGTTATCTCTATCTTGATAATGTTCAAGACCCTATAAATGTTGGAATTTTGGTAAGGAGTGCCTATTCGTTTTGCTATGACGCAGTTCTCCTTTCAAAAGGAAGTTCAGACCCTTACAACTCAACAGCGATAGCAAGAAGCGGTGGAGCTGTTTTTCATATACCAACCTTTGTTTTAAGGGAAGATGAATTTATAGACTTTGCAAAAATGAATGAGATTTATATCTATGTTGCGGATTCAAAAGGAGAAATCGTTACTAATAGCGAGGAATTTCAAACGCCTTTCGTTCTAATTCTGGGAAATGAAGGAAAAGGTGTTTCACAGAGAATAAAGGATGAGTGCCATAAAAAAATGGCAATTAAAATAAAAGAAGGATGGGATTCCTTAAATGTCTCTTCTGCGGGTTCTATTTTGATGTTTTTATCAAAAAAAGGGAAAATGTGATATAAATCACAGATTTTTCTGAAAAAAGGGGGTATATTATTGTTGTCTTTGGTCATTTTATTTGACTGAGGAAAAGGAGAAGAGAGAGTGAAAAGACATTTACTTTTAGTAATTTTGTTTTTTTTATTTGTTACAGGCAATCTATTTGCCCAGCAACCAAACGAGGGGTGGGTGAGAATTGGACTTTCATCATATACCGGCGGTGATATAACAGCGCTTGCGGTAAGCCCAAATTATGACATTGATTCGACTCTTTTTATTGGAGTTAGAGGACAGGGACTATTATATTCAACTGATCGAGGAAAAAAATGGTATCCTTCTCCTGCTGTTCCTTGTGATGCCACCGTTACCGGAATTGCATTACCAGGAGACTATCAATATAATTCAGGAACTCCCTGTTTTGCAGTAACAGAGGAAGGCTATTTTTATAGATCAGATGATGATTTTCAAACTATCACATTTTTATACCAATTTTATAATCCGTCAAAGGCGACTGTTTTTCCTGCTACTTCAATTGTAATTGGAGGACAAAGTAATTTTAATGGAAAAATATATGTGGGAACCTATGGTGATGGAATTTATTTTAACGGTAACGATGGGGACCCTGCCAACTGGAACAATATATCCTTAGAAATAAGAGAGTTGGATTATTGTAATTCTTTATCAATAACGAGTCAATCCCCTCAAATTGTATGGGCTTCTTCAAATCCATCTACCCCATCAGGAAAAGGAGTTTATTATAATTCAGGAGGTTATTCCTGGACGGGTGTTGGCGCAACACCTATGTTTGGAGAAGACACTCCCTGCGTATTTGCATCGTGGAAAGATGCAAGATATGTTTGGGCTGGAACCAAAACAAAGGGAATGTGGCTATCTACCGATTATGGTGTAAATTGGTCAAAAGGCTGTGATGGAAGCGATGGCGGAGGGCTTGACTTTTCTGTTGATGTAATTAGAGAATGTCCTCAAGTAGCAAGCGATCACGAGATATGGGAAGGAACGAGTGAAACTCTAAATGTGTCTAATGATATGGGAAATAATTGTTCCCCTGGTTTTCCAGCTTCGGATATAAATGTAATTGGGTTTTCGCCATCTTACCATTCTTCCACAGGATTTTGCGATGCCTATGTTGGAACAAAATCCGCACTTTTTAGAATAAGTTGTCAATATCCAACTTCTGCTGTAAGTCCTCCACTTGTTGATGGAAGGTGCGTCGCAATAGCAAAAGATGGCAAAAGCGCCTTTATGGGAAGCACAAACAGGGGGCTTTTCAAATGCGTAGATCTCAGTTCAGCGGGTAGAAAGATGGTTGAATACAACAACTTTCCAAATGGTAAAATCCCTGAAATTGTCTCTATTTGTCTTCACCCCGCCTATTATGAAGGTTCATCAGTATGCGGAGATGAGAAGACACTTTTTGTCGCCGCAAACTTTTATGAAAGAACCGATACGGGGATTCATGAACCAACGCTGGATAGTGGGATTTACAAAAGTATTGATGGCGGAAACAGCTGGGTCAAGATGGTTGGTGGACAATGGCCCTCAATTGCAGTTGAAGTAAGAGACCTTGCAATCTCGCCAAATTATGCTTTGGATGGAACCCTTTTTGCAGTAACAACCAATCAGGTCTTTAGATGGGATGGAGGGACTTATTTCTGGAAAAGAGTAGCTTTAGACAACACCAATTTTGCGGACATCAGATTCATTTCTTTACCACCACAATACAATAAAAATAGCACCTGTTCTTTTGGTGGAGTAGCCGGTATCCCTTGTAATTTGGTTTTTATTGGAGTAAAGAGAACCACTGATACAGACCATTACCTTGCCGTTTCATACAACAACGGTGATTATTTTTCAATCAAAAGCAGTCTTGGGGCTGTCCAAAAAGTGAAATG
>DHFQ01000054.1 GCA_002402325.1 Candidatus Aminicenantes bacterium UBA4820
TCCCAGAAACCCCTCCCAGCCTCCCTGAAATGGGAGGAGATTTTCCTTATTCAATTCTTGCATACAATTTTTTATTATGTTAATATCTCTTCTGTGGATTTTTCTGCAGAAATTTAGTTTGTTCCCCTCGGGGGGGAATGAGCGAATAAAATCAAGATGAATTTTGGTAAGTTATTTTATAAGACTATTTAAAAGGAGGATATATGCCCAGGATACTGATTGTTGATGACGATAGAGACATAGTAGAAGCAATTGAAATTCTTCTAAAGAATTTCAATTACGAAACGGATAGAGCCTACAACAGGCAGGATGGAGAGAAAAAGGCGCTTGAAGGGAATCCAGACCTCATCATCCTTGATGTTATGATGGAGGAGCCGGATGATGGAATTGCCCTTTCAAGAGACTTGAGAAAAAAAGGTTTTAACAAGCCAATCATTATGCTTACGAGTTTGGGAAAGGTTACAGGCTTTGACTACGGGAAGGATGATTCATTGATTCCGGTTGATGTCTTTCATGAAAAGCCAATTGCTCCCGATAAACTCATTTCAACCATTAAACAACTGCTTCAGGGGAGGTAAAGATGTTTTCATACGAAAAAGAAAAATTGAGTGAAGATATCGTTTCTATAGTCAATAAATATGGAAAAAATAGAACTTCTTTGTTGCCCATCTTACAAAGTGTTCAGGAAAAGCATCACTTTATATCTGAAACTGCCATTCAGGAGATCGCAGATTTACTTGGAATTCACCCCGTTGAAGTTTATGGCGTTGCAACATTCTATTCTTTCCTTAACCCCGACCAAAAAGCGGTATTCAAAATAAGGCTTTGTCAGACAATTTCCTGTGAAATGCAGGGAAAAGAGAAAATCAAAAATGTCCTTGAAAACGAACTTGGAATAAAGTTTGGGGAAACGACAAAAGATAACCGATTTTCTCTTGAATTTGTTAATTGCCTCGGAATGTGCGATCAGGGTCCCGCTTTATTGGTAAACCAAAAAGTGTACACAAAGGTAACCCCTGAGAAGGTAAAGGAGATAATTGATGAGTGCAAAAGTCAATTCTCTTCACACTTCTTGAGTAAGGAGGAGTAAAATGCCCATAGTTGAATATAAAAATGGAATGTTTAGCGATATAAAACCTGAAGAGGGGTTAAAAAAGGCGCTTTCTCTTTCAAGGGGGGAAGTAATAAGCATAATAACTGATTCAGGCTTGAAGGGGAGAGGTGGAGCTGGATTTCCTTGTGGAACAAAATGGAACCTTGCTGCGTCGGCGAGTGATGAAGAGAAATATATTATTTGTAACGCCGATGAAGGAGAGCCGGGAACTTTCAAAGATAGAGTTTTGCTTAAAGAATATCCCAACCTTTTGTTTGAAGGATTGACGATTGGAGGATACGCAATTGGAGCAAAGAAGGGAATTTTATATTTAAGAGGAGAATACACCTATCTTTTGAAAGGACTCCTTCAGGTTTTAGAAGAAAGAAGAAAAAATAATCTTCTTGGTGAGAAGATCCTTGGAAAAGATGGTTTTAATTTTGAGATTGAGATAAGGATGGGCTCTGGAGCATACATCTGCGGGGAAGAGACCGCCTTGATTGAATCTCTTGAAGGGCAGAGGGGAGAGCCAAGAAACAGGCCTCCATTCCCGGTAAATACCGGTTTTATGGGTCATCCGACCTCTGTAAATAACTGTGAAACTCTCGTCTTATCTGCAAGAATTCTTGCAAAGGGGGCGGATTATTTTAAATCATTTGGAACACCAAAATCCACCGGAACAAAACTTCTATCGGTTTCGGGTGATTGTAAAAAACCCGGTGTTTATGAACTTCCTTTTGGAGTTACAATTAAAGAACTTTTAAAAATTGTGGATGGTGAAGATGCCAAAGCCGTGCAAATCGGAGGAGCATCAGGATTTTGCATTCCAAAGAAAGATTTTTCAAGAAAAATTGCATACGAGGATGTTTCAACAGGCGGATCAGTCATAGTCTTTGGAGAAAAAAGAGATATGCTTGATGTGGCAATAAATTTTGCAGAGTTTTTCGTAGAGGAGTCTTGTGGTCAGTGCACTCCTTGTAGATTTGGGACTGTTGAAATTCTCAAAGGACTTAAAAATTTAAAGAAGGGAGATTTATCCCTATCTATGTTAAAGGAACTTCTCTCTTTGGGAAAGACTATGCAGTTAGCCTCAAAGTGTGGGCTTGGGCAGTCCGCTCCAAATGCGTTTATATCAATAGTTGAAAACTTCCCTGATGAAGTTCTGGGAAGAGAGGAGGTTTAAAAAATGACCGACAAAAAACATATAGAATATCCCGATAAAAGTAGAACTCCACTGAGCCAGCAACCTCAGGAAATTGAAAAGCCAAAGGATGAAAAAGAGATTGGCGCTTTAATAAGGGTCGTAATTGATGGGGTTGAAGTGAAAGTCAAGATGGGAACGACGATTCTTGAAGCGGCACGAAAAGCAAATATAAAAATACCGACCCTTTGCTACCACGAAGATCTCTGCATTGCCGGGCTTTGCAGAATTTGTGTGGTTGAAGTTGAGGGGATGAGAACGCTTCAAGCCTCCTGCTCCTTTCCAATTACACAGCCCATTACAATAAAAACATACACACCAAATGTAAGACAGGCAAGAAGGCACATTCTTGATCTTCTTCTTACAAACCATTATGGCGAATGTTACACCTGCAAGAGAAACGGCAATTGCGAACTCCAGAGCCTTGCAGATGAGTATGGCGTCGATTTCTTCAGGTTTGGCAAGATGGAAAGACCAAGATATGAGGTTGATTCTTCAAGTTATGCAATTGTAAGAGATATGAACAAGTGCATCCTTTGCAGAAGATGCGTAAGAACCTGCATTGACCTTCAGGAGGTTGGGGTTCTTGAAGCGATAAACAAGGGAAGCAAAACTGAAATTGCAACCTTCTTTGATAAACCGCTTCTTGATGTTGTTTGTATAAACTGCGGACAGTGTATAAATAGATGCCCTACCGCTGCTTTGACGGCACAAGACCCAAGCGATATTATCTGGGAAGCAATCAACGACCCCAAAAAACATGTCGTGATGCAAACAGCACCTGCCCCAAGGGCTGCAATTTGTGAGTGTTTTAATATGCCTCCCGGCACTCCTTTGACCTTTCAACTCAACACTGCAATAAAGATGATAGGATTTGACAAAGTCTTTGACACAAACTTCACAGCAGACTTGACCATTATTGAAGAGGGGAGCGAACTTCTTTCAAGGCTTAAAAAGGCACTCGTCGACAAAGAACCGACTGCGTTGCCTCAATTTACATCCTGTTCTCCCGGCTGGGTTAAATTCCTTGAGCACTTCTACCCTGAAATGATTCCAAATCTTTCATCTGCAAAGAGTCCTCAACAGATGTTTGGCGCTTTAATAAAAACATACTACGCTGAAAAGGCTGGAATTGATCCGGCAGACATTGTTACAGTTGCCCTTATGCCCTGTACTGCAAAGAAATTTGAGTGCAACAGGCCAGAAATGTGTGATTCTGGTTACAAGGATGTTGATTACGGGCTTACTACAAGAGAGATGGCTTCTATGATACAGGAAGCTGGCATAGACCTTCCGAATCTTCCAAAAACAGATTTTGATAACCCCTTTGGAACTGCAACTGGAAGTGGAGTAATATTTGGTGCCACAGGCGGAGTTATGGAATCGGCATTAAGAACTGTAATTGAACTTGTTACGGGTGAAAAGGTTGAAAAATTTTACGACCATGCAAACATAACTCCTGTAAGAGGATTTGAAGGGATAAGAGTTGCGGAGATCAAAATTCCTAAAGTTGCAGAAGTTCCCTTAATATTGAAACATCTATTTAGTGATTTCAAATGGCTTGAAGGTGCAACATTAAAAGTTGCTGTTGCTCACGGAACCGCAAATGCAAGAAAAATTCTTGAAGATATTAAAAAAGGTGGAATCTTTTCAACTATGCACTTTATTGAGTTTATGGCTTGTCCGGGCGGTTGTCTCGGGGGCGGCGGTATGCCAATCCCAACAAACATTGAAATCAGGGAGGCAAGAGCAAGAGCAATCTATCAGGAGGATGAATCTTACAGTGTAAGGAAGTCTTACGAAAACCCGATAATTACTCAAGTCTACTCTGAATTTCTTAAAGATGGTCCACTCGGGCACAAGAGTCATAAACTTCTTCACACCCATTACACCAAAAGAGGAAAATTCATTTTTTAGTGTAGAATGGTGTTTGTGAGGCTAATATGGATGAAGATAGAAGGGATGGAAAATTTATTTCAGATTTTCCATCCCCGCCTTCTCTTTCAAAATCTTATGAAGAGTTAGAAAAAGATCTCCTTGAAAAAATTGAGGAAAAGGTTCTCTCCAATTTTTCTTTAACCGAGATACTTGAAACTGTTTTCAATTCTTTTGGAGACATTTTAACATTTGATAGACTTGCCCTCGCTTTTATCGAAAATGACGGAAAAAGGGCTATATGCAGGTTTGTAAGAGCAAAATATTCTCCTGTTTATATAAAAGAGGGATATTCTCTCGACCTATCTCAAACGACGCTTGAGTCTGTTTTTGAAACAAGAAAACCGAGAGTCATTTCAGATTTGACAAACTACATTCTTTTAAGAAGGAAAAGTGTTGCAACTCCATATTTAATAAGGGAAGGGTTGAGGTCAAGTATGATAACGCCCCTCTTTTCAGGCGACAAAAGAATCGGATTCTTGTTCTTCAATTCAACCTATCCAAATGCTTATGGAGAAAGAGAGTTAAGGATTTTGAGTAAATTGACTCACCTTCTTTCTTATGCAATTGAGAGGGCTTTCTATCTTGAGCAACTTGAGAAAGTGATTGATTCATACAAAGAGATTCTTAACTTTGTAAGCCATGAAATTAAAAATCCGATTTCATCTTTGATTACACAGGCTCGTATCCTTGAGCAGGGCTTTGTTGGTGAACTTACAGATAGTCAAAAATCTATAGTTCAAAAGATGGTTTTAAAGGCTGAATATCTTCTTGGACTTGTGAAGAACTACCTTGACCTTTCAAGAATTGAACAGGGAAAGATCAACTTAAACAAAAAGTTTGTAAAGGATTTAAAAGAGGAGGTGATAAGCGAGGCAATTTCCTATGTTATGCCACAGATTCAGGACAAGAAGATGGTCTTTTCCGAAGAATACTCGGGTGATATCTATGAAATCGAATTGGACCCAAACCTGATAAAAATCGTTTTGACCAATCTTCTTGGAAACGGTGTTCAGTATGGAAGAGAAGGGGGAAAATTAGAACTTTCAGTGAATTACGAAAAAGAGGGCATCTATTTCAGCGTAACAAATGAGGGGGAAGGCTTTACAGAAGAGGAAAAATCGAAACTATTTAGAAAATTTTCAAGACTTGAAACTTCCAAAGCGTGGGGAATAAAAGGAACAGGACTTGGGTTATATATAACATGGTGGATAATTTCTGAACATAAAGGATGGATTGACGCTGAGTCTGAATATGGTAAATACGCAAGATTTAAGTTTTTTATACCAAAGGGGTGATAATTTTGAATAACTCACAATTTATTGATGAAAAGAAAATCTGGGAGGCAATAGAAAAGCATAGTGTATCGGACAAGGTTTTAATTGAAGAAATCCTTAAAAAATCTCTTGAACTTAAAGGGCTGTCTCTTGATGATATTCCTCCACTTCTTACAATTAAAGAACCAGAACTTCTTGAAGAACTTTTGAAGACAGCAAAAGAGGTAAAGGAAAAGATTTATGGTAAAAGGCTTGTTCTTTTTGCCCCGCTTTACATCTCAAACCTTTGTAAAAATGAGTGCATCTATTGTGCATTCAGGTCAACGAATAAAGAACTTAAGAGGAAGGCTTTAAGTTACAATGAGATAAAAAAAGAGGTTGAAATTCTCGTTGACCAGGGACATAAAAGGATTTTGCTTGTTGCAGGAGAATCATATCCTGATGAAGGGCTTGACTATATTCTTAAAGCGGTTGACACAATTTACAGTGTAAAGAATAAGGGAGAGATTAGAAGGGTCAATGTCAACATAGCACCGCTTACAATAGATGATTTTAAAAGATTGAAATCAAGAAAAATAGGGACTTATCAACTATTTCAGGAAACTTACCATAGAGAAACTTACAAAAAGATGCATATAGGAGGCTTGAAAAGAGATTACGACTTCAGGGTTACAGTTATGGATAGGGCTATGGAAGCAGGTATAAACGATGTCGGTATTGGAGTTCTATTCGGGCTTTTTGATTATAGATTTGAAGTTATGGCACTTTTGCAGCATTCAAACCACCTTGATAAAGAGTTTGGCGCGGGACCTCATACAATTAGCGTTCCAAGAATAGAGCCTGCTTCTGGTTCAAAGGTTTCCGAAGATCCTCCTTACAAAGTTTCGGATATTGATTTTTTAAAACTCATAGCGATTTTGAGACTTTCTGTTCCCTATACGGGAATGATTTTAACCACAAGGGAAACGCCTGAAATTAGAAGAAATGCCTTTGCCGTAGGAATTTCCCAGATTTCGGCTGGTTCAAGAACCAATCCGGGAGGCTATTCATCAAGCGAAAAGTTTGATGCTTCCCAATTCTCTCTTGGTGATCACAGAAATTTAAGAGAGGTTATAGAGGACATAACAAAACTTGGCTACATTCCCTCTTTCTGTACCGCCTGTTACAGACTTGGAAGAACAGGTAAAGATTTTATGGACCTTGCAAAGCCCGGGCTCATTCAAAAACATTGCTCTCCCAACGCAATAGCAACTTTTGCCGAATACCTTGAGGATTATGCCGACGATGAGATGAAAACTCTCGGTTATGATATGATTGATAAGCATCTAAAAGAACTTCCCCCAAATCTCCAGAAAACAACAATGGAGATGGTCAATTTTGTGAAAGAGGGAAAGAGGGATGTCTATATCTGATGTTGCTATATCAAGGTCCAACAAGGGGATTTAGACTAAATATTGGTATCTTCGGTAGAAGGAATGTAGGTAAATCCTCAATCCTTAATGCAATTACGGAGCAGTATGTCTCAATAGTTTCTGAAAAAGCAGGAACGACAACAGACCCCGTTGAAAAGCCAATGGAACTTCTGCCTCTTGGACCTGTTGTATTTATCGATACAGCAGGAATCGACGATGATGAGGATTTAGGAAAATTAAGAGTAAAGAGAACAGAAAATATTTTTAACAGGGTTGACCTTGCCGTCATTGTTACAGCAGGTGATGAGTGGGGAGAATATGAGGAAAAACTGCTTACTATTTTCAAAGATAAAGAGATTCCAATAATCGTTGCCTTTAACAAAAATGACATTTTTAAAACATCACCAAACCTCAAGGATTGCTTAAAAGAGAAAAAAATAGACTTTGTTGAGATTGAAGCGATAAAAGGAAGAGAGGGCGTTTTGCCCTTAGTCGAAAGGATGAAGGCTCTTAAAGATTCCTTTTACGGTGAAGAGAAGAAAATCCTTTCAGATATTGTTTCACAAAACGACCTTGTTGTTCTCGTCATTCCCGTTGATAAAGAGGCACCGAAGGGAAGAATTATTCTCCCACAGCAACAGGTTTTAAGGGAACTTCTTGACATTGGTGCATCAATTGTTGTTTCAAGAGAAAAGGAACTTGAAAGAACTTTAAAATTGTTAAAAGAGGACCCACATCTTGTTATCACAGATTCTCAGGCATTCAAAGAGGTTAGTGAAATAGTTCCAGAAAGAGTTCCCCTCACATCATTTTCGATTTTATTTTCAAGATTTTATGGTGATTTAATAGAACAGACAAGGGGAGTAAAAAAGATAGAAGATTTAAAAGATGGAGATAAAGTTTTAATTGCAGAGGGTTGCACCCATCATCCAATTGGAGATGATATTGGAAGGGTAAAAATCCCGATGTGGTTAAGAGAGAAGACGGGTAAGAATTTAATTTTTGAGACAGTTCAGGGACGGGATTTCCCCGATGATCCATCACAATATTCTCTTGTAATCCACTGCGGAAACTGTATGGGAAATAGGAGTGAAATGAGAAACAGGATTAAGTTGTGTGTTGAAAAAAATGTTCCAATAACAAATTATGGGATAACTATTGCCTATCTCCACGACATTTTAAAAAGGACTCTCTCACCCTTTCCATCAGCACTAAAAGCTTATAATTCTAAAGATGAACAGAGATGAGATAATTAAAGTTCTAAAAAATCCGAACGCTGAAAAAACAAAAGAGATTTTTTCTTTAGCGGATGCAGTGCGAAAAAAAAGTGTCGGAGATGAGGTTCATTTAAGAGCAATTATTGAAATTTCAAATTACTGTAAAGAGAGTTGCCTTTACTGCGGATTAAACAAAAATAACAAAAATTTAAAAAGATACAGATTAAGTGAAGAGGAGATTTTCTCCACCGCTTTAAAGGCATTCAATTTCGGCTTTCAGACAATTGTTATCCAGTCGGGGGAGGATCCCCTTATAAAAACTGAATTTATTGAAAATGTCGTAAAGAGAATAAAGGACAATCTTGATGTTGCAATAACCTTAAGTCTTGGTGAAAGAAATTTAGATGATTATAAAAGATGGAAGGATGCTGGTTCGGATAGAATTCTTCTCAAATTTGAGACCTCGGATCTTTATTTATACAACCAATTAAGAGGTAAAAATGAGAAGGTTCACAAAAGGGTTGAGATGTTAAAAGAGTTAAGAACCATTGGCTATGAAATTGGAAGTGGGATAATGGTGGGAACTCCGTTTCAAAGTTATGAATCTTTAGTTGACGACCTTTTTCTAATGAAGGAACTTGACCTTGATATGATTGCGATTGGTCCATACATTCCCCACAAAGATACACCTTTAAATGATAAACTAAATTCAATTGTTGTAAAAGACCCTGAGGCTACAACCCTTATCCTTGTTGCTCTTTCAAGAATTTTGAATCCTTTTGCAAACATTCCATCAACAACCGCTCTTTCGGTAATTGACCCAAAAGAGGGACGAATAAACGGTTTGAAATGTGGTGCAAATGTTATTATGCCAGATTTGACTCCAGAGCCTTACAAATCTTTGTATGAAATCTATGATGGTAAGACATCCTCTCCTGAATGGAATGAAATTTCTCAAGAGAATTTGTTAAGATCATTAAAAATGGCGGGAAGGATTCCCTCATCGTCAAAAGGAAGCAGAATTAAAAAGATTTATCCGCTGCAATGAGAGTTTTCTCAATTTCTTCTTCTTTATGGGCGTAGGAGATGAAGGCTGTCTCAAATTGACTCGGTGGAAAATAGATTCCATTTTCAAGTATATTATTAAAGAATTTGCCAAATTTTTGCGTATCGCTCTTTTTTGCGGTTGTATCGTCAAAGACCTCTTCATCCGTGAAAAACATGGTGAACATTGAGCCAACTCTGTTTATAAAGATTTTTTCTCCCTTTTCTTCCACAATTGATTTTAATCCATCAACGAGTTTCTTTCCCATTTTTTCAAGGTGAGGATAAATTGTTTCTCTATTTTCATAAAGGGTTTTTAAATGAACAAGCCCTGCAGCCATTGCAAGAGGGTTTCCAGAAAGAGTTCCAGCCTGATATATCTTTCCCGATGGGCTTACCTGCTCCATCAAATCTCTTCTCCCACCATAACATCCAACGGGAAGACCTCCTCCGATTATTTTTCCGTAAGTTGCCAAATCAGGCTTAATTCCTGTCATTTCAACCATTCCACCAAAGGTAACTCTGAAGCCCGACATAACCTCATCAAAGATAAGTATTATCCCCTCTTTTTGTGTTATTTCTCTAATTTTTTCAAGATAACCCTTTTTGGGTGGAATAGTTCCGATATTTCCGGGAAGTGGTTCAATAATAAGAGCGGCAATTTCTCCCCTATTTTTTTCTACAACCTCTTCAAAAGAAGAGATATTGTTAAACGGAATGACGATTGTAAGTTTTGCAAGAGATTCTGGAATCCCGGGGCTTGATGGAGAACCAAATGTCAAAGCACCCGAGCCCGCCTCAACAAGCAAAGAGTCTCCGTGCCCGTGGTAACAGCAGGAAATTTTAATGATTTTATCTCTTTTTGTAACTCCCCTTGCAAGCCTTATTGTTGACATAGTCGCTTCTGTTCCGGAATTGACCATTCTGACCATTTCAAGATGTGGAAGTTTTGAGGTTAAAAATTCTGCCATCTCAACTTCAAGTTCGGTTGGAGCGCCAAAAGATGTACTCTTATCAAGAACATCTCTTATTTTTTCTATTGTTTCAGGATGGCAATGCCCAAGAATCATTGGTCCCCACGACCCAACATAGTCTATGAACTTATTTCCATCAACATCGTAAAGATACGCCCCATCTGCCCTTTCAATAAAGAGGGGGCTTCCACCAACGGCTTTGAAAGCCCTGACGGGGCTATTCACCCCGCCCGGCATCACTTTTTTAGCCCTTTTAAAAAGGGTTAAACTTTTGTCTCTTTTCACTTTTTGTTTTCTTTAACCTCTTGTTTTTGAGGAGGCAAGAATCCTAAGTTTTGCTTGATTCTGTTTTCGATTTCCTCCATAATTTTAGGATTCTCTATCAAAAACGATTTTACATTTTCTCTTCCCTGTCCAAGACGATTATCACCGTAAGAGTACCATGTTCCAGATTTATCAATGAGTTTTTGCTCAACGGCAAGATCAACAATGTCTCCAACCTTTGAAATCCCCTGACCGTAAATGATGTCAAATTCAGCCTGTCTGAATGGAGGAGCCATTTTATTTTTTGCCACCTTGACTCTTACCCTGCTTCCTATGACGGCGTCTTGAGATGTTGTTATGTTTGAAATTTTTCTAATTTCAAGACGAATTGAGGCATAAAACTTCAAAGCCCTTCCGCCGGTAGTCGTCTCTGGGTTTCCATACATCACTCCAATTTTTTCACGAATCTGGTTTATAAAAATTATTGTAGTGTTACTTTTTGAGACTATACCTGTAAGTTTTCTCAACGCTTGAGACATAAGTCTTGCCTGAAGACCGACAAAAGAATCACCCATATCTCCTTCTATTTCTGCCTTTGGAACAAGTGCCGCAACAGAATCAATGACAATTAGATCAACAGCACCAGATCTTACGAGTGCCTCTGCGATTTCAAGGGCTTGTTCCCCTGTATCGGGTTGACTTATAAGAAGGTTATCAACATCAACTCCAAGTTTTGCTGCGTAATCAACATCAAGGGCGTGTTCAGCATCAATGAATCCCGCAACTCCTCCCTGTTTGTTCACCTCAGCGATTGCTTGAAGAGCGAGGGTCGTTTTTCCAGAACTTTCAGGACCATAAACTTCAGCAACTCTTCCCCTCGGATAGCCACCAATTCCAAGTGCCCAATCGAGATAGAGACTTCCTGTCGGAATAACCGGAACCTTTTCTTTAGGTTTCTCGCCAAGACTCATAATTGAGCCTTTTCCAAACTGTCTTTCAATCTGAGTAACCGCTGCCTCAATTGCCTTTTTTCTCTCTTTGCTTATTTCCATTTTCTCCCCACTTTCTTTCAAATTAGTGAGTTAACTAAAACTATTCGATTTCTCCGAGCATCAATTTCAAAATAAGAGCCTTCTGGGCATGAAGTCTATTCTCTGCTTCATCAAAGACAACCGACTGCCACGATTCAACAACTTCGTCTGTAACTTCTTCTCCTCTATGTGCAGGCAAGCAATGCATAAAGATTGCCTCTTTGTCTGCCATCTTCATCACCTCTTCATTAACCTGATAAGGTGCAAAAATCTTTTTTCTCTCTTCAGCCTCTTTCTCCTGTCCCATTGAAGCCCAAACATCGGTGTAAATTATATCTGCGCCAGAGACACCCTCTTTAAGGTCATTTGTAACCTGCATCTTTGCTCCTATTTTTAAACCATCCTCACTTGCCTTTTCAAAAATTTCCTTATTTGGTTCAAATCCTTCTGGACAGACTATTGTTACTGAAACTCCAGTTTTGGCGCCACCTTCAAGAAGAGAGTGGGCGACATTATTTCCATCTCCAACGAAGGCAAGTTTCAAATTCTTGAACGATCCTTTTTTCTCAAGAATTGTTAAGTAATCCGCAATTGCCTGACAGGGATGGTGAAGGTCAGAAAGCCCATTTATCACAGGTATTGAAGCAAATTCGGCAAGAGTCTCCACAGACTGATGGGAAAATGTCCTCGCCATAATTATATCGACCATTCTATCGAGTGTCCTCGCTATATCGGGAACACTCTCTCTTTTTCCGAGTGAAATGTCATTGGGACCCAAATAGATTGAATGTCCTCCAAGTTGAGTCATCCCCGCTTCAAAACTTACCCTTGTTCTTAAAGATGGTTTTTCAAAAATCATCGCCATCGTCATTTGAGGAAGGGAATCTTCGTAATGATCAGGATTAGCCTTCAACTCAAGGGCGAGTTCAAAGATGCTTTCAATCTGCTCAACCGAAAAGTCATTTAAAGTTAAAAAATCCTTTCCTTTCATTTTTTTCTCCTTTTATGCAATTTCTCTATTTAACTTATGATAAATGATTGTTCCAGCACTTCCTCTTGTTGCCTCTTTTAAATTTTTTGCATCGGTAAGCAAAACTTCACCACCTTTTTTTGCAAGAAAATGTGATGCAGCCTCAATTTTAGGACCCATTGAGCCGGGTGGAAAGTGTCCCTCCTTATGATATTTCATTGCCTCTTCAAGGCTCATCTCTTTGATTATCTTCTGATCAGGCTTCCCAAAATTTATGTAGATGTTTGGAACGGAAGTTAAAAAGATCAACTCCTCAACATCAAGTTCAATCGCCATCAAAACGGAAGTCCTATCTTTATCAATGACTGCCTCAATTCCTTTATAAAATCCATAACTGCTTTTCATAACGGGAATTCCTCCACCTCCGCCTGATATTACAATGAATCCACTATCATAAATTTCTCTTAAGGCATCTATGCCCAGAATTTTTAAAGGCTTTGGAGAAGCAACAACCTTTCTGAACCCTCTCCCGCTATCTTCAACCATTGGCCATTTCTCAACTTCCATAAGGTGTTTTGCCCTGTATGCTGTATAAAATGGACCTATTGGTTTTGTTGGATTTTTGAAAGCAGGGTCATTGGGATCAACCTCAACTTGAGAAAGCAAAGTAATCACTTCCCTTTGAATATTCAATTTCAAAAGTTCATTTCTTATTGCTTTTTCAATGATAAATCCCATACTTCCTTGCGTTTCAGCGACACAGACATCAAGAGGTAGAGGAGGAACCTTTGTTACTCCCTCCTCCACCCTTATAAGATTTTGGCCAACTTGAGGGCCGTTACCATGGACAATTATCACATTTTTGTACTCAATAAGAAGTGGAGCAAGATTCTCCGCTGCCTCTTCTGCGTTTTTGATTTGTTCGGAAACCGTTCCCTTCTCTGTCGCTTTTATCAGGGCGTTTCCGCCAAATGCAATGAGAACTCTCTTTTCTATCATCTAATCCTCATAAAAACTTTTTCAAAACATCTTCAAGATTTGGTCTGCCTATTTCGTCAAGATAGTATTCAACTCTGACGGACGGTTTGTTTATCTTGATGAGTCTTCCAAGGTCTATTGGCGTTGCTATGATTACGAGATCGCACTCTGTTTTATTTATCGTTTTTTCAAGGTCCTTTATTTGTTTCTCACCATATCCCATCGCGGGAAGTAATATTCCTATGTCGGGATATTTTTCATAAGTTGCCTGAATTGACGCAACAGCGTAGGGTCTTGGGTCAACGAGTTCGCACGCACCATACTTCCTTGCAGCCATAACACCAGCACCGTAAGCCATTTCACCGTGTGTCAGGGTTGGGCCATCTTCTACTACTAAAACCCTTTTTCCCCTTATAGCCATTGGTTTAGAGACTGAGAGAGGAGATGCAGCCTCAATGACTACCGCCTCAGGATTTACCATTGAAACATTGTCTCTCACTTCCTCTATGCTCTCAACATCTGCTGTATCAATCTTGTTAATTATAACAACATCTGCCCTTCTAACATTCGTTTCACCAGGATGGTATGAAACTTCGTGCCCTGGTCTGTGAGGGTCAACGACAACTATTTCAAGATCGGATTTAAAGAAAGGAGTATCGTTGTTTCCACCATCCCACAATACGATATCCGCCTCTTTTTCAGCCTGCCTTAAAATTGCCTCATAATCAACACCGGCATAAACTGTCACACCATTGACTATGTGGGGTTCATACTCCTCTCTCTCTTCAATTGTGCATTCGTACTTATCAAGGTCTTTAAGTGTTGCAAACTTTTGAACCCTTTGTTTGTTAAGATCGCCGTAAGGCATCGGATGTCTTACTGCAACAACTTTTTTTCCACCATTTCTTAAAATCTCGCTTACCTTTCTTGTTGTCTGACTCTTACCACAACCTGTCCTTGCAGCACAAATTGAAATGACCGGTTTAGTAGATTTGATCATTGTTTCCTTTGGTCCAAGTAGCATAAAAGAGGCACCTTCTGCAAGAACTGTTGAAGCCTTGTGCATTAAATCAATGTGCGAAATGTCTGAATAGGAAAACACTACAACATCAACTTTTTTATCCTTTATTAATTTTGGCAATTCCTTCTCATCGTAAATAGGAATTCCTTTCGGATAAAGTTTTCCTGCGAGTTCTTTTGGATATTTTCTTCCTGCGATGTCGGGAATTTGTGTTGCGGTAAAAGCAATGACTTCGTAATCTTTGTTATCTCTAAAATAAAGATTAAAGTTATGAAAATCTCTTCCTGCTGCTCCCATAATGACAACTTTTTTTGCTGACATAAAAACCTCCTATAAATTTGATTTTCCGCAAATTTGCGGATTGATTGAATAATAAGTTTATCATCATTATTGAATTTGGTCAAATTGATTTTTGAGCAAAAAAAAGCCGCACTCATAGTGCGGCATTGTGATAAGATTTTGGAGTTAATTTACTTTGATGTTTTTTTTGCCGGTGCTTTTTTGGTTACTGCTTTCTTCGCAGGTGTCTTCTTCGCTGCTGCTTTTGTTGCACAGCATCCCTTTTTTGCAGGTTTCTTTGCTGCTGGTTTCTTTGCTGCAGGTTTCTTTGCTGCTGGTTTTTTTGCTGCTGGTTTCTTTGCTACTGGCATCTTATCCTCCTTTGTCCAAAAAGTTTTATTGCCCTGATGTTATGCACAAGATGTTGGACATTTTTATTTTATTACAAAAAAAACCATTTGTCAAGAGGTAGTGTTTAATGAAAAGGCAACCCGATATATTGGAGTGAAAAAAAATTCAAAAAGTGGTATTCTAATAACTTGTGATTTAGATTATTTTTAGAAAGGAAGGCAAAGATGAGTGAAGAAAAATCAAAACTTGGGCTACCTGAAAATGCTTACCGTGAGTTGAAGGAAGGTGAAAAGTATGTTCCAGTAATTTCACAGGAAAGCGGAGTATTGGAGGTTACAACAAGGTCGATTATCTTTGGAATAGTAATGATAATCGTCTTTTCTGCCGCCGCTTCATTCATTGCATTAAAATTGGGACAGGGAATTGAGACAGCAATTCCAATAAGCATCCTTGCGGTTGGGTTTTCTGCTCTTGCAAAAAGAAAGAGCATTTTAATTGAAAATGTGAACATCCTCGCAATTGGTGCAACCTCAGGAATTGTTGTTGGAGGCTCCGTCTTTGTTATGCCTGCAATCTTTATGTTAGGGCTTGATAAGCAGCAGGGGACTTTCGGAACCTTCCTTCAAATTTTTATTGTCCCATTTCTTGGAGCAGTCCTGGGAGTTTTATTTTTAATTCCATTTAGAAAATACTTTACTCAGGAGATGCACGGAAAACTCCCATTCCCTGAGGGAACTGCAACTACAGAAATTCTTGTAGCAGGTGAAAAGGGAGGAAGTCAGGCAAAAGTTTTAGTCTATTCACTTGGAATTGGAATTGTCCTTGATTATCTTGCACTCGCTTTTAAATTCTGGAGCGACACATTTACAACCTCATTGATGAAAGTTATGGAAACATTTACAACAAAATATAAAGCGGTTTTTTCGATGAATACATCAGCCGCAGTTTTAGGACTTGGAATAATCATTGGGCTAAAATACGCTTCAATAATTATGGCAGGATCTATGCTTTCTTATTTTGTTTTAATTCCTCTCTTTGGATATTTGAGTCCAATCTGCGAGGGAGCAAGTTTTAGCCAGATTTTTTCAGGTATAACAGATCCAAACACGGGAGATACAATTTTTCAGGGAGTCCGAAATATTGGAGTTGGCGGAATTTTTGCGGCAGGTATTATCTCAATAATAGGTATGTCTCCTGTTATAAAGCAAGCGTTATCGCAAGTTCTTTCACAGATTTTTAAAAAGCACGAGGGGGAGAAACCTTCAGAGTCAAGGCTTGATCGGGATATTCCAATGTCAATGGTTATGATTTTAGGAATAGTCCTTGCTGTGATAATATTCCTCTATTTCTTTTTTGTTGTGGTCAAAAACGAGCCAAACGCTTTTACAATTTCGCTTCTTTCACTCATTTTAACATTCCTTATTGTTTTTCTCTTTTCAGCGGTTTCAGCGTGGGCAGTTGCTATGATTTCTGTAACACCAATTTCAGGAATGACATTAACAACTTTAATTATAGCCGCTGTTGCCCTTTCAGCCCTTGGGTTAAAAGGCGATTCAGGAAAACTCGCAATACTTTTAATAGGAGGTGTTGTCTGCACAGCGCTTTCAATGTCGGGTTCTCTCGTTACCCAATTTAAAATAGGATATTGGCTTGGATCAACCCCAAAGAAAATTCAATGGAGTAACATATTGGGCGCCGCACTTGCAAGTTTGACAGTTACAGCAGTAATTATCCTTTTTGCAAAGGTTTATGGATATGGAACTCCAGCAATGCCCGCACCACAGGCAAGTGCGATGGCAGCGGTTGCAAATGCCTTTATGGGTGGTAAAAATGTTCCATGGTTATTTTACTGCATCGGTGCAGTAATAGCGGTTATAGTAAAAATGCTCGGAATTTCTCCACTTGCTTTTGCACTTGGAATGTATCTTCCAATTGAGTTGAACAGTCCTATTTTCCTTGGTGCGGTTGTTGGTTACATCATTCAAAAATCAACCAGGGATAAGAACCTCTCAAAGGCAAGAAATGATAAAGCAATTTTAATCGCTTCTGGATTTATCGCAGGGGGAGCACTTGCAGGTGTCTTTGATGGTATAACGAGAGCAATTGCCGGAGCAAAGGGATTGTCAGAACTTCCAAGGTTGTGGGGAGAGAATGAGATTATTCCAAACTATTTAGGCCTTTTAATCTTCTTCCTTCTTGCTTTATTTTTATACTTTGATTCAATGCGTGCAAAACCTGAAGTTGAGGAGTGATGAAAAGTTTAACAAGATATTTGACCTTCAATACTCAAAAGCGCATTGACTTTATCAACATAACTAAGGATGTTGAAGAGGCGGTAAAGGAAAGCGGAATAAAAGAGGGCTTATGCCTTATTAACGCCATGCACATTACCGCCTCTGTTTTTATAAATGATGCAGAAGATGGGCTACTTAAGGATTTTGCAAACTGGCTTGAATCTCTTGCCCCTTCTGAGCCAATCTCAAGATACAACCATAACCTCACAGGGGAAGAAAATGGCGATTCTCACTTAAAAAGAACAGTAATGGGAAGAGAGGTTGTAGTTGCAATAACTAATGGTAGGCTTGATTTCGGTCCATGGGAGCAAATATTTTATGGCGAATTTGATGGGCAGAGAAGAAAAAGAGTCTTAATTAAAATAATAGGTGAATGAAGAAAAAGAAAAAAAAGTATAGGACAACATCGGGAAAAACTCTCTCTATGCCATCTTTTGTAGCATATTTTATAGCAGGAGTCGGCATCTGTTTTGGTGTTCTTCTTCTTGTTTTAATTTTTAAAAGTTTTTCCTCAAAGCCTAAATTCGATGAAACAGAGGTTGAAAGATGGAGCAAAGTTGCCACCACCTTTAAAGATGATGGCTTACTTCAGGAGTTTTCAAAGACAAAAGAAGATGAAGGAATTGCAATTGTTAACGAGGAAAAGTGGCAAAAAGTTCCCTACGATTCAAAAGAGGCGATGTGCTTAGCCGTATCAAAAAGCATCAAAATAAAAACCCTTCTTGTTACATCAAGAGATTATAAACATCTTGGGACATACCATCTAAACGGTAAACTATTTGAAGCGGGAAAATAGAATTACAGATAGCCGCAGGTCTTCAGCCTTCCCTTTAACCCGAAACCCTATTTCCCC
>DHFQ01000111.1 GCA_002402325.1 Candidatus Aminicenantes bacterium UBA4820
CCAAACTGTTCCAGGACATCCAAGCCAACTATCGCAGTTTGTGTTACAGGTGCTCCCCTCTCCCATAAATTCAAAGTCTGTGCTGTTAACATCTGCCTGACTTGTTAAACAATGTTCATTAGTAAAAACATGCCCTGCACTTCCAACAAGCCATCCTGTGCAAGCGCTGTTTCCACCAATTAAAAGCCTTACCACTGCTTTCGCTCTTTGGTATGTAGTTCCAGAGTAACAAGCGGCATTTTTCCAATCTGTTCCGCTGCAGACAGCTTCTGGAGTTCCACCAACTTCTTCATTTACTTCTGGAATAGGATACCCCGCTCCATAACTATCAATGTCATATCCATACCCTCCTTTGTTGCCATTTGAATAGAGTTCAACAACAGCGGTGTCACCTTTAATGTGTGTAGCATAAAAACTTCCGCTGTTCCCTTTCCAATGACCTTTCTCTCTGAATTCATAACTTTGAACCCCATCTGGGGAACGAACTATCACATAATCTCCGGGCGCTAAATCAAAATTAGAAAAATGAACCTTAATGTAAGTTGCATCCTTGTGGTAGATAGTATCTGTCCAAATTAATGTATTTCCACCGGTGGGGTAATAGGGGTGAGGAGTTGAAGAATAATAGGGATATTCTTCTCCTACTTTTACAGCATTACAGAGTCCGAAACCAACCATTGTAATAACGGAAAAAATTAAGAAAAAAAACAACTTCTTTACAGCCATTTTACCTCCTTCTACCGGGAACGCCATTTCCCTTAAACAATTATACTTTACATCTTTTTTTTGATTTTGTCAAGGTAAAACAATATATTTTTTCTAATGGGAACATAGTTATCAACTTCTTTAATTTTTTATTTTTTTTCTTTTGTTGTAAAATAAAGTTTGGAAGGAATAATGCATGAATGGTCGCTTGCACTTGAGATTATAAAATCTGCGGAGAAGGAAGCAAAGGAGAGAAATGCGAAAAGTGTTTCAGAAATCTTTCTTGAAATTGGTGTTTTAAACAACATTGTAGTTGAACAACTAAAAGATTCCTTTGAAATTGCAAAAAGAGAGACGATGCTCAATGATTCCGTTTTATTTGTCAAAGAAATTGAGGGAGTCGCCTTTTGCAATAATTGCAAGAAAAGTTTTAAAATAACTTTGCCATTTATTTTCTGTCCGAGATGCACTGAAGTTGATGTAAAAATTGAAAAAGGTGATGAGTTGAACCTTACTAAAATGACTCTTGAATTTTAAGGAGGAAAAATGTGTGAAGAGTGCGGATGTGGAATCCCCGAAGAATCCAAAGTTGATGCAAGTAGACACACCGAGGAAGTGAATATTTACAAAAGTCTACTTTCAGAAAATGAGAAGGAGGCGGATGAGAATCGCGAACATTTTTTTAAACACAATGTTTTTGCAATAAATTTAATGGGTTCTCCGGGAGCGGGTAAAACGGCACTCATTGAGGCTATTTCAGAGAAGATTAAAGATAATTACAAAATTGCAGCGATAGAGGGAGACCTTGCTACTGAAAGGGATGCTCTAAGGTTAAAAAAAATCGGGATTGAATCAATACAAATTATGACCGGTTCAACCTGCCATCTTGATGCAAAAAGTGTTCACAAGGCTTTACACCACTTAAATCTTGAAAATATTGATATTCTTTTTGTTGAGAATGTTGGAAATCTTGTCTGTCCAGCTCTTTACGACCTTGGATGTCATATAAATGGCGTCCTTCTTTCAGTTACAGAAGGCTCTGACAAGGTTGCAAAATATCCTGTGATTTTTAGAAAATCAAACTTTCTAACGATCACAAAGACAGATTTACTACCTTATGTTGATTTCAATATTGATCAGCCAAAGAAAGAATCAAAACTTTTAAAGGGAGACATAAGATTCTTCAAACTCTCATCAAAAAATGATGAGGGAGTGGATGAATTTATAAGTTACATTCTTGAAAAGAGAGAAGAGGTCTTCAAATAAATCTCTTATTTTTTTTCAAAAGTAAAGAGTAGTGGAACGTCTATAATCCCCTCTTTAGCCTCTCTATCCATTTGAGTTTTAAAGCCAATTTCTATTTTTCCATCTTTATTTCTTTCAATTACTTCAACCTCCGGGCAATTAAAAATGATACTCTCCTTCTTAAAATCCTCATTAAAACAGAGCGCCTTTGCCCAGTTCGTAAGTTCAAAATTGAGATATAACCTTTTTAATCTCATTTCAAGATCATAATTTTCAATGTCTTCATTGTTAAACATAAAGTAACCGCTTTTAAAATATGGGGCTTCTCTAAATTGAAATGAAGAACAGGAGGGAAACTCGTTTATTCTTTTTAGTTCCAGAATACTCTCTTTTGCTCTTATTAAGAATGAATTTCTCAGCCATAACCTTCCATAACTTCGCCAAAAAAATTTTTCCCTTCTTATATCGTTTTTATAGAACAATCCCTCTTCTAAAGTTGTGCAAATTTGTAGACTCTCTTTAGCCTTTTTCAATAAAATAAGCCTCAAGGAATCTTCATAATTGTCTATTTTCAGTTTGTTTGTATCAAGAAAGGTTTTCCTTTCAATTAGAGCATAAATATTTGAAAGATTTACTGCACACAACCACAGAGTAACTTTTGGTGTTGATAATAAGCCATCTATTAACCTTTTTAGTGAAGCAAATGAGCGAAGGGCATTTTCCCTGTCTCCGTTTTTAAAAAAAATTACAGTTTTTACTCCAAACCAGTTCCCAAGTTGATTTACATTGAACATATCAACCGTATAACCCTCTTCTTCTTTTTCCCACTCTGGAAAATCTCCCAAAAAAACATCCTCTCTTAGTTTTTCAAAATCACTGTTTTTTTCTTTGAGTATTTCTTTTAATTCCTTCGGCGGCTCCTTTATATCATCATCTTGAGATTCAAGGAAAGATTCAAGATAATCGTGCATTATGTTTGAGAACTTCATCATAGTGACTTCATCCTTTGGTCTTACAAGTACTTTATGGTACAAAGGAATGGAACTATCTTCTGAAAGGGAAAAGAGTGTTGAAGGATACTCTCCCTTCTTTCCCTTTGAAAGGTTTGATATATCTAAATTTTTCTCAAAGTTATTCACCTCTTTCTCAAGTTTGGAACGCTCACTTTTGAGGTAAAAGTGAAAGGAAAAATAGATTATAAAAAATAGAACGCCGATGGAGATAACAGCGGTTAAAAGATAGTAAATAAATTTCATTCTCACCTTTATCATCGCCATCTCCCAAATTTGATAATTTCTCTTTCGCTAAATTGCAAAACGAGAAGTATAAATTATATTTCACTTTTGATTTTTTGAAAAGGGGTTACTTGAGAAAACTCAACGAGTTTATTTCCCTTTCTTTTGTTTCTAACTATTTAAGAAATATGGTAAAATCAAATTCTTTTGGAGGATTTATGAAGGGAAGAATCTATGTTTTTTTGAAAGAGGAAGTTTTAGACCCTCAGGGCAAGGCTATTGAAGGTGCGCTTTCAAGTCTTGGATTTAAAGAGGTTAAGAAGGTCAGAGCATGCAAATATTTTGACATTGAATTTGACGATAAAGATTTGTCTAATCCAGAGAAAAGACTTGAAGAGTATGCAAAGAAACTTCTTGCAAATGAGGTAATCGAAAATTTTAAAGTTGAAATTTTGACAAAACAGGATTCAAAATGAGAGCAACGGTGGTAGAATTCCTCGGTTCAAACTGCGACCACGATATGATCTATTTTTCAAAAGAAGTTTTAAAATTCAAAACCGAAGTAGTCTGGTATAGTGAAAGAGATTTAAAAAATCCTGATGTTGTCTTTCTTCCCGGAGGTTTCTCTTATGGCGATTATCTAAGGCCAGGTGCAATGGCTTCAAGAACTCCTATAATGGAAAGTGTAATTGATTTTGCAAAGAAGGGAGGCTTTATTCTTGGAGTATGTAATGGGTTTCAAATTCTTTGCGAAAGCGAATTACTTCCCGGTGCCCTTTTGAGAAACAAGTCTTTAACTTTTATTTGCGATTATGTCTATTTGAAGGCTGAAAATTGCGATTCGCCCTACACAAAGAAGATAAACAAAATTTTGAAGATCCCAATTGCACACGGAGATGGAAACTATTTTTGCAAAAAAGAAACACTTAAGGAATTAAAAGATGAAGGAAGAATCGCTTTTAAATATGTTTCTCCTGAGGGTAATATTGATGAGAAATGGAATTTTAACGGTTCTTTAGAGTCAACAGCGGGAATACTATCTAAAAATAAGAGAGTTCTTGGAATGATGCCCCATCCGGAGAGGGCGTGCGAGAAAATTCTGGGAAGTGATGATGGAAAGTTGATCATTGAAAGTTTGATTTCTTTTGCGGAGAATGGATGAATAGGGAAAAGATAAATACCACCGCTGAAATGGCGAGTGAACACGGAATAAATAGAGAAGAGTGGGAGACGATTTTAAAAATACTTGGAAGAAAACCGACCTATGAAGAACTTGGAATTTTTTCGGCGATGTGGAGCGAGCACTGCTCTTATAAATCTTCAAAAATTCATTTAGGCAAACTTCCAACAAAGGCTGAGTGGGTATTGGTTGGACCGGGTGAAAATGCCGGTGTTGTTGATATCGGAGATGGTCTTGCAGTCGCCTTTAAAATGGAGTCTCATAACCATCCGAGTTTTATTGAACCTTATCAGGGGGCGGCAACGGGAGTTGGAGGAATTTTGAGGGATGTTTTCACAATGGGGGCAAGGCCTGTAGCAAACTTAAATGGACTTTTCTTTGGAGAAAAAGATTACGAAAGAACGACCTATCTTGTAAAGGGAGTTGTTAAAGGGGTTGGTGATTACGGAAATTGCATTGGTGTTCCAAACATAGGAGGGCAGGTTACATTTCATAAATGTTACAACGGCAACATTCTTGTCAACGCTTTTACATTAGGCATCCTTAAATCCGATCGAATATTTAAAGGAAAGGCTGAAGGCGTTGGAAATCCCGTCTGGTATGTTGGCTCTAAAACTGGAAGAGATGGGATTCACGGTGCAACGATGGCGAGTGCGGAATTTTCTGATGAAACTGAACAGAAAAAGCCCACCGTTCAGGTTGGTGATCCATTTACAGAAAAACTTCTTCTTGAAGCGTGTCTTGAAATAATGGAAAAGGATGTGATAGTTGGAATTCAGGATATGGGTGCTGCGGGGCTTACATCTTCTTCGCTTGAAATGGCTGATAGGGCTATGTCAGGGATTAAAATTGATTTGAGTAAAATTCCCCTAAGACAGAAGGGAATGGTTCCTTATGACATACTTTTATCAGAAAGTCAGGAGAGAATGCTTTTTGTTGCGAAAAAAGGCTGCGAAGATGAGATCTTAAAAATTTTCAAGAAATGGAATCTTGATGCGGTTCAAATAGGTGAGGTAACAGACACAAAAAGAGCTGAATTTTATTTTGAAGGAGAAAAGGTTGCCGACATACCGATTGACGGAATTGGAGAAAATGCACCTAAATATTCAAGGCTTTCCAAAAAACCTTCAAGATACGATGAAAACAGAGCCCTTGATATTTCACACATTGATGATTTAAAAAATCCTGATAAAGTGTTGCTTGATTTTATTGGCTCTTTAAATCTTTGCTCAAGAAAATGGGTTTATAAACAATACGACCAGAGCGTAAGGACAAATACCGTTTTCACAAGCGGTTCGGATTGCGGAGTTGTTAGAATTAAAGGAACAAAAAAGGCAATAGGAATGACCTTTGATATTAATCCACGATTTTGCTATCTTGACCCCAAAGAGGGAACAAAACTTGCAGTAGCTGAATCTGCATTGAACCTTGCGGTTTGTGGAATAAAACCTCTTGCAATAACCGATTGCCTAAATTTTGGCAACCCTGAAAAAGAGGATGTTATGTGGGAATTCGCTCAATGCATTGAGGGGATGAAAGAATCTTGTGAAGCGTTTGAAACTCCCGTGGTTTCTGGCAATGTTTCATTTTATAACGAAACTGATGGAGTTGGAATTTTCCCAACACCGTCAATTGCAATGGTTGGAATTGCTGAGGATTATGAAAAGCTTGTCAAAAATAAATTTCAGGATGATGGAGACGAAGTGCTCGTAATTGGTGAACTTTCTGGAAATCTTGATGGCTCCTTATATTTTTCAGAGATGATGGGCATTGAAAAAGGGAAGATAAAGGAAGTGAACCTTCCTCTTCATAAAAAACTCATCTCACTGCTTCTTGAACTATCTCAAAAAAAACTTTTAAAATCTGCACACGACATTTCTGATGGAGGATTGATTGTTGCGATTGTTGAATCATGCTTTGGTGAAACCTCCTCAATTGGAGTTAGCCTTGATTTTAATTCGGAGGGAAAAAGAAATGATGAGCTCTTTTTTGGGGAGGCACCATCAAGGGTTTTAATTTCCCTGAAAAAAGAAAATAGAAAAATAGTTGAAAACTTGATTTTAGAAAAAGGAATGAAAGTAACCAGCATTGGAACAACGGGCGGAGATAGATTGAGAGTGAAACTGAATGGAGAAAATTTTGTCGATGTTGAAATCAGGCGATTAAGAGAAAGATGGGAAAATGGATTTGATTCCCTTTTTGAAAAATGAAATTATTTTTTTTAAATGTCGTTTAAGTAAATGATGAGAGTAGATAATAAAAGAACCTTGAGGAAAGTTTTTGTGGAAGAGGAATCTTTTGCAGAGAAAATTATAAGGCAAATTTTACAATCAGAAGAACTCTCTTTTTTACTAACCGATGAAAAAGATATAGTGATAATGGCAAGCCCTGGTGCAAAAAAACTCCTTAACGACAATCTACTTGAAGGTAAAAATATGAAGGAGTTATTCAATCTACCTAATGAAAATATTACAAGCATTGATAGAGGATTTAAAGTTGAAATCAAAAATAAAGATGGTTACAATAATGTGTTTTTGATAAGTAAAGCAAGATTGGAAGGGCATTTTTTTTACTATATTCAAGATATTACAGATCTTAAGCAAATGGAAGGGAAGGAGGCAACCGAAAAACGCCTTGCAGAAGTAGGAAAATTTGCATCATACATCGCCCACGAAATAAGAAACCCTATAAGTGGAATAAAAGGTGTGATGGAGGTGATGTCTTCTGTCCACAAAAAAGATGACCCAAGATTTGAGATGTTTCAGGAAGCATACTCATCAATTGAGCGGCTTGAGACTCTTGTCAAGGATCTATTAAATTTTTCAAAGCAGTTGTATCCAGTGTTTGAAAAGATAAAAGTTAATGATTTGCTGCATAAAGTAGTGTCGCTTTCAAAAGCAAGAATTAAGGAGAAAGAAGTTAGCATTGGTTTGGAATGCAGTGATGAAATTTTCATCGAGGGCGACTCAGTTCTTCTTGAACAGGCTCTCGTCAACCTGTTAAATAATTCTCTGTATTCTGTCAACAATAATGGAAAAATAACATTAAAAGTGGCAAAAGAAAATAACAGGGTTTCAATATCAATTGTTGATGACGGTGAAGGAATAAAGAAAGAAATGATTCCCCATATTTTTGAACCATTTTTTACAACAAAGAAGAATGGAACCGGTCTTGGCTTATCAATCGTCAAAAGAATAATTGAATTACATAAAGGAAAAATTGAAGTTTTTTCTGAATCAGGAAAAGGGACAACATTCACCCTTCTTTTTCAAGAAACGGAATAGGATATGTCTCAAGAGAAAATTGCAATAATAGAGGATGAAAAACTTATCAGGTGGTCTTTAAAAAGCCGTCTTGAAAAAAATAGTTTTTTCGTGTTTGAGGCTATGAATGGGAGAGAAGGGATTTCTCTTATAAAGAATGAGGATATAGACCTTGTTCTCCTTGATCACAAGCTCCCCGATATCGATGGGAGTGAGGTCTTAAAAGAGATAAGACAATTCAATGTTGATGCACCAATAATAATGATGACAGCCTTTGCCAGTGTTGAAAATGCTATAGAAGCTATTAAAAATGGCGCCTATGACTACATCCACAAGCCATTTGAATTTGAAGAGTTACTTATTTTGATAAAAAAGGCTCTTGAATCAACATCAATGAAAAGAGAAGTAGAAAGAGTAAGAAAAGAGCAGGAAAAAATATACGGAATAAAAAACATAATAGGCAAGAGTGAAGAAATGCAAAAGGTTTTTGACTCCATTAATAAGATTGCCCAATCACCTGCCACAGCGATTTTTATTAAAGGAGAAAGTGGAACCGGTAAAAAAAATATTGCAACAGCAATCCATTTTCTCTCCGATAGGACTCATCAGCCATTTCTTTCGACGATCTGTTCCTCTTCTTCTGAGAACTCTCTTGAAACAGAACTTTTTGGAAAAGAGACGGAGGGGGCTTATGGAAAAGAAATTAAGAAAGGACTCATTGAACTTGCGCAGGAAGGAACACTTTTTATTGAAGAGATAAGTTATACCACTCTATCTTTTCAGCAAACGCTTCTCCGCGTTCTTGAAGAAAAGAGATTTAAAAGAATAAATGGGACTTCAGACATACCGCTAAAATGTAGAATAATTTTCTCTTCTTCAAAATCAAATTTAAAAGAACTTTGTGAATCAGGCGCATTTTTAAAGGATCTATACAACAAGTTAAGTTTGATTTCTATTGATGTTCCTCCTTTAAGAAAAAGGAAGGCTGATATTCCCCTTCTTGTTAACTTTTTTATTGACAATTTCAACAAGGAATTTAAAAAACATTTCAAAGGAATAAAAGAAGATGCCCTCGATCTCCTTTTATCCTACGGATGGCAGGGGAATGTAAGAGAATTAAGAAATTTAATAGAGAGAATTATGATAATTGAAGATAAAGAATTTATTGAAAAATCAGATTTGCCCGATGAAATTATCGGCAAAAATCTTGCAATTCCCGATGAGGTAAATTTTTACCTTCCCCTTCAGGGTATAAAATTGGAAGATGTAGAGAAAAATTTTATTTTGCAAGCCCTTGAAAGAACAGAGGGAAATCAGACAAAGGCATCTTCTTTACTTGGAATAACTCGCGACACATTAAGATACAGAATGAAGAAATTTAAGATTAAAGATTAAAAGGGGGAAAAATGGCAGAAAAAAAGTTTGAACCATTTGTTAAACCAGAAGAGAAAATGCGAGAAATGACACTTAAAGCGGTTTTGCTTGGTGCAATTCTTGGGATTTTGTTTGCTGCATCATCTGTCTATCTGGCACTTAAAGTCGGAATGACTGTCTCAGCATCAATCCCAATCGCTGTTCTTGCAATTACCCTCTTTAGACTTTTTGGCAGGGCAACGATTCTTGAAAACAACATCGTTCAAACAACGGGTAGCGCAGGTGAATCAATTGCGGCGGGAGTTGTCTTCACAATGCCAGCGATTCTTCTTATGGGATACGACCTTAAGGCGTACTGGGTTTTAACAATTGCCCTTTTGGGTGGAGTTCTTGGTGTTTTGATGATGATTCCACTAAGAAGAAGTTTGATAGTGGAAGAACACGGAAGATTGATGTACCCGGAGGGAACCGCCTGCGCTCAAGTCCTTATTGTTGGTGAGCAGGGCGGGACAAAGGCAAAGATGGTCTTTGCAGGTTTTTTCATCGGTGCCATTTATAAGTTTTTGTATGCGGGTTTAAAATTATGGAAGGAGATTCCTGAAAAAATCTTCAAGTTTTATAATGGTGGTTCATTTTCGGGGGAACTCTCTCCCGAACTTCTTGGCGTTGGTTACATAATCGGTCCAAAGGTTGCGTCAATAATGATGTCGGGGGGTGTTCTTTCCTATCTCGTCTTGATTCCTGCGATAAAAATATTTGGTTCACAGATGACAACCCCACTTTTTCCTGCGACAGATTTGATCTCCTCAATGACGCCAAGAGATATTAGAAGCAACTATGTCCTCTACATCGGCGCTGGTGCAGTTGCAGCAGCGGGAATAATGAGTATGGTGCAATCTCTTCCCACTATTATAAAAGCATTCAAAGCAAGTTTAAAAAAATTACTGGTAAAAGATAAAGAGGGAAAGGGGGGAAAGGTTTTAAGAACAGAGGATGACCTCTCTTTAAACATCGTTCTCTTTGGCTCACTATTTCTTGTTGCATCAATGATGGCAATCCCGGGGCTTAAGGTAAACATTCTCTCTGCAATACTCATAATCATTTTTGGCTTTTTCTTCGTAACAGTTTCTTCAAGAATTACGGGGGAGATAGGCTCCTCTTCAAATCCAATTTCAGGAATGACCGTTGCCACTCTTTTAATGACCTGTCTAATTTTCGTCATCGTCGGGTGGACGGGAATTGACCACAGGGTTATGGCTTTATCAATCGGAGCGATAGTTTGTATAGCCGCTTCAAATGGAGGGACAACAAGTCAGGATTTAAAGACAGGATTTCTCGTGGGTGCAACCCCTAAATATCAGCAAATCTCTTTGATGGTCGGCGTCGTAACCTCCGCACTGGTGATAGGCTGGACAATTCTACTTCTGAATAAATCCTATACAACCTACTCACCTGTTACTTACGTTAATTTCAAAACGACTGAAATCACAGATAAATCAATCAAAGGTCCCGATGGAAAAGAGTACAAAATCGCCTTTATTCACGATCCCGCTTTAGGTGTCCCGGTTGGAAAATATTTGAGCGATTCAAATGGAACCCTCTATTTTAGAGAAGATTTTGGTATAGCGGGAACTTTTCCAAAGAAATATAAAAAGGTAGAAAACCTAAAATTGAATTTGAACCTTGAAAATCTCCCAATTCAAAAGGGTCCGGACTTAAACGATTATAAAAAAGTTAGCGTAATCGGTGGAAAAGTTCTTGATGAGAAAGTCTCTTTAAATGATGGAACCTATCTTGTCAATCAGAGTGGTGAAGTCGTCTATTTAGAACAGCCGGTAACAAAGTTTGACGCACCTCAAGCAAGGTTGATGAACCTTATCATAGATGGGATTTTGACAAGAAAACTTCCGTGGGGCTTTGTTCTAATCGGTATTTTTATTGCGATTTTTATGAGGCTTTCTGGCGTTTCACCGCTTCCTTTCGCCGTCGGTGTCTATCTTCCACTTTCAACTTCAACACCAATTTTTGTCGGTGGAATAGTAAGATATTTTGTTGACAAAATTACCCACCAAAAAGAGGGACTCGCCGCCGAATTTTCTCCGGGTGTTTTGCTTGCTTCTGGATATATTGCAGGTGGCGCTCTTTGTGGATTGCTTGTAGCAGGGTTATCTGGTGCTGGTTTTGATGAGAAAATGGATCTCTCAAAATATTTTGGCGAATTTGCAACGGGAAATCTCTTCTCCTGCGTAATGTTCACGATTCTGACATTGATTCTCTTTTATGTGGGATATAGTGCAAAGAAAAATGAAAATTAAAGGCGTAATTTTTGACCTTGATGGAACACTCATTGACTCAAGAAAAGACATTTTGGGCTCTTTCTCTTATGCCTTTGGGAAACTTGGTAAAACTAAGCCAGATGATGAAAAACTCGTTCATACAATAGGCGAGAGGCTCGAAGAGTGTTTTAGGCCATTTCTTGGAAATGATGAAAATCTTTTAAAGGAAGCGGCACTTCTTTTCAGGGAATACTATGAAAAAAATTATCTCAATAGAACACAACCTTTCGAAGGGGTTGATGAACTTTTAAAGACTCTTTCTAAAAGATACAAACTTGCTGTAACAACCATGAAAAAAGGGATTTATGCAAGAAGGATTGTGGAAGCATTCAAGTGGAATCATTACTTTCAAAGTGTAATTGGTGCTGAGGAAGGATTCAAGCCAAAGCCTGATAAGGAGATGCTTGTAAAGGCTATTGATGATATTTCTTTAAACAGGAATGAAATAATCTATGTCGGGGATACGGTGGTTGATTTTGAAATGGCGAGAAATGCAGAAGTCAAATTTGTTTTTGCAACCTGGGGATATGGGAGTTTAAATTTTGATCACATCCAGAAATGTGATAAACCTCTTGATATTTTGCTATACCTGAGTTAGAAAGGAAGAAACTGATGGAAGAAAAGAAAGGCATAACGAAAAGAAGCGAAGATTACAACGAATGGTATCAGGACATTGTTTTGAAGGCTCAACTTGCAGACTACTCTCCGGTAAAGGGTTGTATGGTGATTCTCCCAAATGGCTATAGAATCTGGGAAAAGATGCAATCTGCTCTTGATAAAATGTTCAAAGAGACTGGCCATAAAAATGCCTATTTCCCGATATTCATTCCTCTTTCTTTTCTTTCAAAGGAGGCTGCTCATGTTGAAGGTTTTGCAAAGGAGTGTGCGGTTGTAACCCACCATAGGCTTGGTGCGGTTGAAGGTGGAGGGATAGGACCTACTCCAGATAGTCTGCTTGAGGAACCTCTAATCGTAAGACCCACATCTGAAACGATAATGTACTCAATGTATTCAAAGTGGATAAAAAGTTATCGCGATCTTCCTCTTCTTCTAAATCAATGGGCAAATGTCGTAAGGTGGGAGATGAGGACAAGGCTCTTTTTGAGAACGACGGAGTTTTTATGGCAGGAGGGACACACAGCGCATGCAACTCACGAGGACTCTTATAAAGAGGTTATGAGAATTCTTGATATCTATGCAAGATTTTCTGAAGAGTGGATGGCTGTTCCTGTATTTAAAGGGGTTAAAAGCGATTCGGAAAAATTTGCAGGTGCATTACAAACAACATGTATTGAAGCGATGATGCAGGATGGAAAGGCTTTGCAGGCAGGCACAAGCCACGATTTGGGGCAAAACTTTGCTAAGGCGTTCAATGTGAGGTTTCAGAATGAAAAAGGGGATTGGGAATATTGCTGGCAGACGAGTTGGGGGGTTTCAACGAGGCTTATTGGCTCACTAATAATGTCCCATTCTGATGATAAAGGACTAATTGTTCCTCCAAAACTTGCCCCAATCCATTTTGTAATAGTTCCAATTTACAGAAGTGATGAGCAAAAAAATGAAGTTTTTAGTAGGTGCAACGAAATTTTAAGCAACCTTAAAAATTGTGGTTTTGAAGTTGAAATTGACAAAAGGGAAAATTTAAGTCCGGGATTTAAGTTCAACGACTGGGAAATGAAAGGAGTTCCTGTAAGGATTGAAATTGGGCCAAAGGATATCGAAAAGGGAATCTGCCAATTCGCTCCAAGAATTTCTCTTGATGGAGTTGAAAGGGAAAAAGTTCCAAAGATTGAAATTCCTCTCTCTTCAATTGCTATAAGGGGAAGAGAAATTCTTGATGAGGTTCAAAATGCACTTTACAAAAGATGTTTGAATTTTAGAGATACTAACACCTTTGAAATTGATTCTTATGAAGAGTTTAAGCAAAGGATTGAAGGAGGTGGATTTTTCTGGGCTTACTACTGCGGCGATTCAAAATGCGAAGAAAAATTGAAAGAGGAGACAAAAGCAACCCTTCGTTTGATTCCATTTGAAGAGGAAGAATGCTCAAAAAAAGAGTGCTTTATATGCAAAGGAAAGGCAAAGGCAAAGGGGCTCTGGGCGAGAGCATATTAGATCAAATAGTTTAAGCAAATACTCAATGAACAGAAGTTCACTACCGGCTTAAATTCT
>DHFQ01000059.1 GCA_002402325.1 Candidatus Aminicenantes bacterium UBA4820
GGTATTATCTTTTAACAATAAGGAGTTGTTGCAATGTCGGATTTTGGGGTCCACAAGGCAAATTTTTTTTATTTTTCGTTTTAGTTTATACTAATAAAGATGACGGGAATGACTGAATTTTTACCAAAAAATATCCTGAAGTTATTAAGTCAAAATGAAAGATTTGCAGTAAAGGAAGGTTCTGTCCTTTTTTGCGATATTGCAGGTTTTACTCCGCTTACCGAAACTTTAAGCAAGATGGGGAAAGAAGGCTCCGAAAGGCTTACTTTCATTCTTAACAACTATTTTTCAGAGATGATTGAAATTATCTATTCTTTCAAAGGTGATGTTTTGAGGTTCGGCGGCGATGCAATGACCCTCTTTTTTGAAAAGGGACTTGAAAAATATAGTTTGAAATGTGCAAAAGAGATGATGAAAAGGATGGAACATTTCAAAGACATAAGGGAGGGAGAAAATGTTTTTTCTCTTTCAATGAAAATTGGCATCTCTTCGGGAAAGGTGCTCTTTGGTATAATCGGGGAAAAGGAGGGATTTTATGACTACTTTTGCGCTGGAATTCCCCTTGATGAATCCGCTGAATCTGAGCATAAGGCAGAGAAAGGAGAGGTGGTCCTCCATCCCGAAATCGTTGAATCATTCAGGGATTTAATAATAATGAAGGAAGGCAATTTTGGCAAACTTGATCTTTCAAAAGAGATAACCGCTGAAACGGAAAAGAAAGAAGAGGTTGAAACTTATGAAATTGAAAGCCTTTGCCAGAGATTGTTTCCAGAGTATCTTTTAGAAAGAGCAGGAGAGGGAAGTGTTGGTGAACACAGGGCAACTTCTGTAATTTTTCTTGGTTTTTCGGGGATACCTATCCCCTCTTCAGATTTAGAATTCAAGAACTTTTACAAAAAAATTGATTCAATTTATAACTTTTTTGTTGAAACCTCAAAAAATTATGGTGGCACTTTAAATAAGATTGATATGGGCGACAAAGGGATGAAGGCTATATTTCTGTTTGGAAGCCCCTTTGCAATTGAGAAAAAAGAGGAGATGGCTTTAAGGTGTTCTCTTGACCTAATTGAAAATAATCCCTTCAAAGATGAAGTCAATTTTAAAATGGGAATAACCACAGCCCCACTTTTTACAGGAGCGGTTGGGTCTTCAACAAGGCGAGAATTTACGGTTATGGGAGATGGAATAAACACCTCAGCAAGGCTAATGCAAAATGCCCCATCGTTCACAATTTTTGTAGATGAAGGGACATATCTAAACACAAAGGAAGATTTTGAATTTACAAAGTTACCTCCTTTGATGCTGAAAGGGAAAAAAGAGAAAACAGAGGTCTATAAATTGGAGGGTTTAAAAAGTAAAGAAGATATAAAAGAGGTAATATTACTGATTGAAAGAGAATCTATCCTTTCAAAAATTAAAAATCTCCTTTTTACGGAAGGAGAACCTCTTTTAATCATTGGAGGGGCAGGGCTTGGAAAAACTGAGATAATTGAGTGGACAAGGATTCAATGCGATGCCCTAAAAATTCCAGATACAAGGGTTTTCCTTGCTCCATACCATAAAAATCGCCCCTACTCACTCTGGAAAGGTGCTCTAAGAAGTTTGATAGGCGTTAAAAAGGAGGACAAAGATGAAGTTGTAGAAACAAATCTTAAAGAGAGTTTAAAAGAATTTGATTCAGAAAATCTCTCACCCCTTTTGAATGAAGTTGTTGGAATTAAAGAAAATGAAAGTGATTCAACAAAAAATCTTTCGCCAAAAGATAGAAAGGAGATTGCCTTTGCACTCATTGAAAAACTTTTTTCAAATTGTGGTGAAAGATTACTGCTTGCTGATAACATTGATAATTCAGACCCTCTCTCTTTAGAACTTTTAAACTTTATTTTACAGGGGAAAGAGAACAAAAACTTTAAAATCGTCGCATCAGCAAGAGAAATTACTCAAGATTTTGAAAGGGTTTCAGGACATTTTATAAAGGAGGATTTAAAGCCCCTCTCTTTTGAAGGGACAAAATCCTTTCTGAAAAAGACCTTAAACTTCGTTTCAATATCAGAATCCTCCGTTGATTTTCTTTATAAAAAATCAAATGGCAATCCAAAACTTCTACTTGCCTTTATTGATTCCCTTCAAAGAGAGGGAATAATTTTAAAAGAAGAGGCAGGGTTTTTCATTGATGAAGACAAACTTTTTAAAACCCCCTTCCCTGATAGGATAGAGGATCTCTTTTTACAAAAGGTTGATAGATTAGGAAAGGAGGAAAGGGAGGTTGTTCAAATTTCATCTGTATTAGGATATTCAATCTCTCTTTATTTTCTTTCTTATGTTTCAAAAAAGGAAGTTGAAAATATAAAGAAAATTGTAGATTCTCTTGCAGGAAAAGAGATATTTTTTTATGACACCTGGGGAGAAAGACCCTACTTTAAATTTAAAGACACCCTTTTAAGAGATGCTGTTTACGATTCACTCTCCTTTTCCTTAAAGAGGGAAATTCATCTTAAATGCGCCCAATTTCTTGAAAGGGAGTGCAGTGAAAATAATAGAGTGTGGAACATCATTGCTGAACATTACAAAGGAGCAAAAGAGGAGATAAAGGCAAGAGACTATTTTAAGAAATGTGCTTATGATTCACTTTCAAGGTATGATAATGTATCCGCATTTAGATTTCTTGAAGAGATTTGCAAGGATGGTGTTACAAAAGAGAATCTTGATTGCGGGTTTGCACTAATTGAGGTTTACGGAAATTTAGGAAAAAATAGGGAAGAACTTGATCTAATAGAAAAAATTGAAGAATTAGAAAATGAGTTGACACAAAAAGAGAGATTAAGGCTTTTAAGTTTTCAAGCGAAAAAGGCAATTGTGGAAAGAGATGTTAATAAAGCTGAGGAACTTTTTAATATAACTGAGGAGATTGCCAAAAAAGAGGGTGATATTTTATCTCTTGCAAAGGTTTATGTGAACAGGGTAGGTGCTTTGTATGGGCCAAGAGGTGAATTAGAGAAAGCAAGAGAGTCTCTTGACAAATGCCTTTCCCTTCCGGAGAAAAAAGAAATCGCTGTTTTAAAAATAACAGCGCTCCTTAACAAAGGAATTATTCTAAAACAGGAGGGAAAATATGATGATGCACTGAAATATTTTAAAA
>DHFQ01000153.1 GCA_002402325.1 Candidatus Aminicenantes bacterium UBA4820
AAGAGGTTTAGCCTCTTTGAGTTAAACCTTTTTTGATATTTTAACTTTAGGTATTAAGAAAGAAAGATTCATCCAAAAATTGTAGTCGCACTTGACAATGTAGTCAAAAAAGAGTATATTATGTTCAGGAGGATAGTTATGGATATTGGAAAGAATATTCAAAGTGTTAGAAAAATGAAAGGGATTTCGCAGAGGAAACTTGCAAAAATGCTTAATTGGAATCCATCAAATCTCGCAAGGATTGAAAAGGGTAGGGTTAAGCCATCTCTAAAAACCATTGAGCAAATTGCATCAATTCTTGATGTCCCTGTAACATACCTTTTTAATGAGGTTGCCATTTCACCAACTGTTGGGGTTGTTTCGTTTGCTTCTGCGGGGGAAGCGGTCAATTTCACAGATCAGGGTTATCCTCAGGGTGGCGGGATGTATTTCATTGATAGACCCCCACTTTTTACAGACCCGAATGGCTTCGGGGTTGAGGTTTCAGGGGATAGTATGTTTCCAAAATATGAGGATGGACAGGTTGTTTTAGTTGATACGAGGAAAAATCCACAAAATGGTGATTATGCGGTTGTAGGGCTTATGAATGGAGACAAGTATGTGAAAAGGTATAGAGAGGCTCAGGGAGTTGTCATTCTTGAATCCATCAATCCCCTCTATCCTCCGATTGTCATAAAGAAGGATGATGTTAGATTTGCCTATAAAATTGTGTGGACGAAGGAAAGGTAAAGATGAACATCAAAGTTGGAGTAGCAGGATGGTCTTATCCAGATTGGAAGGGAATAGTCTATCCTAAAAAGGTTTCAAAAGTTTTTCATCCAATCCCCTACCTTGCAGAAGTCTTTGACATAATTGAAATAGATACAACATTTTATAGGATTCCTGACCCTATTAAAGTTGGCGAGTGGGCAAAGATGAGTGAAGATTTTAAGAATTTTAAGTTTTCTGTAAAACTTTTTGAAGGCTTTACCCATACAAAAAAGGCTTCTTTGATAGAGGAGAGAGCCTTTAAAAAGGCATTGGAACCACTTCTAAAGATGGGGAAGTTTTTTGCCCTTCTTGTCCAGCTTCCATGGTCATTTAGAAATATTCCTGAAAACAAAAAATTCCTTGATGACATTTTGAAGAGGTTTATTGATTTAGAAAAGGCTGTTGAGTTGAGGCACAACAGCTGGGTAAAGGTTGATATACTTACATTTTTGAGGGAGAGAAACGCAACTTTTTGCAATATTGATCAACCGCTTTTTGCCCATTCAACCCCACCAACTGCAGCATCATCTGAGGAGATTTCCTACTTCAGATTTCACGGAAGGAATGCAACAAACTGGTTTAAAGAGGGTGTTAAAAGGGATGATAGATATAACTACCTCTATTCAAAAGATGAACTTTCACCGCTAATTGATGCAATAAAAGACGCCTCTTCAATTTCTAATGAGACCGCCGTCATCTTTAACAACCACTTCAGAGGGCAGGCAGTTGTCAATGCAATTGAAACCCTTTATATTTTGAAGGGGAAAAAAATCAAAGTTTTTGATAACCTTATCCCACTCTATCCCCAACTTGAAGATATAACCTCAAAGCCAATTCAGAAAAGCCTCTTTGCTGCAGATGAACCTTCTTTTTATAAGTAGGAGGAAAAGTGCACTTCTTCCCCCTTTTCCGTTCCTATTACACCTTCTATTCGGGGATTTTTTCCCCTGAAAGGGTTGTTGAATGTGCAAAAAGGTTTTGTTATGAAACTCCAATTTTGTGTGATAGGGATGGACTTTATGGCGCTATAAAGTTTTACAAATTGTGTAGAAGTAAAAAGTTAAATCCTCTTATTGGCGTTGAACTTACATCCCCATCTAAAAATTACTCTCTTTTTTTAATTGCAAAAAATTTTTCGGGGTATGAATCAATAGCAAAACTTATAACAAGAAGGAAACTTCATCAACCAACTATGGAATTTGAAAGGGAGATAGCAATTGAATCTCAAAATGGTGGGATTTTTATCCTTGCCTCAGATATTGAACCAATTTATCTTCTTTTAAAGGAAAATATCTTAAAAAACTCTTTGTTTATAAGAATTTGCGGGGATAAAGAGATTGATGCAAAGGGAATCAAAGCAAAAGAGGTTTTTCAACTCCCCTTCGCGCTTGCCCCACTTTTTTCTTTTGAAAATAGTGATGAAATTATGACCCACAAAATTTTAAGGAGGATAAAACATAAAAATCAAGAACTTTTTGAACCATCTCTTCTAAGAAAGAAAAATGAGTTTGAAATATATGGCGAAATTGACCTCTCTTTTCTATCAAAGATGGAGATAAAACTTCCACTCCGCGAATTTCTTTTGCCAAAAATTAAAGATGGGGAGGATGAGGGTAAAAAATTAAAGAAACTTGCCTTCATCGGGCTTGCAAAGAGAATTAAAAATATCACAGAAAAATATATTAGAAGGCTTTCAAGTGAACTTGAAACAATTACAAATCTTGGGTTTGCGGGATATTTTCTACTTGTAAAGGAGATTGTTGATTACGCAACGAGTATGAACTTTCCCTATCTTGGAAGAGGATCAGGAGCATCAAGCCTCGTTTCCTACTCCCTTTTTTTGACCCATGTTGACCCTGTAAAGCACAATTTATACTTTGAAAGATTTTTGAATCCTGAAAGGAAGAACCTTCCCGATATTGACCTTGATTTTTCATCTGTGGATAGAGATTTTGTTATTGATGAAGTTATAAGGAAATATGGCGAAGATTATGTTTCTATGATTTCAACACACAACACATTTTCCGCAAGATCCGCTTTCAGGGAGGTTGCAAAAACTTTTTCAATAGAGGAGGAGGAGATTTCAATAGTTGCCGATGCAATTCCCCATACAAGTTATAACAATTTAAAAAAGGCTATGACCTTGAAGCCTCAGGCAAAAAAGATCAATTTTAGAGAAAAGCCCTTTAGCGATGTTTTTAAAAACATTAAAAAAATTGATGGCTTCCCGAGACACCTCTCCGTTCATTGTGGAGGAATAGTCGTTTCCCCCATTCCTTTAAACAAAAGAACTCCACTTGAAAGGTCTGCAAAGGGGGTTCCAATAACGCAATACGATATGTTTGACATAGAGGATTTAGGGCTTGTTAAAATTGATCTACTCGGCAACAGGTCTCTTGCCCTTTTGACTGAAGCGGTTGCAACAATAAAGGAGGAGACTGGAACTCCTCCCCCAATTTTTCCTCCCGAGAAAACTTTTGAAGACAAAAATACGGTTAAAACAATTTCTTCAGGTGAGACTATGGGTTGTTTTTACATTGAGTCGCCCGCTATGAGGCAACTTTTAAAAAGGTTAAAGACAAAAACTTTTGATGAACTTACCGTTGCCTCTTCAATAATCAGGCCCGGTGTTGCGGAGTCAGGAATGATGGAAACATACATAAGAAGGGCAAAAGGCGAGGAGGAGGTGAAATATTTACATCCTCAGTTGAATGAGATTCTTTCTGAAACCTTTGGAGTTATGGTCTATCAGGAGGATGTTTTGAGGGTTGTTAATGAGTTTATCGGGCTTTCTTTGAGCGAGGCTGATTTGATACGGAGGGCAATGAGCGGTAAATACAGGTGCATCTCCGAAATGGAGAAATTGGGCAAAAAATTTTTTATTAAAGGAAGAGAAAAAAACATAAATGAAACCGTTCTTTCTGAGTTATGGGAACAGATAAGGTCTTTTGCAGGTTATGCTTTTTGTAAGGCACATTCAGCCTCATTTGCCCAACTTTCTTTTCAGTGTGCCTATCTTAAAACGCACTATAAAAGCCACTTTTTCTCTGCGTTGATAAATAACTGCGGGGGATTCTATCCAACATCAGCCTACATAGAGGAGGCAAGAAGGTGCGGACTTAAAATCCTTCCTCCCGATATCAACCTTTCTGAAGATACATTTAGAGGGAAAAACGATGAATTGAGGTGTGGGTTTTTTGTCCTAAAAGGGGTAAGAAGAAAACTTCTTGAAAGGCTTTATGAGGAAAGAGGAGAGGGAAACTTCGCCTCCTTTTCAGACTTTCTTTCAAGGCTTAAAGGAAGCTATACACTTTCTGAAATTGAGAAACTCATTTTTGCGGGTTCTCTTGATTCCTTCTCTTCAAACAGGGGGCACCTTCTTTATCTACTACAGAAAACGGGTGGTAACTTTAAAGAGATTAAAAACTTTGAAAAGGAGGGTTTTTTTTCAAGAAAAGTGATTCCCTCTTTACCAAAGGCACTTCAACTTGGACATTTTGCAAGAATCACTCTAAAAGAGGATAAGCCTTTAACTTTGAGCGAACTCCTTGAAGGTGAAAAATTTGCACTTGGCTTTTGTGTTACAGCCCATCCGCTTACACCACTTATTCCTTTTGCGTTAAACAGAGAAATTTTGTTTTCAAAGGATGTAAAAAATTATGAGGGAAAAAAGATTAAAATTTTTGGTCAGGTTATCACCTATAAAAAAATAGTAACAAAAAAGAGCAGCGAAGGAATGGCTTTTGCTACGCTTGAAGATCCTTATGGGCTTACAGAACTTGTCTTTTTTCCATCTTCCTATTCAAGGTATGGCTCTTTGATTTTTGGGGAGTTCCCAATAATCGTTACTGGAGTTGTGGGAAAGGAGGGTGAAGGGTTTCCTGTAACGGTTGACTCGGTTGAATCAATGCCTTTTATTAAAGTTCCAAAAGCAATTGAATACAATAAGATGAGCGCTTGAAACCTTTTTTAAAAACTTTCGTCTAAATTTTCTGAAAGGAGATTTAAGATGGATGTAGATTTAACAGGAATTTTTGTTGTTGGATCAATGTGCCTTTGTGCGGTCTTGATAGTGGCATCATCTCTTTATTACCATTACAAAAAAGAACAACTCAAAACTAAAGAGAAACTAACCGCAATAGAAAAGGGAATTGCACCAAAAGAACTTTTTGAAACTCATAATGAAAACGGGAAAAATTTAAAGGGTTATTCAAGCAGGAAAGAGGCTGAAACTTATGGCGGGATAAAAGTTTTAATCATAGGCTTGTTCCTTGCCCTTGCTCTCTATTATACAGGGGGAGGCATAGAAACAGCAGTCTGGGGACTATTTGTTGCAGGTATCGGACTTGCAAAAATTATCGTAGGAATGTTACTTAAGACAAAAGAATCCTCCAACTGAAATTTTTAAATTTTAGCCACTACTTGTCAAGCAATTTAAATAGCGCACCGAAAATGGGGTTGTTGAGGAATTAAAGATGACACCGAATTTGACTTTTTAATTTTTGTTTTTGCTTTCATTTTTTTCTTTAATCTTGAAAGTTCGTTATTTACAATTTCCTTTTTTAGGATGGGTTCAAAAGTCAAAGACTTTTCTATGAATCTTCATTTCCACACCCTTTTCCTTTTGCATTTAAAACCACTTCCTTTTTTCTTTTATCATCGCAAAATTTCCGTGATAAATAAAATTTGTTGAAAATTCCCTTTCGGTGATATTTTACATTACTCAACGCACATTTATTCAAAAAAGGTGGCATAATTTAGCCGAATATGAAGTAAAAACGGTAATTTAATTTTAGGTCTAACAATTTCATCAAAAAATCAAGCCTAAAATCCTCGCTCGCCATCCTATCCAAAATCAATGTCGGATTTTGGGGCAACGCGGTGATTTGACAATTTTTGAAAAACCCATATAATTACCATCTGGAGGTTAGTATGAAAAACGGTTATTTGGGGCAGTTCTTATTCGTTGTTTTGTTGTTTTTTTCTTTGATTTCCTTTGGACAAGAAGCTGAATCTTCATCAACCACTGAATCGTTGCCATTCTGTTCTTATCCTCAGGTTTTAAGTGGAGCACTTCCTGGAGGCTTAAGTTGGGTAACCGGACAGGTTGCTATTCTGTGGAATGGAAATGAATTTGTTGTGTTCGGAAAAGACTATGGTAATGTTGTTGCCCAGAAAGTATTCGCAGATGGAACACTTGATGGTTATGCGACAACCGTTGCTCTCGCAATCGGTGGAGGGGATGTTGTTGCTTGCCAAACATCTTATGGCTATGAAGTCGCCTATTGCTGTTATGATGATAGTGCTAACAAAGTAGTCATTATGGCGGTTGCCCTCGATCCTTCTCTTTCGGTTATCAAGCCGCCCGTTCAGGTTTCTTTTTATGGAATAACACCGACCGCAGATTGCAGTAATCCATCGATTGCTTATAGCCAGAGTTATGGTTGCTGTATAGCCTGGGAAGATTCCCGAAATGGAAATTCAGATATTTACGCTACAAGACTTAATGGAATCGGTGATGTTTCCTCTGCCGATATCCAGATAACAGCAAACACTTCGAATCAGCAAAAGCCAAATTGCATTTATAACCAAAACTTTTTTTGGTTCGTCTGGACTGATTACAGGACAGGAACTTCAAGTATTTATGGAAGAATTATGTTAGCCTCCAACAATTCATTGAACCCAGAAAAGAGTTTTGTATCAACTTCAGGAAACTGCACTACCCCCGTTTTGGCTTCAGCGGCAAATCGTTGTGCCCTTGCATGGGTAGATGATAAAGATGGTAACTCTGAAATTTATGTTCAACTATTTAATTCATCACAGTCCCCGGTTGCAACTCCCGTTAGAGTAACAAATAATTCACAATATTCAACCGATCCTCGCTTACTCTGGACAGGAGCAGAATTTGAGCTTTTCTTTAGAGACTCTCAACCGTCGGGTCTTTTTGATATCTGGTTTCAAGCGTTTGATGAAGACCTTGTTCCAAAAACATCAAATATTATAAAAGTAACTTTTGGACAGGATCAACTAAGAAAAGCAGATGTTCAATTCGCTTCAAAGGGATTTTTAATTTCTTATCTTCCTGGAGCCTTTGCTGGTCCCAATGCTTATACTGTTCTTGGTTGTAATTATGCAGGAACTCCTCCAACCTGCCCTGAAAACACGATTGCTTATTCAATTACTGGAACTCAAGCTACCATTTCATGGCTTCCATCAATAGATAATTATCTTGATTTAGCCTACTACAAAGTTTATCGCAACAATACCGTAGTAGCAAAAACAGTCAACAATTATTTTACCGACACAGGACTTTCAACAAACACAACATACAACTACGCGGTTAGAGCTGTTAACGCCGCTGGAAATGAAACATCTTCTTGTGGTTCCACCGCTTCAGTATATGTTAAGACTAACGCCTCCTTGACTCTTATGGTTAACAAAAGCGACCCCAACGCCCATCTTTTCTGGACAGATGTGGGACTCAACAACTACAATGTTTATAGAGGCACAAGCCCACAGGTTTTGTCTCTTGTAGGCTCAACTTCAGGGCAATCAGCCGACGACCCCAATGTTCTTCTTGATACGAATACCTACTTTTATACTGTTGATGACCCCGGGCAATAATTTCCTCAATCAAAAATATGTCATTAAAAAGGGCGGAAATTTCCGCCCTTATCTTTTTTATATTAGGTTTTCATCAGAACAACAATTCAATGTTGGATTTTGGGGCAACCCCTAAAGATGAAAAAGTTTGAAAATAATG
>DHFQ01000020.1 GCA_002402325.1 Candidatus Aminicenantes bacterium UBA4820
ATGTATTCAAACTCAAATTCAATTTGGGGGTTTGCTTTTTGTAAGGAGACGAGGGTGGAGTTTATGTCTCCAATTGGTTTCATATCTATGTGATTTTTGAAAAATTTTGCTGTAACTTTGGTTCCCTTTCCAATTTCGCTTTTAACTTTGAGATTTCCTCCCGTTGCCTCTGATGCTTGTTTTAAAAGGGGAAGTCCGAGCCCAAATTTTGAGGTTTTCTTTGTTGAATAAAATGGTGAGATCGCTTTTTTCAAGGTTTCGTCATCCATTCCGCATCCATTATCCTCTATTTCAAGAGTGAGAGTTTCCCTATCTTCAATAATTTTTACGCTGATTTTTGTCGCACCACTTTTTATTGAATTGTCGCAAATATCAAGGATATGAAGGGAGAGGTCTTTCATAAAAAGAGAATCCTCCTTCCTTTTTCGCCTCTTAAAGCAAATTTGAATTCTTTGAAACTTCTATCTTTCATTTTAAAAATTGTTATTCTTTTGCCTATGTCATCAAGTTTGTGGGCATCTGATGATGTTAAGGTGGGGTATCTTTTTAGGTAACTTTTTGCAATTTCTGAATTTCTGTCGTAACATTCTATTCCATCTATTTTTAGTGTTTCTTTAATAAATCCGAGCTGCCCTACTATCCCAAAGCCCATTCTATCAATGTGTGCAGGAATAGCAATCCCTTTAAAACTATGAATTGAATCAATCGTTTGTTCAATTGAAAGGTCAATAGGCATATAAAGGTTCTTTTTGCAAAAACCAAGAACTTCATCTTTACCATTAGCAATAACCTGCTCCTCAAAAATTTTTGGATTGTCTGTATTTTCAAGGTGAGAGTCAAGGAATTTCTGAAAATCATTTATTGCTTTGAGTGTATAAAAGTAACCAAGAAGGTGAACCTCCTCTCTTGTCGTGATTTCCATTCCATAGAAAAGTTTAAAATCCAATCCTCTTGAAGCATCCCTTACACCTTGAATATTCAAAGATGAGTTGTGGTCTGTTATTGCAACTATGTCAATCTTTAATTTTTTAATTTTTTTTACTATTTCTTTGGGGGACATCTCAAGTTCAGCGCATGGGGAAAGGCAGGTGTGTATGTGGAGGTCTGCCGTAAATAAGTTAAGATTGTCCTTCATCTTTCATTAACTTGACTATCTCTTTTATGCAGGAAAAAGAATCAAGTTTTGTTGATAAAATTACAACCTTCTCCTCTTCCGCTTTTTCAAGTGTCTCCTTATCAACCTCTTTGCAGTTTGTTATTAAAACCGCACAATGCCCTTTCATAGATGAAACTGCAACTATGTTTGGGTGAACCTGAACTGTAAGCCAGATGTCTCCCTCCTTTGAATTTGCAAGAACATCTGAAAGCATATCACCAGAGTACCCACCTTTAACCTCTCTGTCAAGATACTCCTTTCCTGAAAGAACCTTCAACTTTAACTTATCTACAATTTTTTTTAATTTCATCTAACCTTCACCTCAATAAAAAGTTTTGTGAACTCATTGACTTTTGAACGTATCTTAAACCTGTCTGCATTTTTTTTTATGTTTGGAAGCCCCATTCCTGCACCAAAGCCAAGTTCCCGTATCCAATCGGGTGCGGTTGAATAGCCGGGGGTCAGAGCTTTTTTGAGATCGCTTATTCCAGGGCCTCTATCAATCGCTTTAATCAAAATCCTATCTTTGTTTAAATCAAGCAACATCTTTCCACCCTCTGAATAGATGACCATATTCATCTCTGCCTCGTAAGAACAGATAGAACTTCTTCTAACATACTCAAGGGGAATGCCAATTTTAATTAAAGCGTCTCTAAAAAGGTTTGAGACTGAACCAGCCGTTGAAAAGTCAAGTTTTTTTACCTCTTTTTCCATTTTAAAATTAAAATCTGAAGGAATATCGCTAAAGAGAGTTCCCCTTTCATCCTGATGGTTCTCCTCAACTTTTTCATAAAGTTCCTCAAGTTTTTTAAAAAGGCATAAAACAACATCACCTTTGGTGATAAGCCCCACAACCTTACCGCTTTCCCTTTCAATAACTGGCAATCTTCCATACCCTTTTTTTTCAAATACCTGAATTACCTTTATTAGCGTATCATCCGGGTAACAAAATGCAACATTCCTCGTCATTCTTTCTTCAACTTTAGCATCCATCTTCCCTTCTAAGAGGCACTTCAAGAGGTCTTCAAGACTGATTATTCCAACAAGTTTCTGCCTTTTAATTACAGGTGCACCTGAAATTTTTTTCTCTTTCAAAATTTTTCTTAGAGTTTTTATTTTTATCTTCGGGGTAACGGTTATTACATCTTTACACATCGCTTCTCTTACTGTGATTGAATAGGTGAGTTCCTGACCGGGCTTTATTTTATTCATTTTTTATTTTTCTTTTGTTTGATCGGTTCAATTACTGTCCCTGCTAACCCTGCATTGTAAAGAATTCCACAACATTCGTATAATGGTAGATCTGTTGCAAGAAGGACGAATCCATCTTTATTTGCCATCTCTATTACACTTTCATCGGGGAGTTTCCCTCTCACAAAGACGACACTTTTGATTAAAGCCATTTTGCAGGTGTAAATCGTCTGGTTGGTTGTTAAGCCCGTTAACTGAAGGCAGTGCGGCTTTGAAAAAGCAAGTATATCGCTTAAAAGGTCTGAGGCACCAGCAAAAAAGACTTCTCTTTCAATGAATTCTTCTCCACAAAGCACTTTGCACTTTAGTAATTTTTTCACTTCACTCAATTTCATCTTTTCCCCCAAAATTTATTTTAAACCAAAATGGGGAAAAAGTATATAATAAGATAGGGAGTTAATATGAGAGTTGACCTTTTTTTAAAATATTGTCATTTAACAAAAAGAAGGAACGAGGCAAAAAGAGAGATTGAAAATGAAGAGATTAGAGTGAATGGAAAAGTTTGCAAACCCGCAACAAAGATTAAAGTTGGAGATGAGATTGAGATAGATTTTGATAAAACCACAATAAAATTTAAAGTTATATCGCTTCCACAACACCCAATTAAAAGACACGAGCAGGATAGATATTTGATTTTAGTTGAAAAAAGGCAGAGGGACATTTTTGAAAGCAATTGAATTGAATGGAAAAACATTTTATCCTCCTTTGTTTCTCGCTCCAATGGCAGGACTTACAGAGAGGTGCTTGAGAAGGTCAATCTATAAGATGGGATCATTAGGAGGAGTTTTTACAGAACTTGTCCCCGTTTTTGGACTTTTAAATTCAAGACTAAAGGTTGAAGATTACATTAAAGAGGATGAGACAGATTACACATTTTTTCAACTTTGTGGAAGTGATGAATCAAAAATTCTGAAAGCGGGGGAAATTTGCGTAGAAAAAGGGATTAAACTTATTGATATAAATTTAGGGTGTCCCGTAAATAAAATTACAAAAGGAGGAAGCGGTTCAGCCCTCTTAAAAGATCCTGAAAAGTGTGGGAAAATTGTTCAACAATTATTGAAAAATCTGGATGTCATCGTTACCGCGAAGATGAGAAGCGGATGGGATGAGAAGAGTTTGAATTTTATTGAAGTCGGGAAAATTCTTGAGGAAAGTGGGGTTGCGATGGTAACACTCCATCCAAGAACAAGAAAGCAGATGTACAAAGGAAAGGCCCAATGGGAACATATAAAAGAATTAAAAAATAGTTTAAAAATCCCTGTGATTGGGAATGGCGATGTTTTAACTAAAGAAGATACTAAAAAGATGTTTGAGGATACAGGTTGCGATGGGGTAATGATAGGAAGAGGGGCAATAAAAAACCCCTTCATCTTTGTTGAGAGTGTTAAACTCATAGACAATGGCTTTTATGAAACTTCTACACTAAAAACCAAAATTGATTTCATTGAAGAGCACATAAAAAATTTAGAGGAAACCTTTGAAGAACAAAAATCCCTTCACTTTGCAAAGGTCTTTATTGGGAAAGTTACAAAGGGGATTCAAGGAAGTTCTTCATTGAGAAATTCTCTCTCCACTTTAAAAAAGATAAAAGATTTGAAAGATAAAATAAAAGAGTTCAAAGAAACGATTCTTAAAGAAGAATAAATTTTATACCTCCCTTATTCTAAATTGATTTTATGTTTTTTCTGGTGGAGGAGAGTTCTTAAACCCTGCAATTCCTTCGATCGCTTTTGAGGCGACAGATTGGCTTTGTGCAAGAAGATCTTTTAAATCCTTTTCAAGGGATTTTATTCTTGCCTCCTGCTCTTTAACTTTCTCTTCAAGGGTTTTCAATGTCAATTTGTATAGTTCTTTTTCCTTTTCAATATCCTTTTCAAGAATGATTTTTTCAACCCTCATCCTCTCTTCTGCTGAAGATATTCCTCTCTTTTCAGCCTCACCTATTTCCTTTGAGAGGATTTCATCAAATTGAGACACTCTTTCTCTTAAACTTATAAGTTCATTCTCTTTTAAGGAGATAATTTCTTCCCGCTTTGAAAGTTCCTGTTCTTCAATTGCTTTCTTCTCCTCATAAGATTTTTTCTCCTTTTCCAATCTGTCTTTAAATTCCTGCTCTTCCCGCTGATGCTTCAATTTTGTTTTGTATTCATATTCTTCCTCTTCCCTCTCCCTTTCCCTTTTCATTGAAGAGATTTGCTCTTCCCATCTTGCCTTTTCCTCAGCAATTTTTGCCTCAAAGGTTATTCTTTTCTCTTCCTGACTTTTTATCAATTTTTCTAAAGTCCCTGCTTCCACTTCAATGTCGTAAAGTTCTTTTAGAGTCTTTCTTTTATCTTCAATTTCTTTTTCAAGGTCTTCAACGATCTTTGCCTTTTCAAGAAGACTACTTTCAAGGTCTTGAAGCTTTTTTGAAATTTTAACTTTTAGTTCCGACAGGTCGCTTATGATTGTTTCCGATGAGAAACTTTCAAGTTTTTTTTGAGGTTTATTATAAGGCTCCTTTGCAAACAAAGGTTGCTCTTCAATTTCCTTTTCTTCTTCACTCTCTAAATTTAAAGGTTCACTTTTCAAACTTTTTCTTTTCTTTGGTGTTGCCTTTTCTTCCGATTCTTTAACCTTCGCCATTTTTCCACCTCCTTAATAGATTTAAAAGAAAGGATATTATAACATCAATTCTCTTGAGAAAATTTTTTTAATATTTCTAAGTTTTTTCAAAAATTCTCAATGATTCGCCCAATTCTCTTGCAGATGGGGTTATTATTGTCTTTGAGTGGATTTTTATCCTTCTATTTTCTTTTTTTGCCCTTCTTACATCATCTTCTGACACAAAGTCATAGATACCTTCTACAACCTCCTTTGGAGGGGCTTTCTTTAAGGAATCAATCTTTTTTGTTTCTATAAAATCGTATCCATTAATTTCAGAGGGAGTGATTAGTGGCTTCAATATTATAACCTCTTTTGTTGTAACAGGCTTTGTCTCAAAAGCAACCCTTTTAATATCCATAAGGTGAAGAGGTGTTATGTTGTCTGAAGTTATGTTGTTTCCCAATGCTCCACATCCAAGCGTAAGTGCGGGTGGAAGATTTGTTGAAAATCCAACGGCACCGTGTGTTCCCGGAGTATTTATGAGAATCCTGAATGCGGGCTTTCTTAATGCAAACTGCCTTATAACATTCAAATCCTGTGCGTGAAGGCAAAGCGTATGTCCAAGCCCGCCATACTTTAAAACTTCGATGCACCTGTAGCATCCTGCTTCCCACCCATCCTCCTCAAAATAGGTCAAAACAGGAGATAATTTTTCAAGTGTGAGTGGATGTTCTCTTCCAACTCCGTTCTCTTCAACTATCAAAACTTTTATATTTTGAGGGAGCTCAAAACCTGCCATCTCGGCTATGACCTGAGGTGATTTTGCAACTATTTTGGGGTTTAAATTACCTTTCTCATCAACCATTAAAGATTCAAGTTGAGTTTTCTCTCTTTGATTCACAAAGTAGCAGCCCTCCTGTTTTAAGTACTCTCTAACCTTTTCAGCAACGGCTAAATCAACAATTAAAGATTGCTCGCTTGCACAAACAGTTCCCCAATCAAAACTCTTTCCCGCTACAACATCTTTTACCGCCTTTTGCAAATTCGCACTTCTGTCAATAAATGCAGGAACATTCCCCGGACCAACTCCATAAGCAGGCTTTCCCGATGAATAGGCAGCCCTTACAAGCCCCAATCCACCCGTTGCAAGAATCACATTTGTTAGATGATGTTTCATCAAATATTGCGTGTCTTCAATCGTAGGATCATTTATAAAACCGATTATTCCCCTCGGCGCTCCAGCCGACGCTGCGGCATCACTCAATGCGTCAACAACCGCTTTAATGCAATTTTTTGCAAAGGGATGGGGCGAAATAACAATTCCATTTCTTGATTTTAGCGAAATGAGTATCTTGTAAATCGTCGTTGAGGTTGGATTTGTTGATGGAATTACAGCGGCGACGATCCCCATTGGCGCAGCAACTTCATAAATCCCCATCTCTGGCTTTGCTGAAATAAACCCCGTCGTTTTCATCGGAAGGATGTAGCGATAGACATCTTCAGACGCTAATCTATTTTTAATCACCTTATCTTCAATCTTACCGTAGCCCGTCTCTTCATGTGCAAACCTTGCCCATTTTTCAAGGTTTGACATTGAAACTGTATGAATTGCCTCAAGAACTCTGTTCACCTTCTCTTCACTAAAATCCGCAAAAAGTGTTTGAGCCCTCTTTGTCTCCTCCATAACTCTATCAATTTGATTTTTCATTTCTTTCCCCCGCAAATTTCAGGAATTATTCTACTGACATCATCAAAAGGCATTGGAATGATGTGGTAGGTTATGAGCTCACCAACCCTTCTCGCTGCTTCCTTTCCCGCTTCAACAGATGCAGTAACCGAGCCCACATCTCCTCTCACATAGATTGAAATCAAACCTCCATCAGCATTTCCATAACCTAAAAGTTCAACGCCTGCGGTTTTTACCATCTGGTCTGCCGCTTCAATTGCGGAAACGAGCCCTTTTGTCTCAACCATTCCAATCGCTTCGCCTTTCATTCGCCATCCTTAAGATAAAAGGATAGTTTTACTTTTCAAAGATGTCAAGTGATAATCCCAAAATTCGACATTGCTTTATATCTTCATTTG
>DHFQ01000169.1 GCA_002402325.1 Candidatus Aminicenantes bacterium UBA4820
GACATTTCTGTAAGCATTCTCGATGAGGAAGGAAAAGCAATCGTTGCAGACGGAATGGGCTTTGGATTTCTTCAAATTGGTTGTTCGGAAAAAGAGGGCATCATTTCAAACAAAAAATATAGTTTAAACATCCATTCTGCCTATGCAGACCCAGATTCAAAAGCAAAGTGGGAATTGAGGTTGAAAGAAAAGCACTTTTACAAAGAACCTATAAAATTTGATATTAAAGATTCTCAAGATCTCCAACTTTTCCCTGACATTAAAGAGTGCATTAACCTTCATCTTTCATCTCCNNCTTAAAGAGAAAAAGGACAAAGGAATTGACCTCCTTTTCCACTCGGGATTAAAGACGAAGGAATAAAAATATTATAGGAAAAAGAAGATAAGTTCTATGCGTATAATTCGCTTATAAACTTGATTCAAGTTTTGTTATTTATATTGTCTGTTATTTCATTTCTTTGATTATCTTCTTTTTTACCAATCCCTCTAAAAATCTCTTAACACATTGATAAAAGATATTTTGTAAAAAAAACAAATTGTGATATTCTAATATCTAAAGAGATGAATTGTTATTGCTGGAGGGAAGCAGATGGTTGATATTGAAAAGATAATTGAGTCGGAATTAACTGCAATTCAAAGAAACAGGCCTACTGTCGTTTTTTGTGAGTCAAACGATGAAAGAATAATTGAGGCGGTGTGTTATTTGACCCGTTATATCAAGCCGATTTTCCTTGAAAAGGAAGAAACAATTAGAAAAATAATTTCAGAGAAACTTCCCAATCTTGACAAAAATAGGGTTGATTTTGCCATTTCTGAAGCAGCCTTTATTGATATAAACGAAAAGGAAAATCTAATTGAAGAATTCACAAAATCTCTTTTACAGTATGAAAAAGAATTAAATTGTTCTTACCAAAAGGCAAAAGAACTGGTAAAAGAACCTTCAAGGTTTGGAATTTATCTTGTTAAATCTGGCTACGCTGATATGGTTGTAGGCGGTGCAGGCTTTGAACCTGTTAAATTTTTAAGACCTGCACTCAAAGTTCTAAAAGATAAGGAGATTCAAGGGGAGGCAGGAGTGTTTGCACTTCCTGATGATTTTAATGCAGGATTGTTTCCGGAAAATATAGTTGTTTTTGGTGATGTAGGTGTAAATGAGGTAATGACTCCTAAAATACTTGCTGAAGTGGCGATTGAAACCTGCAAAGTTGCAAGAGATATTATTCCTGAATCAATTCTTCCTGAAATTAACGGTGCGATAGTTTCATATTCAAATAAAGGCTCTGATGAGGGACCTTCCCCACAACTTGTTAGAGAATCTACAAAACTTCTTCCCAAAATTCTTGAAGAAAAAATAAAAGGTGATGAAAAATATAAAACAATAAGGATTGAGGGAGAGGTAAAAGTTAGCGCTGCTATTTCCAGAAAGTCAGCGGAAAGGTATTTTCATAAAGAGAAGAAAATTGAGGATCTCGCGGGAAAATTCAATGTGATAATAGCACCAAACCTTGAAGTTGGAAATTTTCTATATCATCTTTATTCATCACAGTATCCTGAAGCAAAGAAAATTTCAGCATTGTTTGGATGTGGTTTTAAAGTTGTTGACCTTGCGATTGACTGTAATCCATCAGATATTATTTTGAGTTTAAAGGCTAACCTTTTAAGGCACAACATAGCAGGTAATTGGACAGAAACTCCAAAAGACCTATTCTTTAAAAGATTTAAAGTCCTTGCAATCAACCCCGGTTCAACATCTACCAAAATTGGTTACTATGAGGGTGATAATGAAAAATGGGTTGAAGAGATAAAACATAGCGCTGAGGAATTAAAACCTTTTGCAGGAAAACCAATCGTAGAGCAGGCGAGTTTTAGAAAAGAAGTTATTTTAAAAACTCTCAGTGAAAAAGGCGTAAAAATTGAAGAACTTGATGCAATTAGTGCAAGAGGTGGGCTTCTTGACCCAATTCCAAGTGGGACTTACGAAGTAAATGAAAAAATGCTTGATCATTTAAAAATCGCAAAAAATGGCGAGCACGCATCAAACCTTGGAGCAATAATAAGCGACCAAATGTTAAAGGGGTTAGATATTAAATCTTTCATAGTTGATCCTGTAGTTGTTGATGAAGTGGCTGAAAGAGTAAAGATTACCGGGCTTAAAGAGGTGAGAAGAAAGGCAATAAGTCATGCCTTGAATCAGATTGCTTCTGCAAAAAGGTATGCCGATGAGAATGAAACATTTTATAACTATTTGAACCTTATCGTTTGCCACATGGGAGGTGGAATTTCAGTTGGTGCCCATAAAAAGGGAAGATATATTGATGTCAACAACGCCCTTGATGGAGAGGGACCCTTTAGCCCTGAAAGGTCAGGTTCTCTACCCGTTGCAGATTTGATCAAACTTTGCTTTTCAGGAAAATATACTAAGCAGGAACTTCTTTTATTAAATAAGGGAAGGGGAGGAATGATTGACCATCTCAACACATCAGATTTAAGAGAGATTGAAAAAAGAATTGATGAGGGCGATAAATACGCTGAGGCAGTTTATGATGCGATGGCTTATCAAGTTTCCAAAGAGATTGCCTCAAGAGTTCCAGCCTTTGATGGAGAGAAGATTGATCAAATAATAATCACAGGTGGAATGGCTCGATCAAAAAAACTTGTCGAAAAAATAAAAGGATACATCTTTGCAATGGGATGTGGAATAACGGTCTACCCTGGCGAAAATGAGATGCTTGCTTTAACAAAGGGAGCGTTGAGAGTTTTAAGCGGAAAAGAAAAAGCAAAAATCTATTGATGGAGGAATAAAATGATAAGAACCCTCGAAGAGTTAGTTGAAAATCTTAAAAGTGGTTCGCCGAAAAGAGTGGTCGTAGCAAACGGTGAGGATGAGAACACCATTGAAGCGGCGCATCGTGCTGCTGTTGAAAAAATTGCTCTAATGACGCTTGTTGGCGACAAAAACAAAATTGAAACTCTTTGCAAAGAGAAAAACCTTGACCCATCAATGTTTGATATAATTGATGAAAAGGAAGAGATTAAAGCAGGAAAAATAGCGCGTGATATGGTTAGAAACAAAAAGGGCGATTGCCTTATGAAAGGACTCATTGGAACGGAAAAATATATGAGGCTCATACTTGATAAGGAGGAGGGACTTATTCCGAAGGGAAATATTTTAAGCCATCTAACCGTGATAGATTCACCATTCTATCAAAAGACTCACAATAAACTACTCTTTGTTTCAGATGTGGCTGTGATTCCTCAGCCAACACTTCAAGAGAAAATAAAAATGCTTGAATATTTAATTAGTGCTGCAAAAAGTTTTGGAATAGAGAAGCCAAAAGCGGCTATTCTTACTGCAAACGAGAAGGTGTCAGATAAAATGCCTGCTACTATGGATGCGGCGATAATAGCAAAAATGGCTGATAGAGGACAGATAAAGGGAGCGATTGTTGATGGTCCACTTGCCTTTGATGTTGCAGTTTCAAAGGAATCTTGCGAAATAAAAGGGTTAAAATCTCCTGTTGGTGGTGATGCTGATATACTCATCTTTCCAAATATTGAGGCAGCAAATATCTTTTACAAAACGACCACCTATTTAGGAGGATCTAAACTTGCGGCAGTAGTTATAGGAGCAACAGCTCCCTGCGTCTTAACCTCAAGGTCTGATGATGAGGATTCAAAATTTTATTCAATTGCCCTTGGCTGCAGAGTTGCAAGAGGGGATATGTAAGATTGGTTAGAATTGGGGTGATCTCATCCCTTCTTTCACAAGGATTCTTGCCCTTGAAAAAGTTAGTGCGTAGGAAGGAAGTTCTCTCCCTTTGTTAAGGGCGAGAACCTTTTATCATTGAATGGAGTGAGATTAATTGCTGAATGGATCCCACGGTGGCATCACAATTGGTTCTTGTCCTGTAAGATTCAGAAGTTCGGGTGAGCAATATTTCTTATTGACAAGAATTTCGAAAACATTTGCCTCAAACCACGATTTTGTAATTGTCCAGAAGCCGTCTCTTCCTCTTTTTTCGCCCCACGAATTTTCAACTTTCCATTTAACAGGCTCTCCATTTTGAATATCAACGCCTGTCAGGACCATACAATGGTTTGGTGCTCCATCAAGATAGCGAAGTTGATCCTCTTTGCTGAATGAAAAGTCAATTCCAAACAGACTATTGTAATCTTGAACCCCCATATCCCATAAGCCTGTCTTTGTGTTTCTCTGGACTGATGAGTTACAGCAAAACCAGACTGCCTGATCATCCATTATTGAGGCAAGTGCCATCTTTTGCATCTCATCTGTAGTTATGTTGAGAGCCTGCATATCTTTGCCATCAGCAGAATCTCTATTCCATGCAAATCTTATGACTTTGTGTTCTGGCTTTCCGGGATAGTTTATAAAAGAAATATAATTATCAAGTGGGGCACCCATAAAATCTTTGTAAAAACTTTGTGGGGTGTATGTTTTAAGCGGAGAAAGTTTACTTTCAAATTTCTCTTCTTTTGAAGATTTATCCTTTGCGGTATCCCTTTTGACATCCTTCATCTCATAACGCCATTCAAAACTCTGGGGAGGCTCGCCAAGGCAAAGAACAAGTATTTTGTAGACCTGCTTCAAAGTCTCAATTTTTGCGACATTTTCAGCCTCAGGAGTTTGTGCCTCTCTTATTGCCTTTATCCCTTTTCTCATTACGGTGTTTAGAAGATTGTTCATCTGTCCTGTATGGCTTGATTGTTGTGTTTCGGGCATAACATTTTTCGGGACGAGTCCGTAGCGAGAAACTAAAAACCTGACATAGTTCCAATCTCCGCCATCATCAATTGGCTTTTGGAGAAGTAGAGCATTTTTCCTGCTATCTATTGGTTCAATTTTTAAAGCTTTTGCAAGCTCAAGCGTTCTGTTTGCCCTTTCAAGTTTGTCCCAGAATTGGATGTAGGCTTCGGAAAACTCAAACTCTTTTAAGTTATACTTTTTTATAAGTTCAGGACGGAGGAGGTTCAGTCCCGCAAAAAGCCAGCACCTTCCGCTTTGTTCCTGATTTGTTATTTTGCTTGTATCAATTACTTTTGTAAACAGAGTATCATCAGAAATTGTTTTTTTACGGTCTATTACTAAAGCGTTTATTTCATTTTCAGCAAGGCTATTTTGAATTGCTTTAAATTCCTGCGTTAAAGGAAGGGATTGTCTTAACGAATCGACCATTTCCTGAGTGAGTGCACCCTTTTCTGATGGTTCCTCTTGAGGAAGAGGAACATACTGACAAAAAACAGAAAGGGTAACTAATAGGATCGTTGTGAGAATAAAACCAGAACGAATTTTCATCTTAGCCTCCGTAATAGAATAAGAGTAAATTATAAATCAAATTGTTTTTAAAAAATAGCCTTTAAGGAACCCAAAATCGGATATTGATTTGCATCTTGATTTGA
>DHFQ01000068.1 GCA_002402325.1 Candidatus Aminicenantes bacterium UBA4820
CTGATAGGTGATTCTCGTTTTGATGTTAAATTCTTACTGCTATTATCTTTTTATAACAAGGCTTTATAGCAATGTCGGATTTTGGATTTATCTTTTCTATTGACCTTGCCTCCTTCTCTGGAGGATTCAACAATCTGGACAGCCTTTTTTGGAGAATTAGGTGTTACCTTTACTCTTAAGAAAATTTTTTGGGATAACACAAAAAAGTCAATGTCGAGCCCCATTTTATATTGTGCACTACAAAACATTGTCTACTAAAACACTCTTATTTTACAAAAAGTTATGAATAACAACCTCCTATAACCTGTCAAAGTCGGGAGAGGGAAACTTCTTCTTTGTTGCAAAAAATAATAATTTAATTTTTCTTTTCAAACCCTATTTCAAAATAGGGATCAAGGCTTCCTGTTTTTTCCCTGTTACGATCGCTTCCTTTTCTTTTATAAAGACATTGATCTCTGACCTGAAACCAATCTTTCCTTTTAGATAAATTCCCGGCTCAATTGAAAAGAGTGTGTGAGGGATAAGTTTTCTCGTGTCTTTTGTCTCAAAATCATCCATATTTGCCCCATCAGCGTGATCTTCAGTATAGATTGAGTGTCCCGTTCTGTGAGTAAAATATTCCCCGTATCCCCTTTCAGTAATGTAATTTCTTACCGCTCTATCAACCTCATAGCCAAAAACCTCTCTTTTTGAACACTCCTTTGCAACTTCAAAACCTTTGTCTCTTGCCTTTACGACAATGTCAAAGATGTTTTCAATTTCAGCAGGAACTGATTTTCCAACATATCCGCACCATGTTATATCAGCATAAATTGAATCCGCCTCCTTCTCTTTTGCCCATATATCAATCAAAAGAAGGTCTCCCTCCTTTATCTCCTTTGCATTTTCTTTAGATGGTTCAAAGTGTGGGTCTGCAGCATTTTCATTTACCGCAACAATCGGAATCGCTGATGTGATAAGGCCATTATCCTCAAGAAATGACAGCAGTTTTTCATCAAGGCTAAACTCGTTTATTGAATGTTTATTTAATATTGCCTCTTTTACTAAGGAAAAGCCGTAACTTATTGAATCTTCAAGAACCTTTAAAGACCTTAAATGGCTTTCAAACTGTTTTTCAGACAGTGTTACAAGAAATTTTGCAACAAGGTCAGAAGAGGAAACTATTTCAATATCAAGAGAGCGAATGAACTCACCCAAACCTAAATCAAGCCTTGATAAAGCAGGAATCACGCCATCTTTTGAATATTGGGCACAAATTTTTCTCACCCCTTTCAATATTTTTGATAACTCATCCATCCATTCATCGTATCTTGAATAAAAAATCTCTTTTCCCTCGACATCTTTCAAAGAATGAGGCTCAATATTATGAAGAAGTTTAATAGGTTCACCTTTTGAAGGAATAAAGTAAAACCACCTTCTTGTTGCAAGTCCCCCCTCCTCTTTTCTTAGAAGCATCTCTGCAATAGGGTCATTTCCTCTAAAAGAAGAAAAAAGCCATCCATCAACACCCATATTTCTTAATTCCGATTGAATAACATCAATTAAAATCTCTTTCATGGTAAAATCTCCTTTCGAAGATAAAGAATATCACATTTTTAAAAGGAGAATAAAATGGTAGAAACAAAGATAAAGGTTAGATTTGAGGACATTGATGCCCTTGGACATTTGAACAATACGAAATACTTTACATATCTTGAAGAGGGAAGGATTGCTCTCTTCGAAAAAATCAGAGGGAAGTTTTCGCTCAGTAAAATAGATTTTGTTGTCAAATATCTTGAAGGAAACTTTATTGAGCCAATTTATCCCGGTTGTGAGGTTACCGTTAAGGTAGAAATTGAAAAGATTGGAAATACATCAATTACGCTAAAGGAAACGATCTGGTATAATAATAAGTTGTGTTTTGAAGGAAAATGCGTTTTGGTTTTTTACGATTTTAAGAAAGGAACAAAGAAAAACATTCCGGAAGATGTTCTTTATAATATAAAGGAAGAGACAAAAAAGGAAAGTTGATGAGACTAAAAGAGATAGAAATATGTGGATTTAAGTCTTTTGCTGATAGAACAAGAATCATTCTTGATAAGGATTTAACGATAGTCGTTGGCCCAAACGGTAGTGGGAAAAGTAACATCGCCGATGCAGTTCTGTGGGCGATAGGAGAACAAAGCCCCAAAAATCTTCGCGGAAGTAAAATGGCTGATGTTATTTTTCATGGAAATAAGAAAAGGCCGCCAGCAGGTAGTGCCGAGGTTTTCATCTACTTTGAAAATGATGACAAAGAAAAGGTGAAAATTGGAAGAAGGCTTTTAAAAAGTGGAGAAAGTTATTATTTAATCGATGACAGTGTGGTGAGGTTAAAAGATATTCACGAATTTTGCTACAAAAACAACATCTCTGTTCATGGAAGTTTCCTCGTTGAGCAAGGAAAGGTGGAGGCTATTCTTGCTATGAGTCCGGAGGAAAGAAGGAGTCTATTTGAGGAGGTTTCTGCAATATCGCATTATAAAGAGAACAGAAAATCAGCCGAAAGCAAACTTCAATCTACTCAAAATAATTTACTGAGGTTAAATGACATAATGGCTGAGGTTGAAATGGAACTTCAAGGATTGAAGAAACAGGCTCAAAAGGCTCAAAAATACTTAAAACTTGCGGAAGAAGAGAAAATCAAGAAGAGAACATATTTTGGAAGAAGTATGTTCACAATAAAAACAAGAAAATCTCATCTTAGGAGTGAACTTGATTTATATTACGATGAAAGAACAAGGAGGAGTTCAAATCTTGCAAAAGTTGAATCTCAACTTCACTCGACAAAACTTAGAAAGAATGAGGAAGAATCAAACAATTTAACGATTACAGAGGAACTTCATCAACTTGAGATACGCAAAGAGAGGCTTGAACAGGATAATAAAAGGAAGTTTGACCAGATTGTTTCTGCAAAAGATAGATTGAGAGAGATTTCTGAAGATTTGACAACCCTTGAAATTAAATTGAAGGAGAAAAATCGTTTTTTAATTTCAGTTGGTGAAAGGAAGAAAGTATTTGAAGAGGAAAAGAGGAAAATAGCATCAAACCTTGCAAAACAAAGCAATGAGATAGAAACAATTGGAAAAAAACTTGGCGAGATTGAAGGAAATCTTTTGAGGAAGCAAAAAGAGAATCTGACTCTTGCAGAGGAGAGGTCGAGTAAAAAAAGTCTTTTCCATCAAATTGAAGAGGAGATTAAAAAATTAATAGAAAGAGAAAATAGACACAATAGAGAATCGGAAAGGTTGAAAAAAGAGAGGGAGAGCGCAGAGGAAAATTTGTTTGACGAGGAGGCATCATTATTAGAAAAATCAAATCAACTCAAAGAAAAAGAAGAAGAGTGGCAAAACATTTTAAATCAAAGTGAAATTCTCAAAAAAAAGATTGACAATTGCTCTCTTGAAATTGTGAACTTAGAAAAAGCAATTGCAGGAGACAATTCCAAATTTAAAGTTTTGCAAAATCAGGAGAATTTATTAAAAAGCAAGACTGAACTTGAATTTGAGAAAAAGTATGAAAATCTCAAAGATAAAAGAATTTCAAATATTTTAAAGGATGTTCCAGAACAGAGTCTAAAAATCCTTGAACTTTCTCTTGGTGGATATATTTCATCATACAAAATTGAAAATGCAGAAGAGTTAAAGGAAATCTTAAATGAGAATAAAGGAAAAGTAAAAGAAAGATTATTTTTTCTTCTTGATGAGATTTCAGTCGAAAAAGTAAATTTCAAGATTGATCGCAAATTCAAAAGTTTTAAAGGAATGGTTTCTCAAATGGAGGGTATCAGCGATGTTTTAAAAAGGCATATAAAGGATGTGCCGAGATTTTCTGATTTTGATGACGCTTTACAATTTGTTAAAGAAAATCATTATCCCGCCCTTACTCTAAATGATTCTCTTTTGATAAATGAAGATGGCTTTCTCATTTTGGGCCCATTAAGTGAACTTTCAATCCCTCTAATCAAGATTACAAAAGAGATTGAAGAGACAAAAAAGAAAATTGAGAAGTTAAAAAAAGAAACCTCAAGGCTTGAAGAGGAGAAGAAATCCTTCATTGAGGAAGAAAAGAAACTCAAGGAAATGGAGAGAGACCTTTATAAAGAAAAAGGAGAATTAGAAAAGGAAGTTCAGGAAGGGAAACTTTCCCTTCAAAGGGCTGAAAGCGAAGTCAAAAGAATAAGCGCTTATGAAGACCTTCAGAAATTGGAATACAATGAGATTGCAAGGAATAAAGAGGAATTTGAGAAGGAAAAAGAGGGTTTAAAAGAGAGGCTTTCAAAAATAGAAAAAGAGAGCTTAAAAATTGAGGGAGAAATCTCTTTTTTGGAAGGGGAAAAGAAAAAACTTGAGGAAGAGTTAAAAAAGTTTCAGGAACTTTTTACCGAACAAAGGCTCAAAGAAAAGGAGTGGGAGGAAAGAGAAAGGTCTTTGCTAAATGAAGAAGCAAATCACATCTCTTCAATAAAAGAGATTGAATCATCAAAAGAGAGATTAATCCAGGATCAGGAGATGCTTTCTTCAAAAGTTAAAAAACTTGAGAAAAATATCGTTGAAGATGAAACAACTTTATCAGAAGTTTTTTTAAAAATTACAGAAAGCAGAGAGAAAAAATCAAACTATGACGCCACGATCAAATTTCTGGAGGAAGAGATAACAAAAATTGAAAAAATAGAAAAAGAGGCACAGGCGGACCTCAATGAAATTGAGAAAGAGATAAATGAACGGGAAAAGGACCTTGCAATAGCAGAGAGCGAAGAAAAGAGTATACTTGAAAGATTTTCTCAAGACTTTGAAGAAGATGTTTCTTTAATTGCAGATGAATTTAAAGATGAACCACTTTTGAGCGACGAAGAAAAGAGTAAACTCCTTGAGGAAATAGTAAAGATTCAAAAAAGAAAGGATGATCTTGCCCCATTAAACCTTCTTGCAAAAGAGGAGTATGAATCGAAATCAAATAGGCTTAAATTCTTGACGGAACAAAAAGAAGACCTTGAAAAGGCTATTGGAGATTTGACCACAACTATAAGAAAAATCAACGACAGTATAAAATCAAGATTCCTTGAGGCTTTTGAAGCCATAAACAACAATTTCTCGGAACTATTTAAAATAGTTTTTGATGGTGGGGAGGGGTATTTGAGCCTTGAAGATAAAGAAAACCCTCTTGAATCGGGAATTGAAATTTTTGCACAACCTCAGGGCAAGAAGGTCGTGCACAACATTCAGTTAAGCGGAGGAGAGAAGGCGCTTGTTGCTCTCACGCTTCTTTTTGCAATCCTATCCTATAAACCGCAGGTGTTTTTTCTTCTTGATGAAATAGATGCCCCGCTTGACGATGCAAACATTGAAAAGGTTCTTTCAAAACTTTTAAGGGAGTTCTCAAATAGAACGCAATTCATCGTAATAAGCCACAACAAAAGGACTATGGAACTTGGCAACATCATATACGGTGTAACGATGCAGGAGAGCGGGGTTTCAAAAATATTTTCAATAAATTTGAGGGAGGTTGCAGCTCAAAATTGAAAAAGATTTTAATTTTTGTCTCTTTTCTTTTTATCTCAATTGCCTCTTTGTGTGATTTAAAAATATCCTCTTATGCAAATAAGGATAAAGTAAAACTGGGTGAAAATTTTACATACACCCTTTCGTTTGAAGGACTTTCGTCTCCAATAAAACAGCCTGATTTACCAAAAATTGAAAATGGATTGGTGAAAGGTCAATATCAAACCGTTGAGCCTTCAAAAAATGGCTTTCAATATCTTTATCACTACATAATCGCTCCATCAAAAGTCGGGAAATCTTTTCTTGAAGATTTTCAATTAAAGATTGAAAGTAAAGCAATTTTGGTCAGAGGCTTTAATGTCAGCGTGGAAGAGGGAGAAAAAAAAATCATTCCCCTTGAAAACAAAAAGAAAATTGAAGAACCTGTTGAAATTTCACTTGAGGGAAGGGTACAAAAAAGTGAATGCTACGAAGGTGAAGCGATACTTTATAACCTTCATCTTTTAACCAGAGATTCTGTTAGAAATTTTGAGTTTGTAGAAAAGCCCAATTTTGATGGTTTCAGAAAAATAGAAATCACTTCCTCACAATATCCAAAGACAAACAAGGTTGAAAGAAAGGGGAAGTATTTTCTTGATGTTGTTGTCTACTGTGCAGTTTTAGTTCCGTTGAAGGCGGGAACTATTGAGATAGGAGCATTTACCGCGGATACAAAGGTTCAACCATCTCATTCAACTTCCTCTCAAATAATCAGATTAAAAGGAGGGGATTTGAAAATAAAAGTAATATCTCTTCCTGTGTCTTCAATTACATTTCAAGGAGCGATTGGAAAATTTCAAGCAATCTTAAAGGATTATCCCAAAGATAGCATTAAGGTCAACGAAGTTTTCTCTGCAAAAATAAGCATTAGCGGGATTGGAAATCTTCCTCAGGAACCTTTTGAAATTCCAAAATCACCCTTCTTTGCCACCTACCCGATTAAAAGTGATGATAGGTCAAAAATAACTCAAGATGGGGTAATCGTTGATAGAGATATAACTTTAAACTTCGCTCCTCTTGTTACAGGAAAAAGAAGCCCCGGCACAGTTAACTTCGTTTATTTTGATACTGATAAAAAGAAATATGAGTCTTTAACTCTTGAACTTCCTCAAATAAATGTGATTGAAGGAAATGTAAATACAAAACTAATGGAGAGAAAAGAAATTCTTCCAATTCTTGATATAAAGGAAGAAAACAAAGTTCAATTAAGTTCATCAATTCCAAAAATTTATGTCTTTTATCTTTTAATTCCATTTTTTATCACATTTCTCTCATACGGAACGGTTTTCTTACTTGAAAGATTTTTCCTTTCAGAAGAAAAGGTCAAATTGAGGATTTTGAAGAAAAATCTTGAGAGAGAGTTTAAAAGGGCAAAAATTTGTCTGGATTCAAGGAAAAGTAAGGAATTTCATACACATTTAAGGAAGGCACTTGAATCATTCATTGAAATGAAAATTGAAGAACCTGTATCATTTCTTACAACAGAACAAATTGAGGAAAAACTGAAAGAAAAAAATTTTCCTGAAGTTCAGAGTGAAAAAATTATAAACCTCATAAAAGAGATAGATTCAGCGGAATTTACTGATATGAAGATTCAAAAGAACGAACTCAAGAAAAGGTTAAATCAATTTAAGGAGATTATAAAAGGAAAAAGAGGCAAGAGTAAAGTTTTATTTTTGCTACTTTTTGTTTTTTCTTTTTCACTCTTTGCTCAGGAATCAATTGGTATTCTGGGTTCAAAAGCAAAAGAATTATATTTAAAGGGAGATTTTTCTCTGGCGTTAAAATATTACAAAATGATTGAGGATTCAGGTTTTGCATCACCTCAACTTTATTACGACATTGCAAACTGTTATTTTGAAACGGGGAAAATTCCGTACTCAATTTTTTACTATAAAAAAGCCTTGAAAGTTAAGCCAGATTTTGATTATGCAAACAGAAATCTACAGGTTGCAAAAGATCTTTTGAAATCAAAGACAACTTCTTATGAACCATCACCATTTATCAAACTTCTTCTGCAATCAAACCCGAAACAATTTTTCATAGTCTCTTTAATATTTCTCATTCTGGGAAATCTCCTTTTCTCAATTTTAATAATATTTGAATTTTCACAATTTTCATCTATGCTAAAAAAATTATCGATTGTCCTGATAATCTTAGGGATTTTAAGCGGGATGCTTTTTTATAGCGGATTAATTTTTAAAGAAAGGTATAAAGAGGGGATAATCCTTCAAAATGTTGACATATTCACAGCACCAGACCCTTCCTCAAAAAACATAAAAACTCTTGTGGAAGGTTCTGAAGTATTTGTTACGGAAATTTCTTCAAGATGGGCAAAAATAAGATGGGGTGAAGGCGAAGGGTATGCCGATTCTTCCAGAATAGGAATACCATAATGAAAAAAACCATTTTTCTCTACCTTTTGTTTATTCTATGCATCATTGGACTTATTTTGATGATAGTGTTTCAAAAAAGGCAAAGCCAATCTGTCGCTCAGCTTTTGCAACCGCAAACTGAAAAACAAGTAGAGTTTTCAAAGGAGAAACCTACATTAGACATAGAGGATAAGGTAAAAAATATAAAGTTAAGTGAAGAGCCAAAAATCAATCTTCCTCCCTCTACGGAAGGGATTCAAATTTCAGGATATGAAGGAAAATATGGTGGATATGAACCGATAATGAAGGCCCTAGAAAAGGTTGAGGTCTCAATTCCCACATCAGTAAGAATTCTTATTGATAATAAACTTTTCTATCCAACAAGCGAAGACAGGATAATAATTAAACTTGTTGATAGAAAGACTCTTGATAGAAACACAATTTATTACATTTCTTCAAATATGGATGGAACCATTGAAATTGGTCTTGATGCTCAAATCGTCGCTTTTAATTCAATGCCTGTTTATGAACATATTTCATCAGCAATTTTAGAAAGTTTATTAGAAAAAAGAGAGAAGACTTTTTTAAAATTACCAAAATTTGCAAGATTAGGTTTTGCATTAACCCTAACGGGATTAAATCAATATGTAGATGGGATGGAAGTTTTGAAGATGGAGAAGAACAATGAAAAGGGTGATTTTTCTCTAATATCAGATGGTTCTCATCCTCTTTTAAATGGTTCTCTTCTCATAAAATTTCTGCTTGATAAAACAAATGTGAATTCGACTTATGAACTTCTATTGCAATTTTTGGAAGGGGAAAATTATCCCTCCACACTCGAGAAAATAACCTTAACAGATTTTTCTTCACTTGTTACAGAGTACGAAAGATTTTGCAAAAGTTATTTAGATAAGATGACAGAACAAAGTTCACATTTTTTTTCAATTATTTCAGAGTTGAGGCAGTTGAAAGAAGAGGAAGCAATTCCTAAGTTAGAATCATTCGTAAGGCACTACCCACTTGACATTCATTATGGTGAGACTCTTTACTATCTCGGCTGGGCTAACTATCGTCTTGGAAATTATAAAGAAGCAGAAAATATTTTTATTAACCTTCTAAATAACTATTCTTTTGTAACAATTTCTCACGCCAAGGCTCACTATTTTCTTGGCAAATGTTATGAACTTAGAGGATTTAAAACGCTTGCATACTATGAATACAAATTTGCAAGCATAGAAGATAATGAACTCTTAAGAAAGGTTATCTCTAACAAGATGAGCGAATTTGAAAAATGAGCAAAGAGGTTTTTGTCATAGGTCTAACAGGTCCAAATGCGGCGGGGAAAGGGCTTGCAGCAAAATATTTTATTGAAAAAGGTTTTGAATATTTTTCTTTAAGCGACATTGTAAGAGAAGAGGCAATTAAATCGGGACTTACAACTTCAAGAGAACACCTGATTGTTACAGGAAACAAATTGAG